>CAZIXS010000051.1:0-19334 GCA_964543335.1 uncultured Phycisphaeraceae bacterium | reverse complement strand
ACCCTCGGCCCGGGCTTCGGCGCGTACCTCGAAGACCGCGATGCCTCGGGTGAACTGAAGCGCATCGTGATCTCGGTCAGCCCGGAGCTCTTCCTGCGGGCGCAGCGCGAGGCGGGCGGCATCGCCGTCACCTCGCGCCCGATCAAGGGCACACGCCCCGCGAGCGCGGCCTCCTCGGGCGAACTCGAAGCGAGCGCAAAGGACCACGCCGAACTTGCGATGATCGTGGACCTCATGCGCAACGACCTCGGACGAGTCGCGAAGTTCGGCAGCGTGCGCGTAACCCAACCCCGCGTGATCGAGCGCCACCATGCGGGAAGCATCGACCACGCCGTCGCGACCGTGAGCGCGGTCCTCCGCGACCACGCAACGCTGAGCGACCTGATGAACGCGACTTTCCCACCCGGATCGATCACCGGCGCTCCGAAGATCCGCGCGATGCAGATCATCGATGAACTCGAAACCGACCCCCGCGGCTTCTACTGCGGCACGATTGCCCTGCTCGCGCCGACCCTCGCGAGCATGAGCGTCGCCATCCGCACGCTGACGATCGAGTGCGAACCCGGCTCGACACCCACCGACGCCCGCGGCAGCATCACACTCCCCGTCGGCGCGGGCATCGTGGCGGACTCCGTGCCCAGTGCGGAATGGCTGGAAACACTCGACAAGGCCCGCCCCATCGCGCGGGCGCTGCGCACCACCATCGACGGGGATGGGGGGGACGCCCAGTGAACCAGCGCGGGCCAACGCTCTCGGGCACGCCGCGTTCCGGCCCGCCCATCCGAACCGACGCGGTGGATGTGTATGTCTTCCGCGAGTTCGGTGCCGACGCGTCCACCCCGCCCAAGCGCGCGGAGTTCCTGCAGATCCGGCGCGTCAAGGAACCCGCGCCGGGCACCTGGCAAACCGTCATGGGCGGCATCGATGAAGGAGAAAAGGCCATCGACGCCGCGCTGCGCGAACTGCAGGAAGAAATCGGCGCGGGCCCGGACGACCTGACCGGCCTGTGGTTCCTCGGCCAGGTCTACCCGTTCTACCAGCCGCTGTGGGACTGCATCGTCCTCATGCCCCGCTTCGCCGCCAGAGTCCGCCCGGACTTCGAGCCAACACTCAACAACGAACACGACGCCCATCGGTGGAACGCGATCGACCTGCCGGCAGACCGGGACGCGGTGAATGCGCTGGCGATGAAGTATGTGTGGTCGTCGCAGCGCAGCTGTGTGCGCGAGGTGGTTGGGGATATTCTGGGACGGTCGGAGTCAGAGCCAGCAATGCGGCTGGCGTGAGGGGTTCGCACCCGCGGTGCGATGGACTTCGTGTGGCATGCTCAAACTTGTTTGAGCATGTGTGCGCAAGAAGGCCACCTTCTCCCGCGAGGGGAGAAAAGGTCATCACTCACCGTATCCCACTCTGCGCCGCCGCCATCCGCTCAATCAACCGCTTGGACTCGACCTCGCGAAGCGCAAGCGGGTTGCTCGGAATTCCACCGGCCCCTTCGAGGGCTCGAGTGATGCGCTCAGCAGGTCGCTCCTGCTCGACTGGCTTTGGGAGGTGAAGGTACCTCCGTTCGATCCGCGGGGACATGCGGCAGAGCAGTTCGTGCGTGATCGTCCCGGCGATCTTCGCCAGCGTCGCCAGATGGTTCGGAGCGCTCGGGTTGTTGCCCACGATCTCCACCGGCGCACCCACGCCGGTCGATCGCTCCGGCAGGTCGGTCACATCGATGATGATCTGGTCCATGCTCACCCGCCCGACCACCGGGGCGTACGCGCGGATGCCCGTCGAAATCTCGAAGCCCACGCGCGCCGTGTGCTCCAGATCGAGCGCCGGATGGCTGGCGCGGTCGCTGGAAAGCGCCACGGGGTAGCCGTCGGCGTAGCCCACCGGCACGATGGCCAGGCGCGTGTCGCCGGCCGCCCGCTTGGGCGCGGTCCAGACCGATCCGTAACCGACAGGCGTGCCGGGGGCGATGTGCTTGGTCTGAACAACCGACGAGGTCCAGCGGAGGATCGGGGTCAACTGGCGGAACGCCGCGCCGAACTCGTAGCGGTCGCCCTCACCGACCGACTCGGCCCCGTAGCCCAGCAGCGCCAGCCCGATCCGCACCATGTCGGCGTGCAGCGCCGCCGAGCGGAAGGTCGCGTACGAGTTCGCCTCGTGGATGAGGCAGTCCCCGGGCAGGCGGGCCTCGCTGAGGCGCAGGACATTCAGGAAGCTCTGGGCCTGATCGCGCGTCAGGTCAGCGCTCGAATCGGCCGAGGCGAAGTGCGTGAACACCCCGGCCAGACGCAGGCGCGGGTGGTCGGTGATCTTGGCCAGCAGCGCTCCGGCCTGGCGGGGCGGTGCGCCGCCTCGCGACATGCCGGTGTCGATCTTCAGGTGGACGGGCAGGATCGCTCCGAGGTGCTCGGCGGTCCGGGTGACCGCGTCCAGATTGTCGCGGTCGTGCACCGTGAGGTGGATCTGCCCCTTGCTGAGAGCGTGGTACAGCGGGTCGTGCCGGTCGAAGCCCGCCACCGGCATCAGCACGAGGATCGGTGTGGTGATCGCGGCATCGATCAGCTCGCGGGCCTCATCGGGGGTGTAGACGGCGATCATCTCCACCGCCCGGGTGGCCTTGGGAGCCGTCAGCCGCTTGGCCAGGCGGACCGCTCCCAGGCCGTAGCCATCGGCTTTGAGGACCGCGCAGACCCCCGGGGGGGGGGGCGGGGTGGCAGGCGGGGAGGCCTCATCGAGGCCGCTGGAAAGCACACCTCGGATAATCGCGAGGTTCCGCTCGAGCGCGGTGAGATCGACTTCGATGACACTGGTCGAGCTCACGAACGGCGAATTCCTGTCGATTACTGGCTTTTGGGTCCCTCGAAACGGACAGAAGTTGTATCGGCCTCTGGGATGGTCTAGGATCAGAACCGAGGGCGGCTTGTTTCGCCCTTGATTTCGGCCAGACCAACTTGTTCACCAACACAGAATCCGGGCCGTGCAAGGCCGGCACATCGGGCGGATTCTACCACACGAGCGGGGTTCCCTCGGACCGATCGCCACCGGCGAGCGTTCGAGATTCCGAGTCGCGTGCAGGGTTTGAAGCACTGCTCCCTTCTTCGCGCCACAGCGACGCAAGGGAGTGCTGCTCCGGATCCGCCGCGGGACCCTCGCCGGGGAATATTGATCGCACCATGAGCGAGACGACACCAGATCCGCGCGCATCGAAAACCAGCAAACGAACCACGAAGCGCACACCGAAGAAGGCGCCCGCCTCGGTCCTTTCGCAGACCAAGGGCGCGGTGAAAGCCGCTGCGGAAGTGAAGGGCGAGTCCTCGCCGGAACCCAAGAAGCCGGCCCGCGCGCCGCGCGACCTCAAGAAGAGCTCCAAGCCGGCCAGGGACGATTCCACCAGCCCGCCCGCACCGGAGAAATCCGAAACCAAAGCCCCCGCGAAGCCCACCGAGAAGGCCGGCAAGCCCCAAGGCAAGACCGACAAGAAGTGGGAAGAGATCTTCGCCGGCAAGAGCTTCGAAGACATCGGCCTGCGGGCCACGGTCCGCAAGGCCCTCGCCGAACTCGGCTTCAAGAGCCCGACCAAAATCCAGGCCGAGATGGTGCCCCTCGTCCTCGCCGGCAAGGATGTCCTCGGCCAGTCCCGCACCGGCTCGGGCAAGACCGCCGCCTTCGGCCTCCCGGTCATCAACAACTGCATCCGAGGCCTTCCGTTCCAGGCGGTGATCCTCGCGCCGACCCGCGAACTGGCGATCCAGATCACCGACGAACTCCGCAGCTTCGCCAAGCACACGCCCCTGAGGATGGTGACGGTCTACGGCGGCCAGAAAATCGACACCCAGGCCAAGAGCCTCTCCAAGAACCCCGAGATCATCGTCGCGACCCCCGGGCGCTACATGGACATGATCGGGCGCGGCTACCTGAACCAGGACAATGTCCGCTTCGTCGTGCTCGACGAGGTCGACCGCATGCTGGACATCGGCTTCCGCGACGACATCCGCAAGATCCTCGCGGGCATCAAGCGCGACCACCAGACCGTGTTCGTGTCCGCGACGATCAGCCCCGAGATCGAATCGCTCGGGCGAGCGTTCATGAAGAAGGACGCCGAGCGCCTCGAGACCGTCGGCGGCTCGCTGACCGTCTCGCTGGTGGACCAGTACTACTTCACCGTCGAGCCGTGGGACAAGAGCCGCCTGCTCCGCCATGTGCTCAAGAAGGAAGAACCCGAACTGGCGCTGGTCTTCTGCCGCATGAAACGCACGGTGGACAAGATCACCGAGGGGTTGCGCCGCTCTGGGATCAACGCCGCGGCGATCCACGGCGACCTTCCCCAGGGCAAGCGCAACCAGATCATGGAGCATCTCCACGCCGGCGAACTGCACATCCTCGTCGCGTCGGACCTCGCCGCCCGCGGGCTCGATGTCGATGGCATCACCCATGTCATCAACTTCGACCTGCCCGAGGACCCCGAGATCTACATCCACCGCATCGGGCGGACCGCCCGCGCTGGACGAGGCGGGGTGGCGTTCAGCTTCGTCAGCCCGGACCAGGGCGACCTGCTGACCGAGGTTGAGCAACTCGCGAACACGCATGTGCCCTCACGCAGCTACGACGATTTCGAGCCCGGCCCGGTGCCCTCGGACATCGAAGAACAGCGCAAGCGCGAAGCCCAGCGCCGCGAGATGCTCAGCTCCAAGAACCGCTACAAGAGCGCCGCGCCCGAAGTGCCGGCGGTCAAGGAGAAGGTGGACGCGAGCAAGTTCCCCGGCGGCGTCGTGCCGACCAAGCTCCCGCCGCGCCGGATGGGCGGCAAGATCAGCCGGGGACGCTGACCCGCCGGCTCAACTCCCAATCAACGACACCGACCCGCGCCGGAACCACGCCCGGCGTTCATCGCCGAACTCGCCGAGAACCCACTGCCCTGGCGCATCGATCCCGTCGCGGATCTCCAGCACACGGAACTCCACACCCGGGCTAAGCGGACGGGTGAACGCCGGGTCGTACGCGGCTTCGCTCGGCCCCTGACGAGCAACCGCCGGAGCATCGACGACCACGCCCATCGTCGGCGCGGGCCACAGCAGGTCGAACACGATCGTGCCGCTGCTGATCAGCGCGAGCGACGCAAGCACCCACACAGGCCAGAGCGGAACCGGGGCGGTGCGCCCTTCATCGACCATCGCAGGATCGGCCCGGCGCCGATCCCGCTCGCGCAGCGCGGCCCGTGCAAACAGCATCCCCCACACACCCACAAGCAGCGCGATCGGCACTCCGATGCGAACAGAGACCGGGATGGCATCGAGCACCGTGCGCGTGCGCGAGGGCGTGAGCGGCGTGCCGAGTTGATCGGGCACGCGTGTGCGGATGTAGGTGAGATTGTCGGCAACCTCGTGGTCGGTGGGGTCCTGCAGCAGCGCCAGGCGGTAATGCTCGATCGCACGCCCCCACCGCTCCGCAAGCGCGTACGCGTTGGCGATGTTGAAGTGGATCGAGGCGTTCTCCACGCCGTGCTCGCGGATCAGCGATTCCAGCAGCGCGATCGATTCATCGATCTTGTCGAGCGCCGCCGCCCGGTCGGAAGCGATCACTTCGATGGCCTCCTGGAACGCGAGCGATGAGCGCTCGGCGATCTCCGAGGCAGAACGCGATTCGTCCTGAGCGCCCGCAGTCCCGACCCAGAACGCGAGCATGGCCACCAGCAGGGTGATCCGGATCATCGCGACACCTCCGTCACGCTCGAATGGCGAGCGAGTTCCTGCCACAGGGACTGCGCTGCCTCCAGATCCTTGGGCGTGCAAGCCTGGGCCTTGCCCGCGTACCGGGCGGCTTCGCACGAATCCAGCAGCTTCTCGGCCCGGTCGGCCAGCGCGGGACGATCCACACGGATGCGGCGCACCGCCTCACCGGGCGTCACGGCATCGGCATTCTGCGCGCTCCGCAGTGATTCGTAACAGATAAACGCATCGCGAATCGCCTCGGCGGGCTTGCCGCTGCTCCGGCGCAGTTCCGCCAGCGCACGACGGGCAGCGGGCGCGGGCTCCACCGCCGCGGCAGCGCGCTCGCTGCGCCGGCGGGCCGCGATCACGCCGAGCAGCGCGAAGTACGCCAGCGGCGGAGCGGCGATCGCGCCGATCACCAGCGGCGAACGCACCGCCTCGCCCAGCGTCAGCCGACCCGAACGCAGCAGCGCCTCGCCCTGACGGCTCGCCGAGAGCGATTTCGGCGCCGAGATCACCCGCTGGGCCTCGGCGGTCGGCCTCGAGAACGATTCTCCGTCCACCGCGGTCACGACGCGCGAGGGCTCCACATCCAGCGGGATCGGATCCGTCTCAAGCATCGCGTATTCCGCGGCTTCGGGATCGAAGGTGCTCAGCACCACACGCGGGATCGAGTCCACCGCGTCCGTGATCACCCGCAGCACATACCGGAACGTCACGCTGCCGTCGCGCACGCTGCGTTCCGTGTCGCGCTCGGCGAAACGGAACCCACTGTCGAACCCGGGCAGATCCTGCAGATCGGGCGTTGGCACACGCCGCAGATCGCCCGGACCTTCCAGGGTCAGTTCAAAGCGGATCGGATCACCGATGCGAACACTCGTGGGCGTCGCCGTAGCCCGGATGGTGTACTTGCCGATCAACCCGGAAAAGTCCGCCGGACGACCTTCCTGCGGCAGGTCCTTCACCGAAAGCGTGATCGAGTTGGTCGGCACCGCAACGCGTGCCGCACGCCTGGCCCGCGGCGGTGCGAAGTCGCAGATCCAGATCCCCGGGCCGATCTCGAAGGTGCCCGCCTCCTGCGGGACGATGCGCCGCTCGGCTCGCAGCCGGTCGTACGACTGACCGTCGCGCTCGATGCGGTCGATCTGCGTGCTCGTCGGCGAGCCGAGGAAGTTCAGCAGGCCACGCGCACGCCGGTTCGCCGAGGAATCGGCCTGCACCGAGAACCGCTCATCGATATCCGGAAGCGCGAACACGGGGTTGTTCAGGGACGAACCGGCGTTGACCAGGATCTCCAGAGACACCAGCACGGGCTGGCCGACATACGGCGAATCACTGGACACGCTCAGGCTCGCGATCAGGTCCTCACGCGCCGTCGGCTGAACAGCGCGGAACTCGATAGGCTGCGTACGCAGCACCTTCCCATCGGCCTCGATCCTGATCGATGGGATCTCGAAAGTTCCAGCGCGTCGGGGCGTGATGCTGTAGTACAACAGAAAGCTGACGGTACTGGTCTCCGAAACTTCGCCATTCACGATGATGGTGCTGGAAAAACTCTGGTTCTGCTGCCTGAGAAACTGCGCATCGAAGCCGAGCGCAGCGCCCGAGCCGATCTCGGGCGCCGAATCCGGCTCGGCGTTGGAGACCTCCACCGTGAGAATGAGCGCATCCCCGACATACACCGCGCCGCTGTTGAGCGAGGCGGTGGCGGTCGGTTCACCCTGTGCGAACGCCGCCCGCGTCAGCGAGAGCAGCAGAACCACGGAGAAGAGAAACACACGGATCACGGGCATTACCAGTCCTCGTTTCCTTGGTCGCGGCGGCCGGGTCGCTGGGCGTTATCCCGATTGCGGGTGTCGATGCTCTCTTTCCTGAGCACCCGATCCTGAAAGTCTTGCCCTTCGGGCAGGTTGCTGGTCTCGAGTTCGATCGGCTGACCACCCGGCGGAGGCGGAGGAGGAGCGCCGTCGAACTCCATCTCGGCCTGCTCGATCTGCTCCCGCAACTGCTCGGCGAAGAGTTCCATGAGTTCCATCAGGTCCTCGGTCTGCGCCGCGAAGTCTTCGAGGATCGAACGCAGATCCTCGTGCGCCTGCATCTGCAGGTCCTGCGCAGCCTCGAGTTCGTCGCCACGCAGCTCGAAGTCGGCCCAGCGCTGACCCGCGATCGCGTCGGCGATCGCATCCGCCCCTGAGTCGAGCAGCTGATCGTACAACTGCGCGAACAGCGGGTTCTCCTCGCCGAACAGCTCATCGCTCCGGCGCGCCATCGCGTCCAGACGCCTCAAAAGATCCTCGGTTTCCGCGGTCACCCGCTGCTGATCAGTCAGAATCTCCTGCACCCGCTCCTGCTGCTCACTGGAACGCAAACGCTGCGCGGATCCGGTGTCGTTGGCCAGGTCGAGCTGGCGCTGCGTGAGGTCCATGATCTTCTGCAGCGCATCCTGCGGCGTGATCACTTCCTTCATGAATTCCTCGAACTCAGCCCGCTTGGCCTCGCGCTCGCGACGGAACTCGATGATCTGCGCCCGAGCGTACCGAAGGTTGTCCAGCGCGGCGCTGTCGCTCGAATCGGCGATCAACGCGGCCCGGAACATCGACGAGGCAATCGTTAGGTCCGCGATCGAGCGATCGACCGCCTGGCTGTACGAAGCCCAGGCCTGCTCCGGGCCCGACTGCAGCGCGTTGCGGATCGGATCGAGACCAGGGAAAACCTCTTCCAAACGGTTCGCCACCCGATCCAGTCGGATCGAACCGAGGTTGTAGGTCGCCAGCCGATGCATACGCTCGGCATCCGGTTCGGCCAGCACGCGCTGAAAGAACTGCTCCGCCAACGCCCGGTCGCCATCGGCCAGACTCACGCAGCCCTGGTTATACAAAGCGAGCGCGACCATCTCGGGGTGCCGCTCGCGCAGCGCTTCGAAGGCGGCGGTCGCATCGACCGTGCGCCCATCCTTCAACCAGCCGATGCCGAGTTCGACCAGGCGCCGCGAGCGATCCAGGTTCTCCGCGATCTGCGCGAGCGCTTCCGGGGAGGGCTCCTTCGGCCTCTCAGGCTCATCGGCAGCGGGTGTCCCGCCACCCAGACCGGGAATGACAAACGGCTGCCCGTTCAGGCCCGGGATGCTGCGGATGCCGGGCATCTGCTGAAAACGCTCGGCGGCCGAGGGACGCTGTGGCCCGATCGATTGCGCCCCCGCGAGCGGCGTCAGTCCCCCGATCAGCCCGCCGAACACCGTTGCGGAAACAAGGATGGCTTTAGCGTCGAGCAAGGATCACCTCCAGCATCAGAACCAGTGCCGCCAGCCCGAGCAGGGCCGGGAACCACTCGCGGTAGACGATCGTGTCGGTCGCTTCGAGCACCCGCTGCTCGGCATCTTCCATCAGGGTGCGGTAGATCTCATCGAGGCGGACATCACCGGTGCGAACCGAGTAGTACCGCCCCGCAGGGGTGAAGGCCACCATGTCTCGCAGGGTGTCCTCATCAAGGCGGCTGATCACCGGCTGACCTTCTTCGTCGGTCATGAACGCGGGCTGGCCGTTGACCGTGGTCGGGATCTTCGCCCCTTCCGAGGCATCGCCGATGCCCAGCGCGATCAGACGGATACCGCGTTCACCGACCGCCTCCGCCGCGCTGATCGGAAAACTGCCCTGATCCTCACCGTCGGTGATGAGGATGATGTCCTGAAAGCGTGCGGCGTCCTGATCAAGGAACACCCGGTCGAGCGCGGTCCGCATGGCATCGCCGATCATCGTCCCACCCTGGAACACCGACTCCGGGCGCAGCTCCTCGACCATCGTCGCGAAGTACCCGTAATCGTGCGTGAGAGGGCACACCACCACCGCATCGCCCGCGAACGCCACGAGCGCCACCCGGTCGCCCGACAGCACCTCCAGCGTGTCCTTGATCCAGAGCTTCGAACGCTCCAGCCGGTTCGGAGCAAGATCCTCGGCCAGCATCGACCGCGAGACATCGATCACAAAGCACACATCGCGCCCCATCGTCGTCACCGGCGCGGACCGGGCACGATCCACCGGACGGGCCAGCGCGAACAGGATCGCGCTCAGGCCGATCGACAGGAGCACCACGCGGCAGACCGAACGCGTCAACCCGAAACGCTCGGTATGGCGAGGCGCCGATTCCGGGCGCATGAACCGCGAACGAGCCATCCGCGCCGCCCCGATCGCCCAACTCAGCAGGCCGACCACGATCGGAAGCAACCACAGCCACTCGATCCACTCGACATGCAGCAGACGCATCAGGCAGCCCTCCGCAGCAGTCCCCAACTCAGCAGCGTGTCGAGCCCGATCAGGCCCAGCGCGATCAGAACGAACAGATCAAACCGCTCGATGTACGAGGAGAACTCCACCCGCTCGATCTCGGTCGGTTCCAGGGCATCGATCTCGGCGTACACCTCCTCCAGACTCGTTTCATCGCTGATGTTGAAGTGCTTGCCGCCGGTCGATTCCGCGATCGATTCGAAGATCGCACCACTGCCGCCAAACATCCTCCCCTGCTGAAAACTGCCGAAGTCGATCGTGTAGATCGTGATCCCCCACTCCTTGGCAATCGCAGCAGCGGCGGTCATCGGGGTCCGCGTGCCCATCTCTTCACCGTCGGTGAGCACGATCATCACCTTCGAAGCGATTTTGAAATCCGGATCCGTTTCCTGCTGACCGTCGGTGCCGACTCGGGAGAGCTGCTGCTCCGCCGAACGCAGACGCGAGGCGGCCAGCGCCACCGCGTCGCCGATGGCCGTGCCCGCTTCGATCCGCGAACGAGCGGGGGTGATGCGGGTCGTCGCCTCGATCAGGGGCTGGTAATCGCGCACGAGCGGGCAATAGGTCTCGGGGAACGCGCCAAACCCGATGAGCCCGATCAGGTCACCATCGCGACCGGGCAGCGAACCGCCCTCGTTCATGTTCCCGATCACGAAGTCGCGGAACACCCGCTTGGTGCCCTCGAGACGATCGATCGTCTCTCCGCGATACTCCATCGTGGCCCGCTCCATCGAAGTGGACCGGTCGAGCACCATCATGATCGCCACGCCCTTGGTGACCGTCTTGACATCGCCAACGCCCTGCTGAGGCCGGGCGGCCCCGACGATGATGCCGACCAGCGCCAGCGAACGGATCACCGGCGGCAGCCACCACAGCCGCTCGCGCCAACCCGGGCGGATGCGCGACACGCGGTCCACCGTGGAGAAGGCAACCGCACTGCGCCGGGCGAGCAGCGCCCACAGCAGCACCGCCGGCACCAGCAGCAGGAACCACAGCACCCAGACGTGCACAAACTCGATGGCCAGGAAGAAATCGATCACGCCACAGCCCCCCGCCCCCCCGGCCCCTGCTGCTGCACCTGCACCGCCTGCGCAAGCCGACGCGCACAGGCGATCAACTCGTGCGCCTCGGGCTCATCGAGCGTCCCGCCCGCGAAACGCACCGACTCGGTCCGCTCCACGAGCGCCCGCAGATGATCGTACGCCTCCGCCGACAGCACACCGCGCAGCTCGCGGCTCTCCAGAAGCTCCGTGCCCGACATCGCGCGGCAGCGCAGCCCGAGTGATTCATCCAGCATCGTGCGCACGCCGGTCAGCGCCTCGGTCGCCACAGCCGGCCCATCGACCGCCATGCCACTCGGACCCGCCGCCCGCACGACACGATCGAGCGCCTCAAGCTGCTCGATGCAGCGCTGGGGCGATTCGTTGCGCGTGCGACGGCGGGTCGTGCGTGCCGCAAGCACCAGCGCCGTGATGATCGGCGCAACAACCCCGACTCCAGCCCCGGCAACGAGCACCGCCTGCCAGGGGAACGGTTCCTCCGGGCGGGCGACCTCCTTGGCGGGGCGAGGCGCTTCCGGCAGCGAGCCACCCGGACCAGCGATTGTCAGCGCGATGGTCTCGGAGGAAATCGTCGCACGCGTCGGTTCGAGCTGGGTCGGGTCGGTTTCAGGGTTCGGATCGATCAGATAGGTGAACCGGAGCGGACCGAGCGTGATGCCGCCGTCGATCAGCGGCTCGATCATGACGCGGTAGCGGCCGAACCAATCGCCGAGCTGCGTGCTCTTCGCGAGCGGCGTGGACTCGATGACAGTGACGAGCACCTCGTCCCCGAACACATCGGTGATGGAAAAGTCACTGACGCGGACCTGCGCGTCCGCACGAACCTCGACCACCGCTTCGAAGCGCCCCATCAGGTCGAGCCCACCTTCGGGAATGTCCGCCCACGCCTCGATGATCGCAAAGTCATCCTCAGCGCGAAGCGACGGCTCGCCACTCGGGCGCACCATCGCGTCTTGCGCCGAAGCCCACACCGGCAGCACAAGGAGCAGGAGGATCAGTACAAGCCGCTTCATCGCCCACGCCCCCGCGCCCCGGCGCTGCGCTCGCGGAACAACTCAACCAGTTTCTCCGGCCAGTCGCCATCCGTCTCAACCGGCAGCATGCTCCCGCCGGCGTTGGTCACGATGGTGCGGATCGTCGCTTCCAGTTGCTCGGCCTCGCCTTGGAACGCCTTGCGGAAGCGGGCACTCGAAGAGTCCACGAGCCGACGCACACGCGTTTCGAGATCAACCAACTGGATCAGACCACCCCGGCGCAGCTCGCGCTCACGCGGATCACGCAGGTGCGCCGCGATCAGATCGTGCTTGCGAGCGATCAGTTGCAGCGATCGCTCCAGTTCCGAGCCGTGCAAGTGCTCGGGCGCCATGCCGGTCAGGAAGTCGGAGATCACGATCACCAGCGCTCTCCGACGAAGGACCTGCGCCAGCCGCTGCGTCGCGGTGGCCAGATCAGTGTGGCGCAGATCAGGCCGGCGCCGGGTCGGGGTTCGCCCGCTCTCGAGGATCTGGCTCACGCACCGCAGCGCGTGCTTGCGGCCCTTGCGAGCCGGAACCACCGTCTCGATGCCCCGGTCGATCGTGATCAGCCCAATCTTGTCGTTGCTCCGCACCGCCGCGAGCCCCAGCACCCCGGCCATATGGGCCGCGACATCGATCTTGCGCTGGTGCTGCGAGCCGAATCCCGACGACGGCGACACATCCACCACCAGCATCACCGTCAGCTCGCGCTCCTCGATGAACTGCTTCACGAACGGCTCGCCCGTCCGCGCCGTCACATTCCAGTCGATCGTGCGCACATCATCGCCCGGCTGGTACGCGCGAACATCGGCGAACTCCACACCCCGCCCCTTATAGGCCGAGCTGTACGCGCCCGAAAAAACAGAGTCCGCGACCTTGCGGCTCTGCAGCTCGATCTGCTTCACATACCGGATGAGATCGTCAGGCAGCGTCACCATCGCCGATCGGTTCCTCCTTGCGAATCGACTGGATCAGGGCACCGCCACACGCGACAGCAGTGCGCTCACGAGCGCATCCGAATCCATCGCCCGCGCCTCGGCCTCGTAACTCAAGACGATCCGGTGCCGCAGCACCGGCAGCGCCATCGTCTTGACATCGTCGGGCGTCACATAACCCCGACCATCAAGAAACGCGTGGGCCTTCGCGGCACGCAGCAGCGAGATCGTCGCCCGGGGCGAGGCCCCAAAGTCCATCAGCCGATCCAGCTTCGTGCCATCGTTCAGGGGCTCGAGCTGCTCAGGCGTGCGCGACGCATGGATCAGGTCCACCACATAATCCTTGATCGGCTCTTCCACATGCACCCGGTCCACCACCGCCCGGGCCGCAACGATCTGCTCCGGCGTCACCACCGAATCCTTCGCCACCGAAGCGCCCGCAGTCGCGATCCCCGACATCCGGTCCAGCACCAGCCGCTCCTCGGCGCGGCTGGGATACCCCACCTTCAGCTTCAGCATGAACCGGTCCACCTGCGCCTCGGGCAGCGGGTAGGTCCCCTCCTGCTCGATCGGGTTCTGCGTCGCCAGCACCAGGAACGGGCTCGGCAGCGGATAAGTCGTATCCCCGATCGTCACCTGCCGCTCCTGCATCGATTCCAGCAGCGCCGACTGCACCTTCGCCGGAGCCCGGTTGATCTCGTCCGCCAGCACGATGTTCGCGAAGATCGGACCCCGGCGCGGCGTGAAGGTCCCGTCCTTCGGGCTGTAGATCAGAGTCCCCAGGAGGTCCGCCGGCAAGAGGTCCGGCGTGAACTGGATCCGCTTGAACTCCGCATGGATCGCCGCCGCCAGCGTCGACACCGTCAGCGTCTTCGCCAAGCCCGGCACACCCTCCAGCAGCACGTGCCCGTCGCACAGCATCCCGATGATCAGTCCCTCGACCATCTCGCGCTGGCCGACAACCACCCTGCCGACCGCCTCGATCAGGTTGGCGATCGGCTCGGACACCCCGGCGACATCGCGGGTGATGCCATCGACACGCTCCGCGACGCTGGCGCCGCCGTTTTCCATAGCAGACATGGGCGAATTCTTCTCCTCGTAAGAACCGTGAGATCCTGCAGCACACTGTACCACCTCTGACCAAACCGGCTGCAGCGGGACACCGGCGAGCGGCTGGCCTACCGTGTCGGGGGGACTTTCACCCGCATTCCATCCTCAAGAAAGGCATGACCCATGACTGATACGCAGACTCCCGGTTCCTCCATCTCCCGACGCGCCGCCATTGGCACCCTGGGAGCCCTCAGTCTGGGTGCCGTCGCCACCGCTGCCCAATCCAGCACCGGCAGCAGCGCCCGCTCGCGCGTCACACCCCTCCTGACCGCCGAGGAACTCGGCTACGACGAGGCCACCGGGCGCTACACCCTCCCCAAACTCCCCTACGCCCACGATGCCCTCGAACCGGCCATCGACGCCCAGACCATGCAGATCCACCACGGCCGCCACCACCAGGGCTATGTCAACGGCCTCAACAACGCCCTCGACAAACTCGCCGCCATCCGCTCCGGCTCCGGCGACGCCTCACTCATCAAGCACTGGTCCCGCGAGCTCTCCTTCCACGGCTCCGGCCATGTCAACCACTCCATCTTCTGGCAGACCATGGCCCCCGCCGGCAAAGGCGGAGGCGGCCAGCCCCAAGGCCTCATCGCCGAACACCTCAAGAAGGACCTCGGCGGCTACGACGGCTTCAAGGCCCACTTCGCCGCCGCGGCCAAAGCCGTCGAGGCCTCCGGCTGGGGCTGGCTCGTCTACGAACCCACCGCGAGCCGCCTCCTCGTCATCCAGGGCGAAAAACAGCAGGACATGATGATGACCGGCGTCGTCCCCCTCCTCGGCATCGATGTCTGGGAACACGCCTACTACCTGAAATACCAGAACCGCCGCGCCGACTATGTCGACGCCTTCTTCGACATCATCAACTGGAGCAAAGTCGAAGAACTCCTCCAGCGAGCAGTGAGCTGATTCTTACCTCCCTCTCCCTCACCTGTAGAGTGAGCGGGAGAGGGCCGGGGTGAGGGGTTCGCACCATAGGTGCGAGTGATTTTTAGTGGGGCAGGCTTCCAGCCTGCCTCTTTCTTTGGTGAGCCGGGCATCTTGCCCGTCCTTCTTCTCTTCATCGGCGCAGCCGCGCGAGACAAACCGCCGCCGTCTCCCGCACCAACTCCCCCTCTCCCTCATCCCCCACTATCTCCTCCACCCTCGCGCGCACCACCTCCCGATCCACCTCCCCCGCCATCGCCTGATTCGTCAGCACAATCAGCGCGTTCCGCTTGATCATGTCCAGCTTCGCCCGCTTCATCGCCGAACTCTGAAACGCCTCGCGACGGTCGTCCTCGCTCCACCCCAGCACCTTCAGCAGGTCGAACCCCGAACCGTCCGGCGTCCGCCCGTGCTCGGCATCCATCGGCGTGCACCGCGCCCGCAGCGCCGCATTCGCTTCGCCCACATCCCTTCCATCTCTGGGCGAGTTATGCGGGCACACCTCCTGACAGATATCGCACCCGTACAACCAGTCCCCGATCGCCCCGTGGAACTCGGCATCGATCGGCGACCGATGCTCGATCGTCAGGTAACTGATGCACCGGCTCGCATCGACCTCGTGCGCCGTGATCGCGTCCGTCGGGCACGCCTCGATGCACCGCGTGCAGGTGCCGCAGTGATCGCTCACCGTCTCCTGACCACGCGGCACGCTCACCTCCACCGTGCTGATCAGCCCGCCCAGAAAGAACCAGCTCCCCTGCGCAGGGTGAATCAGCAGCGTGTGCTTGCCCACCCAGCCAAGGCCCGCCCGCGCCGCGTGCTCGCGCTCCAGCACCGGAGCCGTATCCACGAACGCCCGCAGCACATCGCCATCGCCGAGTTCGAACGCCTCCCGCGCCGCGTCCGCCAGCGCGATCAGCCGCTTGCGCATCCCCTTGTGGTAGTCCGCCCCCCGCGCGTACCGCGCGATCCGCCCGGCCTGCGCCCGCGGCTCGTCCGGCTCATCATTCCGCGTCGCGTACAGCTCCCCAACCAGCAGCACGCTCTTCGCCCCCGGCACCATCACCGCCGGGTCCAGCCGCTGGTCCACATGCTCGCCCAGCCATTTCATCTCGCCGTGCTTGCCCGCCGCCAGCCACGCGCGCACATGCGCGGCGTGCGCGCTCGCCGACGCCGGCGTCACACCCGCCAGGGCAAACCCATGCCCCCGCGCAAGATCACACAGTTGATCGCCGTCGATCACGCCGCGGGCGAGGCGAGCGCCGGACGGCCCTCATTCGCCCACCCGTACACCGTGCTCGGCACATCGCCCAGCACCTGCTCCGCCGACGCCAGCTCCGGCAACCACGCCTTCTCCCACTCGTAGGTCACCCAGCCACCGAAGTTCGCGCCGTTCAGCAACTGCACAAACTCGCGGCAGGGCAGCTCACCCGTCCCCAACTGCACCGGCGAATCGCCCTTGCGATCGCGCAGACGCGCCATCGCCAGCCGAGGCCCGAGCAGCTTGATGCCCTCTTCGAGGTCGTCCTTCACCGTGTGGGCCGCGAACAGGTCGTAGCAGGCCATCACCAGCGGGCTGTTCACCTTCGCGATGATCTCCGCCAGGTCCTCCGCCGTCGCGAAGTTCCCGCCGTTCTCGATCATCACATAGCAGTCGCGGTACCGCGCGTGGTCGCACACCTTCGCCAGCCGCGCCGCGATCCGGTTCAGCGTCCCGCCGCGGTTCTGCCCGGGAGGGAATTTGGGGATCTCGAACCCGAAGGTCCGCACATACCGCGTGCCGATGCCCTGGGCGATGTCCACGAAGTGCCGCCCCTCCGCGACCCCCGCCTCGCGCTGGGACAGCAGGATATTCCCCATCACCGGCGGGAAAATAGCCTGGTCGAACTTCACGCCCGTCGCGATCCCCGCGATGTCCACCCCCGCGTTGCGGAAAATCCCCCGCACCTTCGCCGAATCCGTCAGCCCGGGGTCACAGGCGAACTGGGTCGAACCCTCGCCAAAGCTGCGAAGCTCCACCCCGTCAAACTCCCACGACGCGGCCTTGCGGGCCACCTCACGAAGAGACCAATCCGGACACGCGACCGTGCTGAAGGCAATCTTGAACATACCCGCATAGTAGCGGATTCGCCCGTGTGGCATGCTCAAACTCGTTTGAGCATGCTCTCTTCAGGGGCGTCTTCGTTGGGTGGCGTGGTCTTCGCGCAGCGAAGCCCACGGGCTCCCTCCCCCCCTCCTTCTCTCCTCGCGGGCGAAGGTGGACGCGAAGCGGACGGATGAGGGGGCGGTCAAACCTCCCGACCAATTGGAAGCCATCGGGTTTAAAGCCCAATCGCGCAAGCGATGGGTCCCTCTCTCCTTCTCCCCTCGAGGGAGAAGGTGGCAGCCGACCGAAGGTCGGATGACGGATGAGGGGGCGGCCCGAACCTCCCGACCCTCGAGCACCCAACCACCTCTAAACCAAGCCCCCCACCTCGCCGACTCCATGCCCTCCCCGGAATATGCCACCCACGGCTCGCGCCGTTGGGCTCCAATCACACCCCCCCTCGCGCGAACCCCGCCCCCCCACCACAAACCCGCAAAGATTTAGAACCCCATCGCGCAAGCGATGGGTCCCAAGCATCCGGCAAGAACATGCCACCAACCGAGCAAATCTCCCCCCTGGGTGCCGGGGTCAGGAGCGAAGCGGATGGCCCCGCCGACCCGTGTGCCATGCTCAAACTCGTTTGAGCATGCTCCGACGCCACTTCACCACCCGCCACACACTCCACCCGAGCCCCGCCACCAGCACCACCAACACCCCGAACCACACATCCGCCCGACGCCCCCACGCCTCCCCGGCGGCGCCAACCCCCTCGACCGGATGCCCCGACATCCACAGCGCGTGCAGCATGAAGTTGGCGATTGGCAGCATCGCCAGGAGGCAGAACACGCCGATCACGATCGGCCAGATCGGAAAGGGCGTGGGGTTCGAGCAACCGAGGTGCACGCCGTTCTTTCTTGATTCGTCGGCCATACCGCAACTCGCTTTCCTCTAACCAGCGATTGGCCCCGCGACCCTCAAGAACCCGAATCGTAATGCTTCACCACATCCCGCAACGCCTTCGCGTGCTTGTAGATATCTGATGTCCGCTCGATGCTATGGCGAGTCTCGGTTTTCTTGTCATCGAAGGTGCTGAACGCAAGCTTCTTGCCGTTGAAGTGCAAACGGCAAATGGGTTTCCGGTTGTTGTCATCCAGCAGCACGCCGCAGTAACTCATCGTGTCGCGAATGAAGACCCGATCCAGAGGCACCACCTCCGCGACGATCGCGCGGACGATGTGGAAGCCCTCCATCTCGAGTTCAGTGGTTTCGACCGATTTGTCGTCCAACGCCGCTGCTTCCAGCTGATCTTCGCCCTCTTCTGCAACTTCTTCTTTGGATCGCTCAAGCGCCATCTGCAAACGCTGGGCAACCCTGTCCTGCACGAACTCATGAAACGCTGTCTTCACGATCGCCGAGAACTGCTCCTTGGCGCCCTGAGTCATGCGCCCGTCATAGATGCGCGACGCAAACACGCGTACAAAGTCCTCCGACGGGTTCGCCCACTCCTCATTGAACAGTCGCTTGATCCCACGCCGGTACTTCAGATCGTTCGCATTCGACAGCACCTTCTCCGCGTCGTAGTGATCGCGGCGGAATTGCTTCAACACTTCGACATGTCGCTCTTCAAGGTCGAGCAGGTCGAACTCGAAGAACGCACGGGAATCCATCTTGTTGGGTTCTTCAAGATCGGAGTAAAACCGATACTCCGTTCCATTGGTGAGTATGCCGATCTTCGCAGGCGTCACGGAGAAGTATCGGTACAACTGCGAAGCGTGCGCCTTGTCCAGATCGGTCCCGCAGTGTTTCGCCTCGATGAGCAACGCGGGTTTGCCGCCAATCATCAGGGCGTAATCAACTTTCTCACCCTTCTTGATCCCCACATCAGCCGTGAACTCAGGCACCACTTCGAGCGGGTTGAACACATCAAAGCCCAGTGCGTTGAGGAACGGGAGCACCAGTGCGGTCTTGGTCGCCTCTTCTGTCCCGAGCCGTTCAAGTTGGGGTTGAACCCGTGCGCAAGGTCACGCAGGCGATCAATCAGGTCCATCGTGGACTCCTCAATGGGGGTTACAGATCAGTCTGAGCGGACATGGTACCGCCCAATTCCCCAGATACTGACCTTTTCCCACATAAACCCTTCTTTTTCCCAAACATTCCCCTTGACCCAAACAAAAACCATGCGCATACTCCCCGCATGACCACGAAAATCGA
>CAZIXS010000050.1:0-19476 GCA_964543335.1 uncultured Phycisphaeraceae bacterium | reverse complement strand
GCCGTTCGTATCGCCGTCATCAGACGCCTGTCCGAAGTTCGCGAGCACAGCATTGAGGTCCGCGAGATCGATATCACCGTCACCATTCGTATCACCGGGGCACGGAATGCTCAGATCGGCACAGACTTTCCATCGCGCGATCCGGTTCGCGTCGGCACCAGCCGCGTCGGTGAATTCGCCGCCGACGATCATCCGCCCGGCCTCGCCGAAGTCAGTCGCCGCTAGGGCAGGCGAACCTGGGGTCACGCCTACCCGATCGGTCCCGCCCTGACGGAACGCACGCCATTCGTTTCCGTCCCAACGCGCGATGTGGTTGACCACCCGACCGTTGGAGAGTGTGAAACTCCCCATGGCGACGGGTGTGAGCGCCGGGCCGCTCCCGAAGTCGGTGCCGAGATCGAGCAGGGCCAAGCCTTGGACAATGCCGTTGTCGAACCCGTCGCCGAGCGCTCCCCAATTCTGATTGGACCACCGAGCGATACGGTTCGCGGGGACGGAGCCGGCGGTATCGAAGAAGCCGCCGACAAACAGCGTTGCTGCCGTATCTTCTGAACGGTAGAGCAGCGAGTGCACCGGGCCGTTGGTTCCATTGCCGAACCGGAACCACGACGTCCCGTTGAATCGCGCGATGTGGTTCGCGTCGATGCCCCCAACGATCCCGTTGCCGCCGGCGTTGGTGAAGTCGCCTCCCGCCACAAGATTCGATCCGGCAGCGACGAGCGCGCGAACATTGCCGTTCACGCCCCCATCGACCGCTTCCCAGTCGCTGCCGTTCCATCGTGCGATGCGGTTGGCGGTCTGGCCGCCCGCCTGCGTGAACTGACCACCGGCGTAGAGCACAGGCCCGTCGCCGTGATCGACCGACGCGAGCGCAAAGACCGTCGCGTTCGTACCCTCGCCGAGCGATGACCACTGCGAACCGTCCCAGCGAGCCACAAAGTTCCCGGGCCCACCGTTCACTTCGGTAAAAGTGCCACTCACGTACAGTGCCGGTCCCGTGCCGTCATCGTGGAGCACCGCGGCGTGGACCGACGAGCCCGACCCTCCGATGCCCGAGCCAAGTGGTGAAACCTGCGAGCCATCAAAACTCGCGATGCCTCGAATGTCCTGCCCGAAGATCGTCGAGAAATCGCCCCCGATGAACAGCGTTTCGCCCGCTCCGAGGTCGGCCTTCGTGAAGACCCGGATCGCATCGTCAGTCCCTAGCCCGACACCAGACCAGATCCCGAGCGAGTTCCGGTACACGGCCACCGATTCGGCGGGAAGATCGTCGGCGGTGCTGAAATCCCCGCCGACATACAGCGATTCATTGTGGCTCATCACCGCATAGATCGGGCCGTCTGTCCCCAAGCCGAGCGGCTCCCAGGTCTCGCCGTTCCACTTGGCGATCCGATTCACCGGATCGCTACCACCGATTTGTTGCGTGAAGAAACCAACGATGTAGATCGCCGGGCCCGTTCCGTCATCGAACACTGTCAGATCGTAGATCGGTCCAGCCATCCCCTCGTCGAGCGCAACCCACGATGTTCCCGTCCAACGACCGATGCCATTGGCAGCGGCAACACCGTCGCTCGTCAGGAATGTGCCCCCGGCGTAGATCGCGGGGCCCGTCCCGTCGTCGAACACCGCGATTCCTTCCACAGCCCCCTCCGAGCCGTCGCCGAGTGCAGACCAGGACGCACCGTCCCACTTCGCGATGTTGTTCGCCTCCAACCCACCGGCCAGACCGAACCAGCCACCGACGATCAGGCTCGGACCGGACCCGTCATCGAATGTCGCGAGGTCATTGACGAAGGTAACGCAACTGCCGTTCGGCGAGACGCAGGCCTCCACACCATCGGCAAGAGCCGACCACGAAACGCCGTCCCAGCGTGCCACGCGGCTGGCCGCTGTCGACCCCGCCTGGGTGAATCTGCCCCCGGCGTACAGCGCCGGACCGGACCCATCGTCGAACACGTGAAGGTCCCAAACGCCGTCGTTCAAACCGGTCCCGACGGGCGTCCACGACTGACCGTCCCACTTCGCGATGGAGTCGACCGAGACCCCGCCGACTTCGACGAATGAGCCTCCGGCGTACAGGGCGGAGCCTGTTCCGTCATCAAAGACCTCGAGAGCCCTTACCGAAGCTCCCAGGTCCGGACCGACCTGTACCCATTGCTCACCATCCCACTTGACGACACGGTGCACAAAAAATCCATCGGTCTGTATGAAGTTGCCACAGGCAAAAAGCGCCGGACCCGTCCCATCATCAAAGATCTCGAAATCGAGGACAATTTCCCCCGGGCCGGTTCCTAGGGCCGACCAAACTGGGCCACAAACATCGGCCACGGCGATGGGCTGGGCAACGACCAAGCAAGCAACTGACGCAACAACGGAAGTGATGAGGGATCTCATGTGAATGGGCCTTTCACAGTGTTCGTAATATTGATGTTCATTCTCAGCCGCAGTTGGTCCCGAATGCGGCAAGCACCGTGTTGAGGTCGCTCAGGTCAACCTCACCGTCTAGGTTCGCATCCCCGTCAAGAGAGTTCGCCCCGAAGTTCGCGAGCACCAGATTCAGGTCTTGCAGGTTCACCATGTCGTCACCATTCACATCGCCGCTGCACGGCGTGTTGAACGCAGCCGTAATCGTCAGGAAATGTCCCAGATCAGCGGCTTCTACCTCGTCAAAGCCCGGGGGCACCTCGCCGTACCCGTACATCACAAATCCGCTCCCGGTTCCGTTATTCGGAAAGACCACATTCGTTGTGGGAGTGAAGAGCGAATTGAACCGAAGCACAAAGCTCGTTGTCCCGTAGTAAGGACCGAGGTCGGCGGTGTTTGAGCGTTCCTGAAGCGCACTGACGGTCCCCACATCTGCGGTCTGCACAGGGGATGTCCCGGTACCGACGAAACTTCCGATCAGACTGTAGGTCTCCAGCGCGTCGGTCGAGTCGTCGTACTCCGCGAGACAGCCCAGTCCCGTTGCAATCGCCGTTCCACCCGCCGTAGACGCCAGCGTGATGCTCGATATCCCCTTCATGAGTTCGTCGATACGAAGCAGGAACCCGTGCTCGCCCGGATCCTCGACGGTAAACGAAAGCTCGAAGATGACATTCCGCTTGTTGACCAGCGCCAACCCACCGGTACCGATGTTGCTGTTCAGGAATGACATCCGTGCATGAACGATGACCTCAGCGGCCCATCCGTCACCTCGGATAGTTCAGACTCGGTATGGAACTCCCGCCCGCTCTGGACCGGATCACCGCTGCTCTCGTTCACAGACGCAACATCGGTGATCGTTTGCGAGAAAACCGGTTTGGTAGCTCCCAAGCCTCCCACGAGTCCAGTTGCAACGAGTATTCCTGCATGAATGCGGCACATGTCCGGCCTCCCTTGGTTCGGTGGTTTGTCTCCGAACAACAGGCCGAAATCGCTGCTCAAATCCCTTCAGAAAATCAAAACTTTTTTAGCCGGGTGCTTTCCAGCGTTCCCGATACTCGACAGCCAGATCCGCCCGACCGGCGTGCTCCAGCGCCGCAACCACTTGTCGCAGCCCGCTTTGGAGCATCTGATCCGACACCTCCAGCACGCCCGTCAACCGCTCAAACGCCCCGAGCATGGCCCCCACCGTCTCCGGCCCGGGCGAATCCATCACCCGCAGGGCCCTACCGTACACCTCGTACATCGCGCCGAGGCCCTCACCGTCCGCCTCGTGCGCACGGAACTGGTCAGCCAGAAACAGCCAGTGCTGCGCGCTCTCACCGTACCGCTCCGCGTCCCAAAGCAGAAACGCGTAATTCCGCAGCGTTCCCAAATACTCGCTGTGCTCGATGCCATATGCCTCCCTCGTCCCCGCCAGCGCACGCTCATAGACCGACACCGCACCTTCCAGATCCCCCGCTTCGTGGAGCACATACGCGAGGTTGTTGAGCGCCGTTAGCGTCCGGAAGTGATGCTCGCCGACCGTACGAGCCAGGTGCTCTGCCGCCCCTTCGAACGCCCGTCTCGCCTCTTCCAAATCGCCCATCTCCAAGCGCAGGCGACCGATGTTGTTCTGCAGCGCGAACAGGTACGGGTGGTCCGCTCCGAATAAGGCCTCGACGAGTCCGAGGGCTTCCTCGAAGCGTTCCACCGCCGAGGCGTACTCGCCCTGGTCGGTGAGCAGGCCTCCCAAGTTCGCGAGCGTGAACGCCCGGTTCTGATCCGCCACATCGCCGGCTTCCTGCGCCGCCTCGATCGCTTTCTCCATGATCGTCCGCGCCTGTTCGTCCTCCCCCGCTTCGCGCAGAACCCACCCGATGTTGCCGAGGCGCGCCGCTTCGTCGCGCGCCGTGGGAGCATCCAGCGCAGACGCGACCCGCTGCGAATCCGCCACGCGCGCGAGGGCCTCCTCAGTACGGTCGAGGTAACTGAGCGCCACCGCGTGCTCCGCGAGCAGCGCTGCACGCCTGGCGGTGTCCTCCTCGCGGATATCCTCTGCCCCGGCATCACCGAGACGCTCGATCGCCAAGCGATACTGGCGCTCTGCTTCGACGAAATCGCCCAGACCCTTGTGCGATCGCCCGACGATGGCTCGAGCAGCAGCTTCCGCGACCGGAGACTCCTGAAACGATGTCGCGAGCCACGGCTCGGCCCGATCCAGCAACTGACCAACCGTCAGTTCGGGCGATTCCGCGCTATCCGCGAACGGGTCTGCGGCCGTCAGGGTTCGCTCCAGAAATCCAGTCACAGCTCGCTGCTGTTGTGTTTCCCGTTCAGCAATCCGAACCCGTAGGTCCAGTTCGTCGTTCGCGCGGTCCAGGCGGTAGGCGAAGATCGACACGGTCACCAAGGCGGCAAGCACCGCCGCCGCACCGACAGCGCCAACAGCGACCAGAGGGCGGTTCCGCCGAGCAAGGCACTTCAACTGATACATCGTCGAGGGCGACCGAGCCGCGATCGGCTGTGCGTTGAGCAGCCGACGAAGGTCCGATGCAAACTCCGACATGGATTGGTACCGTCGCTGCCGGTCCTTGCTCATCGCCGCCAGTACCACGGTTTCCACATCGCCGCGCAGACCAGACAGGATCTGCCCCGGACGCTCGGGCGACTGCTCCACGATCGCCCGCGCTGCGGAAGGTAGCGACCGTTCGGTGGTGTCGTACGGCAGGCGACCGGTCAGCATCTCGTACGCGACCACACCCAGGGAGTACACATCGGTGCGCACATCGAGGTCCTCAGTGCGTCCCTCGACTTGCTCAGGGCTCATGTACGCGATCGTTCCGATCAGGCGTCCCGTCCCCGTATGCATCAGCGTCGGGCCGGCCTCATCGACCACCCGCGCGATCCCGAAGTCCAGCAGCTTCGGAGCGCCGTCCTCCGAAACCACAATGTTTGCGGGCTTGATATCGCGGTGGATCACGCCCTTCTGGTGCGCGTGATGCAGCGCGTCCGCGATCTTCGCGAGCACCTCGAGCCGCTCCCGGATGGTGGGTTTCGAGCGAACCGCCCATACATCGAGCCGCTCGCCGCGTACATACTCCATGGCGAACCACGGGTACCCACCCCACACCGGCGACTCCTCACGGCTCGCCACGCCCGCCTCGTAGATGTGCGCGATGCCCGGATGATCCAGCCGCCCCAGCACCTCGGCTTCCAGCTCGAACCGTTTGAGCACCGCCGCCGAGGAATACTCCGGCCGGATCATCTTGAGCGCCACGGTCCGCGAAGGCCGGTCCTGAACCGCTTCGTACACCGTCCCCATCCCGCCCCGACCGATCTCACGCACGATCCGAAACGCACCGATCCGCTCCGGCGCGGGCATCGGCTCGTCCATGCCAGGGCGCAACACCGGACTTCTCAGAAAGCCAGCATCCGAAGACGCTTCCCGATCGTGCTCCAGCAGCAGACGCACTTGCCGGCGCTGCTCCGCATCCACACCGTGACGATCCAGCCACGCCGTCAGATCCGTCGGGCTCTCTTCCAAAGCCCGACCGAACAACTCGAAGACCGCGGCATCCGCTTCAGTCACGCTCTGCACCCTCCGTACCCGAATCCCCTTCCGGCACGGTCAACCTCGCCCGCAGCCACGCCCGGGCAAAGCGCCACGCTCGCTCCACCGAGGAACCGCTGATCTGCATCACCTCGGCGACCTCGTCCACCGTCAATCCTGCGAAGTACCGCAGGCTGACCACCCGCGCGGCATCCGGGTAGTCTCGAGCCAGCACAGAGATCGCCTCATCGAGCGCGACCACATCCTCGCTCGGGGGCTCGATGGCCAGATCAGACCCGGGATCAAGAACAATCCGCCGGCGGTCACCGCCCCGCTTCAGCGACCCTTTCCGCCTCGCATCTTCAACCAGAATGTCTCGCATGGCCCGGGCCGCGGCGTAGAAAAACTCCGCCCGGCTGGCCCAGCCCTCGGGACGCTTGCCCTCGATCCGCACCCAGACCTCGTGAACCAGGGCCGTCGGTTGAAGCGTCTGCCCCGGCGGGATCTCGCGCATCCGTGCCCGGGCCAGCGACCGCAGTTCCTCGTACACCAGCGCGAGCAACTGGTCAGACCCGTGCAAGCCAAACCCCGCCGAGTCGGTCTCGGAACCCGTCGCACCCTCGGGCAAGCCCTGTGGCGACGAGTCTGCTTGGTCGGGCCTGGGTTCCCTCAAGACACATATCCTCCGCCTCAAATATACCGCCTGATCGTGGGCGATCCGCAGCAAATCGACACCCGGAAGAACCCGCAGATCGCGTCATCTCGAACGATCTCCGGATGCGGGCATTTTCGGACCCAAATCGAGTTGACGAGAGGCCCCCCTTCGCAGACGATACGCCTCTTGCCGGACGGGTGGCCGAGCGGCTGAAGGCACCGCTTTGCTAAAGCGGCGTATATCGAAAGATGTACCGCGGGTTCGAATCCCGCCCCGTCCGCTTCACGACGCGGCTCCCAACCGGGAGCCGTTTTCGTTTTTGCCCACAGAACGAATAGAGCCTACGCCTGATTCAGCGACCGCTGCGGCTGTCGGCCGTCGGTCCGATCGCCACCGTCGGTCTGCCGTTGGCGACCACGGGCTCACCGTCAAGCGGGGTGAAAGTCACCCGCAGCTGCGTGCGAGAGGCACGGAAGCGATCGGTGCCCGCTCCCTCGATCAGACTCAACTGAAACTGGTGGCTCGGCCCCGGGAGCGGGCGCGTCCGCGCCTGGCGAACCTGCTGCTCCGTGAACTTCCACTCCACGACCGGCTGCTCGCGCTCATCGAGCAACTCAAAGGTCATGCTGCCATCGGCGAAGATGGGCAGATCGAACTGGTCCGGGCGGGGGAACAGGAACACATACACATTGAAGGTGTCCACAAACCCGTTGCTATCGATATCGACCGGATACTGATCCGCCGCGATGACGAGCCTGTGCACCTCCAGGCCGGTGGGGATCTGCACCTCACGCGGCTCGGGGCGGGGCGGCGGTTGCGGGCCATCGGCCACACAACCCGACAGTCCGGCGATCATCATCACGGAAGCGCCCAGGGCAAATGCAGTAGTCGGTCGGCGTGGCGTATTCACAATGGCAGTTCGAACCCATCTGGCTCCGTGCCGCGCTGTGCAGGCTGACGCTGCACCGGTTCATCCGGGTTCTGCCGTGAATCGTTCGAGGGACCTTCCCCAGCCATGGACTGCAGGCTCAGGTCTGAGCTGATGTCGTTGCGCCGGAGCTTGAGTTTTGTCTCGTCCGGAAGCGACAGGCGATCGATCTCTTCGTAACTGAACTCCAGCAGGTCGGTGTCGTTCGTGATGATGCGAGGCGTAAGAATAATGAGCAGTTCGGTCTTGGTCGTGCTGGTCCGTTCGGTCTTGAAGATCTCACCGACCAGAGGGATTTCCGCGAGCAGCGGCACCTTGGACTTGCGGGTGTCCAGCAGGTTCTGGATGAGCCCACCGATGACGATGGTCTCGCCGTTGCGTACGGTCACGGTGGTGTCGGCGCGACGCTGAGAGATGATCGGTGCCGCGAAGTCTTCAGAGATCTGGATGGTCCGGGTGGTGAGCTGTGAGATCTCGGGCGTGATGTCGAGGCGCACGTAGCCATCGGGGCTGATCGAAGGAGTGACATCAAGGATGACACCGACATCGCGGGGCTCGACGCTCGCGTTCAGGTTGCCGTTGTCCGTGCGGCTCGAGGAGGTGACGACTCGAATCTCTTCACCGACCGAGATGAACGCCTGCTCGTTGTCGTTGACGAGGATCTGCGGGCGGGAGAGGACTTCGAGGCGTCCCTGCACTTCCAGAGCGCGGATGAGCAGGTCAAAGTCGAGACTCGCGACCGCGAGGTTGGGCACACCGATCGCGGTCTGGACGCCAACGCCCACAGCGGTGAGGCCGCCGGTGACCTGATCGCCACCGAACGGGCCGACGCCAAGGTCCACACCCCAGGTCTTCTCGTCGTCGAGCGTGACTTCGGCGAGCAGAACCTGGATCAGCACCTGGGCCGGGGCACGGTCGAGTTCGTTGACGAGGGACTTGACCTTGTCGATGTAGCGAGGAGAGGCTGAGATGATCAGACGCGAGGAGCCGGGCACGCCGACCACACTGACCTCACGCTCGAGCTGGCGGACGATCGATTCGGACCGATCCGGACCGAGGGTGCGGGTGATGCGGGCCTGCTCCTGATCGATGAACTGCTGGAGGGCGACCGAGACATCCTCGACGCGGGCGTTCTTGAGCTCGTAGGCGATCTGCTCGCGCTCGGTGCCGACGAGCTTATCGAGGCGTTCGATGATCTCCTCAACGCGCTCGAGGTAGATCTCGCTGCCGGAGACGAGCAGAGAGTTGGTGCGGGCATCGACACCGATCAGCAGCTGCTGCCGCTCGTCGGGGACGGTGGAGAAGGTGAGGTCGCTGCCGAAATCGTTGGTGCCCGCGGGCGTCTCTTCGTCGCCGGTTTCCACGGTCGAGGGCGCGCTCGTGGGCACGAGCACGAAGAGGTTGCCCTGCTGACGGAGCGAGAAGAGATCACCGAGCAGTTCACGCATCGCCGAAGCATCGGCGTTGACGAGCGTGAACATCTTGAACTGGCGAAGGCCTTCGGCGGAGGAGTCGAGGTCCTCGATGAGCGACTCGATGAGCAGCATCATCTGGGGCGGGGCGCTCACGACGACCGAGTTGGAACGGAGGTCGGGCTGGATGGAGACCTGCTCCCGGATGGCGGAGGAGACCTGGGCCTCGGTCGGCTGGCGACCGGTCTGATCCGTGATCTGCTCCTCGGTGAGGCGGTTGGCGAACCGGAGGATCGTGCCCTGACGGGAGGACTGGTTGCCGCTGGCGATGCTGCGACCGCTCAGGATGTTGTTGAGCAGGTTCACCATCTCGAGCGCGTTGGAGGACTTGAGCGCGATGATCTTGATGTCGCGCACCGCGGTCGGCGTCTGGCGATCGAGCCGCTGGATGAGCTGGCGGATCTCGGCGATGTCGGCGGCGTTGCCGTTGGCGACGATCGCGTTCAGGCGGGAGTCGGCGCGGATCTGGATGGCTCCCGTGCCACGGGTCCGATTGGTCTCCCGCACATAGAGCTCGTTGAGCAGGTCGACCATCTCGTCGGCGGTCGCGGAGACGAGCGTGAAGACCTCGAAGCCGCCCGAGAGCGAGGCCTCGTCGGAGTTGAGCAGGGTGATCAGTTCGCGGATGACCACGAGGTTCTCATCGCTCGCGGCGACGATGAGCGAGTTGTTGGCCTCGTTGGGCTGGATGGACACCACATCGCGGTCCGAGGGACGCCCGGAGGTGTTGGCCTCGAGTCGATCGCGCATGATCTGCTGGATGCGCGGCGCGAGCTGGCGGGCGTCGTTGTTGCCTGCGGAGATGACGGTGATGCCCACGGTCGGGTTGATGTCCGAGGAATCGAGGGTTTTGAGCAGGTTCTCGATGATCGCGAAGCTGCGCGGGCTGGTCGCCATGATCAGGGAGTTGGTGCGCGAATCGGCCTGGACGGTGAGGCGATCTTCCTCGCGCATGTTCTCGTTGCGGACCTGATCTTGGAAGAGCTGCTGCAGCACGCCGGAGATGCGGTCGGCGGCGGCGAAGCGGAGCGGGTAGACGCGCACAAGGGCGTCGCGGGACGCCGCCTCGACATCGAGCTGCTTCACCAGTTCGGCGACGATCTCAACATTGGCGGTCGAGCCGACGGCGATGATGGCGTTGAGCTGTTCTTCGGCGAGCACGGTGAGGCTCGAGAGCGGGGCGAAGATCTGCGATTCGAGGAAGGCATTCGGGGTAACCGAACGGCCCTGACCTTCGCGTTCGCGGGCGATCCGCAGACGCCCGACCTGACGCTGGAGGGCGAGTTCGGCTGGGGCATCACCGATGCCGTCGATCAGCACGCTGTTGACGGTCTGGGCGACGCGGGCGGCGTCGGCGTGGCGCAGGGTGATCAGGCGCGGTTCGATCCAGTCGGCGGTTTCCGAGGAATCCAGTTCAGAGATCAGCACCTCGGCGAGAGCGACGACTTCTTCTCGTCCGGCGACGATGAGCGCGTTGGTTCGGTCATCGATGGTGACGGCGATCTCACCGGCGAGGGCGCGGCCGGTCTCGGTGGTCGGGAGGCCGGCGACCGAACTGCCGGGGGCACGCTGGAGCGCTTCGCCTTGGCTGAACAGGTCTTCGAGGACGCCGCTGAGTCGCGCGGCTGAAGAGTTGGAGAGGTGGAAGATGCGGATGACGACCGCGTCGCCTTCGGGCAGGCGGTCGAGCATGCGGACGAGCTCGGTGATGGCGCCGAGGTTTTCCGGAGCGGTCGCGATGATGACGGCGTTGGACTGTTCCTCAGCTTCGACGCGGGTCGGCACGCTGAGATCGATGTTCAGGTCGTTGTCGCCGACGCGTTCTCCGGCGACGCTGAGGCGGCGGACCTGTTCGGTGAGCGAGCGGGCGAGTTGGGTCTGAGCGTCGGAGGAACTGGGGTTGAGCAGGCGCTCGAGGGAGGCGATCACGCGTGCGGCGGTCGCGGTCTTGAGGGGGACGATGGCGACGCGCTGTTCGGCGCCGAGCGGCTCGCGGTCGATGGACTCCACGAGGCCGCGCACGGTGGCGAGGTCGGCCTGTCCCGCGAGGATGGCGATGGCCTTGCGGTTGTTGAGGACCACAGCGGTGACCTGCTCGGAAACGAGGCCAGGCTGGTCGAGGTTCTGGGGGCGGGTGATGCCGAGGCTGTTGAGCAGCGCGACGGCTTCGGCGGGGCTGATGTTGTCCAGATCGATGATGGCGAGGTCCTGACCGGGCAGACCCTGGAGGGGTGCCGCGGCGCCGTCTGGGTCGTCATCGGGAGCGGGTCCGTCGATCTCGCGGACGACGGCGGCGATCTCGTCGTAGAGGCGCTTGGTGGAGGCGATGATGAGGGCGTTGGACTGGCGGTCGACCTGCACGCTGAGGGTTTCGCCGTCGCGCTGCGCGGTCGGGGTGAAGGTGGCCTGGATGGTCTGGGCGAGGCGGGAGGCGGGCTGGCGGTAGACCGGGAGCACGCGGGCGGTCGTTCGGGCGTCGTCGCCCTGGTCCTGCAGGGACTGGGCGAGGGTCTTGATCTGCTCGTATTCCTCGTCGCTGGCGCGGACGATCAGGGAGTTGGAGCGGGCGTCGCCGAGGATGGTGATGCCACGCCGGGCGTTGTTGCGGCCCCGCTGGTTGGTGGCAGTATCGAAGAGCGAGCGGAGGGACTGGGCGATGTCCTCGGCCTTGCCGCTGTCGAGCGCGATGATGCGCGGCTCGGGGAGTTTGGAGTATTCGGGGACATCAATCTGCTCGACGATCTGGCGGATGCGCTCGAGGTCGCGCTTGCCTGCGGAGACGACGAGGCTGTTGGTGAGCGGTTCGGCGCTGACGCTGACGACTTCTTCGGTGTTGATCAGCAGCGAGGGCGCTTCAAAGGACATGTCGCCGAAGTTGGACTGGTTGTTGCGGCCTCGGTTGGCGGCGGCGCGCTGGCGTTCGCGGTCGAGTTCGGCCCGGAGCGGCGCATCGAAGGCGGCTTGCACCGCGGCGGCGACGGACGCGGCGTCGGCGTGGCTGAGGGCGATGACTTCGAGGCGACGCGAGGAGTCGTACTCCTCGGAGTCGAGCTTGGTGATGAGTTCGCGGATGCCTTCCCACTCGGTTTCCGCGGCGGAGATCACCAGCGAGTTGGTGGTCGGATCGGCGGTGATGGAAACATTACGGGCCTCGGGCGTGTCGGCGGCGGAGGCGAAGGTGCCGTAGAAGACCGAGAGGGCCTCGCGGACCTGGGCGGCGTCGGCGAACTCGAGGGCGACGAATTCGGTGACGCGATCGGTTTCCGGCTTGATGTCGAGTTGCTCGATGAGTTTCTCGAGCTCGACGAGCTGATCGGCGGTGGCGGAGATGACAAGGGTGTTGTCCCGGCGCGAGCTGGTGATGGTGGGCGATGGCACACCGGCGGCGCGGGGGAGGGAACTGGCGAGGCGGTTGAGGGCGATCGAGACATCGGTCGAGAGCGCGTTGCTGAGTTTGACGATGCGGTACTCGATCGAGCTGACGGCGGGCTGTTCGTCGAGGGTGCCGATGAGGTCGGCGATGACCCGCATGGACTTTTCGTCTGCGGTGACGAGCAGGGTGTTGGAACGCTCGTCGGGGGTGACGGTGGCGCGGACGACGATGGGGTTGCCGTCGGCGTCGAGGAAGCGCTTGGCGTCGCCCTGGCGTTCGCGGCTGCGGCTCGCGACACGGTCGGTCAGGCCGAGCGTCGCGGTGATGGTCTGGGCGACATCGCGGGCTCGGGCCGACTCGAGCGAGAAGGTCTTGAGCTGGACGACTTCACCGGCGGGCTCGGAATCGAGCTGGTTGATCAGGCCTTCGACCTGCGGGAGCAACTCGGCAGGGGCGGAAACGATGATGGAGTTGGTGCGGATGTCGGGCGACGCGTTGACGGGCATGCGTCCGGAGGTTCGGGATCGCGGGAAGAGCTGGCTGATAGCGCGGCTGATGTCCTGGGCTTCGCCGTTGGCGAGGGCGTAGACCTCGATGCGGTGATCGTCGTTGACATCGGGCTGGTCGAGCCTGGCGGCGATGTCGGCGGCGAGGGGCAAATCGGCGGCTGAGCCGGTGACGATGACGGCGGAGCCGTTGCGCGAGCCGATGGCGGTGATGCTGGCGTCGCGGGTTCCGGCGAGGCGGGCGCGAGCGGTGAAGAAGCGGTTGAGCGAATCGGCGACGGACTCGGAGTCGGCGAAGGAGAGGGTGAGCGTCTGGGTTTCCTGGCCGGCACCGCCGACCTGTTCGTCGAGGCGGGCGATGAACTGCCCAGCCTCGGTGACGCGATCCTCCGGGCCGATGACGACGATGGCGCGGCTGCGCGAATCGACCTCGAAGCGGAGCTGGTTCGGGTCGGCGGGCTCCCACCACCGCTGCGCAGCGTTGGGATCGTTGAGGGTCTGCTCGAGGGTGGACCGGACGAGCTGGATGTCGGCGTTTTCGACGCGGAAGACCTTGGCGACGGTCTGTCCGGTTTCGGCGGTCGCTGAATCGAGGGCGCGAACGATGGATTCGATGGCGTCGAACGAATCGCCGGAACCGAAGAGCAGAATGGAGTTGGAGCGTCGGTCGCTCTGGACGGTGATGGAGTCCGCGTCGCGCCCGGCGCGATCGCTCTGCCACTGCAGTTCGAAGGCGAGCGACTCGACGCTGTCGAAGATGTCGCCGACCTTGGCGTTTTCGAGTTGGAGGATGCGGAACTCGGGCGCGTTGGCGGCGGCGTTGCTGTCGAGCGAGCGAACGATGGACTCGATCTGTTCGAAGTCGGCGTCGGAGGCGGCGACGAGCAGCGTGCCGGACTGGCGATCGCCCACGACCGATACGCGGCGCTCGACCCGACGCTGGCCGGGGCGGGTGGAGGTGCGGGCACGGTCGTCGAGGAAACGCTGCACGGACTGGGCGACGGACTCGGCGTCGGCGCGATCGAGCTGCACGGTCCGGATCGGCAGTTCGGATGCCTCGGGGCGATCGACCTCGGCGAGGAGGGCGCGGATCTGCTCGACATCTTCCTCGGGAGCTCGGACTATGAGCATGTTGAGCGCGTCGTCGGCGGTGATGCTGATCCGATCGCGACGCGCTGGATCGCGCCCGATGACGATGTCGCTGACGATGCGCTCGACGGTGCGCGGCGCTACGGACTCGACGGGGAGGAATGTGACGGGGAAGGCGTTGTCTTCGATCGAGGTATCGAGCTGCGCGAGGAGACTCTGGACCTGCTCGTGCTGCTCGGAGGAGGCGGTCACGATGATGGTGTTGGTTCGATCGTCGGCCTCGAAGACAGCACGGGATACGGAGTTCTGGGTGAGTTCGCGCCGGAAGGAATCAAAGGTGCGTTGGAGGGTGCGCTGGACATCGCCGGCCTGAGCGTTGGTGAGTTCGTAGACGCGAATGAGCCCGCTGTCGGTCACGGGGTTCTGGTCGAGCATGGAAACGAAGCGATCGATGAAGGGGATCGCTTCGACGGGGCCGGAGACGATGACGGACTCGCCGGATGGGCCGAGGGAGGCCTTGACGGAGCCGAAGGAGATTTCGGTGGTGTCGCCGGCATCGCCCTCGACGAGGGTGAGCGAGATTTCCTGGCCGCTGCGCAGACGCTGGGCCTGTCGGCCTCTGGGCTGCTCGGACATGAGGTCCTGGATGGCCTCGACCACGCGCTCGGCGCGGACATTGGAGAGGCGGTAGACCTTGACCCCGATGTCGGTGGAGGCACCGGGCGAGGAGACCGCGCCGATGATGCTGGAGATGGTTCTGAAGTCGGTGTCGTTGGAGCTCAGGATCAGCGAGGAGCTTTCGCGATCGGCGATGACGGCGACGCGCCCGGTGAGGCCGCCGGGGTTGTCGTCGGCGAGCTGGCCAATCTGACGCACGGAAGCGTTGATGATGCCGGCGATCGCCTGGGCATCGGCGGCGGGGTCAAGCTTGATGATGCGGATGCGTCCGGGCTGGGCCGGGAGCTCGCGCTGGATGCGAGCGGCGAGTTCGGCGATGCGGGCGGTGGCACGTTCAGAGCCGAGGAGCACCAGCGAGTTCGTTTCGGGATCAACGGCGATGGTGATGTCGGCGGCGTCGGCCTGGTCGGCTTCGGTAGATGCGGCCGGCTGCTTGGCGCTCGCCGTGGATTCGGCGCGGATCGTCTCGGCTTCGTCGGCGGTGGCGAGGGATTCGGCCATCATCGCCTGTGCAAGGGCGGAGAGCTCGGCGAGCTGCTCTTCGGTCAGGGCGGGTGGAGCGGCGTCCTGCGTGGCCTCGGTCTGGGCTGAGTCGTCTTCGGTCTGGTCGGTGAAGGCGACGGTGGTCTGGCTGTAGCCGATGATGAGCTTGACGCGCTTGGGGAGCAGGATGCCGCGTCGGCTGAGTTCCTGCGTGTCGAGTTCGTACTGCCAGGTTGGGGCGTCGAGGAGGTTGCCCTGTGGATCGTTGGCGTCCGGGGCCTGCTTGCGGAGGTCGGCGGCGTCGATGACTTCGACGGCGTTGCCCTGTTCGGCGAGGAGGCGGCGGAGGGTTTCGGCGAGGGCCTGGGCGTCGATGCGTGAGCGATCAACGGCGAGAGTGCGGATTTCGCGGGTTCCGGCGAGGGTGGCGCCGTCGAGTTCGGAGGCGAGGGTTTCGACCTGAGCGATCTGCTCGGCGCTGCCGCGAACGATGAGGGAGTTGGACGCGGCGTCCACGCGGATGGTTGGCGCGGGAACGGTGGAGACCTGCGTGTCGTCCTCGAAAAGAAGGGTGGCGTTCTGGGCCACGGAGGCAGCGTCGGCGTTGCGGAGGGTGAGGACGCGGACGAGGCGGTCGGTGCGGCCGATCTCGCTTGGGGCGACATCGAGCTGCGTGATGAGTTCTTCGGCGATCGAGGCGATGGCGGCGGGCGCGGTCACGATGACGGCGTTGACGCGCGGTTCGGCGGCGACGCGGACTTCGGTGATCTGATCGAGCGCCTGGGGGTTGCGCCGGAGCAGTTCCATGCGCATCCAGCCGTCGATTCTTTCGGAGGCGAGGAGCTGCTCGACCACGGGCGCGACGAGTTCGGCGCGGTTGTTCTTGAGGTACACGGTGCGTACGGTGACGGACTCGTCACCGGAGGGGACATCGATCTCCTTGATGATGTTTTCGAGGTAGTCGATGTCTGCTTCTGCGCCGGAGACGATGATGGCGTTGGAGCCGCCCGCGGCGGTGACTTCGACGATGCCTCCGGAAGGGAGATCGGCGTTGGCCAGGGTGCGGGAGAGGGCCGGGGCGGTCTGGGCTGCGTCTGCGAACTGCAGGGAAATGACGCGCAGGACATCGCGCCCGACGGCGCTGTCACCGGAATCGAGCTGGGCGATGATCTCGCGGGCCGTGTCGACGAGATCGACGGGCGCGGTGACGATGAGTGTGTTGGTGGCGCGGTCGGCGACGACTTCGATGCTGCCGGCGACGGCGTCCTGCGAGAGCCCCTGCTCGCGACGGAGCTCTTCGAGGCGAGCGGTCAGGAGGCGGGTGACGGTGGGTTCCACCCGATCGGCGCGGGCCTTGGAGAGGTTGAAGAAGCTGAGCTGCGTGCGGGGGCCACCGGAGCGGGCTTCGACCTCGTCGATGATCTGCTCGATGCGTTCGAACGCCTCGGGGACGGCGGAGATGATGAGGGTGCGAGAGACGGGGTCGGCTTCGACGGTGAAGCCGGTTTCGCCGCTGGCGGTTTCGGCGAGGCCACCGGATTCGGCGAGGTTGCGGAGGGTGCGGCTGAGGGTGTCGAGGTTGGCGGAGGGGACGCTGTAGGTACGGAGTTCGCGGTTGCCCCGGACTTCGGTGCGGTCGAGCTGCTCGACGAGCTGCTCGAATCCGGCGAGGCGGTTGGCGGGGGCGTCGACGATGATGGAGTTGGTCTGCTGGTCGGCGCGAACGACGACATCCTTGGGTTCGCGGAGGTTGGGCATGGGGCGGCCGAAGCGATCGACGGGCATCGGCGGCTCGGGGAACATCTGGTCGAGGGTGCGAGCGAGCTGTTCGGCGCGGGCGACTCGGAGAGGGAAGATGCGGATTTCGCGGCCATCGGAGTCGTAGGACTGGGCGTCGTTGAGTTCGGAGACGAGTCGCTCGACCTCGGGGAGCATGTCGGGGTGGGCGCTGACGATGAGCGTGTTGGTGGCGGCGTCGGCGCGGATCGAGACGGGCTTGGCGGCGCGTTCTTCGGCGGGGCGCTGGGAGAAGGCATCGGTGAGGACGGCGGCGATGCCCCCGGCCTCGGCGGTCCGGAGGCGGAGGATGCGTAGCGGACCGGCCTGGGCATCGGAGGGGACATCGAGGGAGCGGATGAGCGATTCGATGATCGCGTGCTGACCGGGCTGCGCGGCGATGAGCAGGGTGTTGTTGCGCTCGATGGGCTCGATGACGGGATCGACGACATTCCCGGCGCTGAAGGGGCGCGAGGACTCGATCAGGTCGGTGAGGAAGGCGACGATCTCGGCGGCTTGGGCGTGCTGGAGTTCGACCATGCGGAGTTCGCGCGGCGGCCCGGCCTGCTCTTCGAGCTGGTCGATGATGCGCATGAAGCGGGACATGGCTTCGGCTTCGGCGACGACGAGGAGGCTGTTGGTGGATTCGTCGACGGTGACATCGACGGGAGTGGAGCCGGGGAGTTCGGCGGTCTGCTGGGTGTAGATTTCTTCGGCTCGCTGGGCGACTTCGCGTGGGTCGGCGTTGTCGAGGCGGATGACTCGGAGTTCGCGTTCGACGGGGACGGCGGAGAGATCGGAGAGGATGCGCTCGACGATGGTGTGGGTCGATTCGTCACCGGCGACGATGAGGGTGCGCGAGCGTGGCTCGGTTTCGATGGTGACGGGGACGCGCGAGGCGCCGGGCTGGGCGGGGCCGTTGAGCGAGCCCTGGTTGGCGAGGGTGCGCAGGGTGCGGGAGATGGCGTCGAGGTCGGCGCGCGGGATGGAGTAGGTGCGGAGTTCGGCCTGCGGGGGGAGCTCGACGCGGTCGAGTTTTTCGACCAGCGCGGTGAACGCGGGCATGCGTTCGGCGGGTGCATCAACGATGAGCGAGTTGGAGGCGGCATCGGCGGTGACCTGCACTTCGCGGGCTTCGCGGAGCCAGGGCTGAGGACGGCCGAAGCGGTCCACGGGCATGGGCGGCTCGGGGTAGAGCGTGTCCATGGCGCGGGCGACATCGGAAGCCTTGGCGACCTTGAGCGGGAAGATCTCGGTGACGCGGTCGGCGGTGTCCTCGCTGGAGCGGTTGAGTTCTTCGACGAAGGTCTCGATTTCGGGGAGGACATCGGAGGCGGCGCTGACGATGAGCGTGTTGGTGGCGGCGTCGGCGCGGATGTCGACCGGAGAAGCGCGTCGGATTTCCTGCGGGCGTCGCGCGTACTGGTCCGTCAGCATGCGCGCGATGTCGGAGGCGTCGGCGGCGCGGACCTGGATGAGCTTCAGCGGAGGCAGTTCGGTCGGCTCGAGGACATCGAGGCGGCGTACGAACTCGCCGATGACCTGGTGCTGGAGGGCTTCGGCGGTGACCAGGATGGAGTTGGTGGCTTCGACGGCCTGGAAGGATGGCTGGGGCGCGGTGCGGCCGGGCTCGGCGGGCAGGATCTTGGCGACCTCGGCGGGGAGCACCTCGAGGATGTCGGCGGCTTCCACATACTGAAGATCGAGCAGGCGGGTGGTGCGCTCGGGTGGGCTGAGACGCTGGGCCTGATCGAGAAGCGCCGTGAACCGGTCCATGCCGACGCGGTCGGCGGTGATGAGCAGGTTGCCGGTCTGCTGGTCGAAGCTGTAGGACACGGTGCCGACCTGCTCGGGCTCGAGGCCGGCGCCGAGTTCATCGAAGAGCTGCCGGGCACGCTCGACGGTGGCGAGTGGATCGGCGGTGCGCATGCGCTCGACGCGGAACTGGAGGCGTGCCGGCTCGGCCTCGTCGAGGACTTCGATGAGTTGGTCGAGGACGGCGAACTGATCGGAGCGGGCGCGGACGAGCAGGGTGTCGAGCTCATCGACGGGGGTGATCTCGGGGGCTTCGTAGGGTGAGCCGCTGTCGGTGACGAGCATGGGGCGAGCCAGGCGCGAGAGCGTTGATGCGACGGCGGAGGGGGTTGCCTGCTGCAGATCGAAGCGCCGGGTCTCCATCGGCGGGAGCGCGGCTTGGCGGACTTCGTCGAGGGTTCTGTTGAAGGCTTCGAAGGCCTGGCGCGATCCGACGAGGGTGATGCGCTGGGCGGACTGGTTGGCGTCGGTGGAGCCGGGCTGCTCGATGATCTCGACGCGGTCGGCCTGGTCGGGCGAAGCGGCTTCGACCAGGGCGAGGGCGCTGTTGATCTGCTGGCGGGTCAGGTCGCCGTCGAGGCGGAAGAAGCGGATCTCTCGCTGGACCTGAGAGGGCAGGTCGATGGAGCGGGCGAGGGCCTGGACGAGTTCGACATCGGTGGGCTGGCCGCTGACGAGCAGGGCGCGTCGGCCGGCGATGGGCGCGAAGCGGACCATGCGCTGCTGGCGCTGGTCAAGCATGGGGCGG
>CAZIXS010000049.1:0-20152 GCA_964543335.1 uncultured Phycisphaeraceae bacterium | reverse complement strand
GGAAGACACCGACGACACACAGATCTTCAGTTTCGCCTTCGATCTGCCCTTCTGAATCGGCGGAAATTCTCTTTGTATGTAGACGCTAACTTGGGTACGATGTGTGCTCGCACACCGCGCGATCGTCGCAAAGCACGGCGTATTTCATGCATAAAAACAGGAGATTGGATCATGAAGGGCGAACAACTCTGGCGCTGGTCTCTTGTCGGCTCGCTCGCGCTGCTGGGTGGGGCGGTACTCTCGGTCGGAACCGCCGCGGTGAACGCCAATTCAGCGGCGATGTTCGCCCCGGCCGCCGAGCCGGTCGCGGTGGTGGACCTGCAGGCCCTGATCGACCTGCTCGATGAGCGGGCTCAACGCGAGCAGGAGCTGCAGGCCTTCGGCACCGAACTGGACAACCGGGTCCGGGCGATCCGCGATCAGCTCCGTTCGAAGGCCGATGAGCTCGAAACCGCCAGCAACGCCCGCGCGAGCCAGCTCTTCGAAGAGATCGTTCGCCTGCGAGCCAATCTCGCCGCCGAAGAGCAGTACGCCACGACCATCGCCAACGAGCGCCTGACCCGCCTGAAGCGCGATCTCTACCAGAAGGTGCTGACCGCGGTGGAGCAGTACGCCGAGCAGGCCGGGTATTCGCTGGTCATCAGCAACGACGCCGGGGCTTCCCTGCCTCAGGTTGGTGAGGGTCTGGGGGCGCTCGAATCGTCGATGGTGAGCCGCAAGGTGCTCTACGCTCGCAACACCATCGATATCACGCAGGCGGTCGCCAACCGCATGAACACGGATTACAAGTCGAGCACCGGGAACCGTTGAGGAGTGCCCGACACTCCCGGCGTGAATCCTGAAGTCACCCGTCCGTCGTGGACGGCAGCCGAGGCCGCCGCATTGCTTGAGGCGAAGGTCGTCGGAGACGGTGCGGCCTCGTTCGAAACGCTCGAATCCCTCGATCGTGCTGGGCCGAACGCCCTCACCTTCATCCGTGATGCCCAGTACGCCCGCCAATGGCAGGATTCTCGTGCGTCTGCGGTGCTGGTTTCGCGCCCGGTGTACGAAGACCCGCGGGTCCACCTGGAGCCCGGAGAGGGTCGCGCCATTCTGGTCGTCGACGACGCCGACCTGGCCATGCTCCATCTGCTGGAGGCTGCTGCGCAGGTGCTGCAGCGGGTTCCCGAGCCGGGAATCCATCCGACCGCGAGCGTCGATCCGAGCGCGACCATTGGTGCAGGGGTGTTCATCGGCCCATACGCCAGCGTCGGACCGGGCAGCACCGTGGGCGATCGGACCCGTCTGCACGCCGGCGTGCGCCTCGGTGCGGGAGTTCGGGTCGGGATCGACTGCGACCTGCGATCCAACGCGGTGGTCGAAGATCGCTGCACCCTGGGAGACCGGGTGGTGTTTTACCCCGGCGTCGTGATCGGCGCGGACGGGTTCGGCTACCGCCCCAGCTCGGACGGGCGCGGCATTCTCAAAATCCCTCACATCGGCGCGGTCCGCATCGGCAGCGATGTCGAGATCGGAGCCAACACCTGCATCGACCGAGGCAAGTTCAGCGATACGGTGATCGGTGACGGAACCAAGATCGATAACCTCGTGCAGGTGGGACATAATGTGCGGATCGGAAGATCCTGCATCGTGTGCGGCAACACGGGCATCGCCGGCTCCGCAGTGATCGGCGACGGCGTCACCATCGGGGGTGATTGCTCGATCCATGACAACATCACCATCGGCGATGGGGCGACTCTCGCCGCTCGCTCGGGCGTGATGACTGATGTTCCGCAGGGCTCGGTCTGGGGTGGGAATCCGGCTGGCCCGGTGAAGGAGTTCCTTCGCCAGATGGCGAGCATGCGCTACCTGCCCGATGCGGTCAGGGATTACAAGAAGCGGGCGAAGCGCCAGGATGACCAAGGGAGCAGCGCCACATGATCGGGACCATCGATCGACAGCACACCCTCCGTGAACCCGCGGAAGTGCGAGGCACCGGGCTCTTCACAGGCCAGCCGGTCACCGCGACTCTCAAACCGGCTCCCGAGGGGCACGGCATCGTGTTCGTCCGCACCGACCTCGACGGCAACCCCTCCATCGCGGCCCGGGTCGAGCACGTGGTCGAGCGCCCACGGCGCACCACGCTCCAGCGCGGCGAGACCAGCGTGGAAATGGTCGAGCACTGCATGGCCGCCCTGGTCGGCTCGGCGATTGATAACTGCGTGGTCGAACTCGACGGCCCCGAGCTGCCCGCCGGGGATGGCTCGAGCCTCTTGTTTACCGACGCGATCGAAGCCGTCGGCCTGCAGCAGCAGGATGCGCCCCGCAACTACCTCGTCGTCGACACGCCGATCACGGTGCGCGAGGGCGATGCCACCGTCGCCGCCCTGCCGATCGACACCCCCGCTCTGGAACTGCTGTACGCCTTGGACTACGGTCCGGATTCACCGGTTCGGCGACAGGTGCACTCGGCGACCATCACGCCCAAAGAATTCCTGGCCAACATCGCCCCGGCCCGCACCTTCTCGACCGAACAGGAGGCCCAGGCCATGAAGGCCAAGGGGCTGTTCGCGCACCTGTCCGCTCGGGACATGCTGGTGCTCGGCCCTGCTGGCCCGATCGACAACACCCTCCGATTCGACGATGAGCCCGTACGCCATAAGGTGCTCGACCTGCTCGGCGATATCCATCTGGCCGGGCGACCGATTCTCGGGCGAATCGTGGCGCACAAGGCGGGCCACAAACTCAACCACAAACTCGCACGCGAACTGGTGGAGCATGCCCGCCAAACCGAACAGGGTCGCGACTCGACCGGGCACAGCCGGGCCATCACCCAGCCCGCGATGGATATCAGGTCGATCCTGAGGATCCTGCCGCACCGGTACCCGATGGTGCTGGTGGACCGCGTGCTGGAGATGGAACCCGACCGTCGGGCTGTGGGCATCAAGAATGTGACCATCAACGAACCCTTCTTCCAGGGTCACTATCCCTCCCAGCCGCTCATGCCGGGGGTGCTGATCGTGGAGGCCATGTGCCAGCTCGCGGCTCTAATGCTGTCCCAGAAACTCGAGCGGATCGGCAAGGTCGGGGTGCTGCTGTCGATGGACCAGGTCAAGCTCAGAAAGCCCGTGGTTCCGGGCGATCAGCTCGTCATCGAGGTCGATGCCCTGCGGACCAGCACCCGATATGGGGATGTCCAGTGCCGGGGCTTCGTGGGCGGCGATCTGGCCGCTGAGGCCCGGGTCAAGTTCATGATGATCGACGCGGAGCGATGAACCGCCGCCCTTGGGGCGCGTCCGATTGGGTGACCCGATCCTCCCGCCGCGGGTAGAATATGGGCCGCCCGATCCGATGCGGTTCGGGCCGTTCAGGCAACATTGTCCTCTCCCCGGGCGTTGGGCCGATCGTCTGGTATGCCGATCGCGGCGTCCGATGCAGGAGACCCTTTGATGACCCATGGCTCCCGACCGATGGCCAGCATCCACCCGACTGCGGTGGTCCATCCGTCGGTGCAGATCGATGAAGGCGTCGAGATCGGGCCGTACTGCGTCATCGGGGAGGGTGTGAAACTCGGTCGGAACACCGTGCTGCACAACCATGTCACGGTCCTCGGCCCGGCGGTGCTGGGCGAAGACAATGTGGTCTACCCGTACGCAGTGCTGGGTGCCGAGCCTCAGGACTTGAAATACGCCGGGCACGATACCTCGCTGCGCATCGGCGATCGCAACAAGATCCGCGAGCATGTCACCATCCACCGAGGCACGGAGTTCGGCGGCGGGATGACCCGCATCGGATCGGACTGCCTGATCATGGTCGGTGTTCATATCGCCCATGACTGCCAGATCGAAGACGAAGTGGTCATCGCCAACAACTCCATGCTCGGCGGGCATTGCCTGGTTGAGGAGGGGGCGACGATCGCTGGCGGCGTAGGCGTCCACCACTTCACCACGGTCTCCCGATTGAGTTTCGTGGCTGGTATGGCCCGCGTCACGCGGGATGTCCCGCCGTTCACAATCGTGGAAGGTTCCCCGGCCGAACCAAGGAAAATCAACACCACCGGTCTGGTACGACGGGGCTGGTCGGGCGAGGAGATCGACATGCTCCGCTTGGCCTTCCGCAAGCTGATGCGGTCCCCGGAGGTTCATTTCCGAGATGCGATCGAGGAATTCGCCCAAGCCAAGCGGGATTACGCGTCGGTGGCGGAACTCTGCCGCTTCGTGGAGCGGGCGGAAGACGGTGTGCATGGGCGATACCTCGAATCCCAGCGCGATGATCGGAATCCCAGACACTGATCGGGCGTTGTGTATGCTGAAAGGCAGTCCCTCACGGCCCACCCATGCTTGAACGCTTCTGGCTCATCCTGATCCTCCTGCTGGCGAGCATCGTGCCGCCGATGCATGCGGCTCAAGTTGGCTCGGGCTTCGCGCCTTCTGCGGTCTGTGGGTGTTTGGCTGCGGATCCGTCCAACCGGTGCGCGTGCGAGGATTGCCCGTGCGCCGCCGAGACCGAGCAGCCCATCGAGCAGGACCCCGCGGTTCCTTCGCCCCGCTCCGAGCAGAAGCGCGTGGCCGAGCCCGTGTTCGATTTCGCGGAACTGGTGCTTGAGGACTGGTCCGGCCCCCGCCGCATCGACCCGGCCTCGAACGAGCCCGTCCTGGTAGCCACGGGAATCCGGATCGAATCGCTCCTGTGTGTCTGGCGGATCTAGCAGAACTCGTGCTGTCGCGCGCCGATTGCGCGCTCACCATCGAGTTCTCAAGGTTCGCTTTTTTCACACACAAGGAGTATTCCCATGCGTGCATCCACGCTTTCACTGTTCGCGCTTGTTCCCTTCACCTTCGCCCTGACCGGTTGCGCCTCCTCGGGTTCTGCCGAGAGCGCTCAGGCCATGTCTTCGACCTCTCCGGCGACCCAGCAGGTGTCCAATGATGCCGCCCCGATCGAGGCGTCGAGCGCGCTGCTCAAGGTTCGGGGCATGAGCTGCCCCAAGTGCGCCAACAACATCACCCTGAAACTCAAAGAGATTCAGGGCGTTGAAGAGGTCATGATCAACATGGGCATCGGTGAGGTACTCATCGCCTTCGGCGATGACCCGCACCCCAGCCGTGCCCAGCTTGCCAGTGCGATCGACCAGGCCGGTTTCACGCTCGAGTCGATCACGGTCAAGTAAGCGGTCTCTTCCATCTTGCATAAGAAAGGAGATGCGCCCATGCGCATGCTTCGTGACAGAGACGCTGTCCGCGCTCCGTGGTGCGCGCTGCTCGGCCTCGTGATGCTGTTGGCGACTGCGAACCTGGCCCAGGCTCAAGAAGCCATCAACACGCCCGCGGCGACCCAGCCGGGCGCGGGCAATTTCGTCAACACTTGGAAACTGCGGTTCACGCACTACAACGGGACCCCCGCTGGCGACGACGGATCTGCGGATGAGGTTCGCCTCGAAGGCCTCCTGGCCTACGGGTTTACCGGCGACTTCTCGATGTCCATCCGGGCTCCGCTCACGGCTCGTTCGGTCTCCGGCGCGCCGAGCATCGACGGAGAGACCGGGCTGGGCGATATGACTCTGGAGTTCAAGTATCGGTTCTGGCAGGATGATTTCGGCGCGGTCGATACGGCTCGTGCGAGCATCTTTGCCGGTGCGGAACTGCCAACCGGGAACACCAGTCTCGGTTCAGACTCGGTGGACCCGCATGTCGGCGCCGTCATCACCTACATCAACGGGCGTCACGGCCTGAACCAGGCGCTGAGCTGGAAGTTCAATACCGACAGCGCCGAAGAGGTGTGGCGCGCGGGCGATGCCAAGGCCGACCTGCTCCGCTTCGACACGGCGTACCTGTACCGCCTGTCACCGGCGGAGTACGGTGCGGACTTCGTCGCCTCGACCTACGCGGTCGTCGAACTCAACGGCACCTACGAGACGAACGGTGATACTGAAATCTTCATCTCGCCCGGGTTGCTGTACGAAGCGCCGCGATTCGCGCTGGAACTCTCGGTGTCGATCCCGGCATTCCAGGATGTGGATCACCGGCCCGAACCGGAGTACAGCGTGGCAATCGGGGTGCGATTCCTGTTCTAAACCAGGCGGAAGTCTGGTTTACCTCCGCGGGTCGGCGTCTTAGAGGCGCCGGCCCGTTTTGCGTTCGCGTTCGTAGGAGCGCGAGGCCATCCAGATCGGCACACTGCCGATCAGCACGATCACGATGCCGGAGATGAAGCCGATGAGTGCGCCCGAACCGCCGGAGATGATCCCGCCCGCCACCGTCAGGATGATGACGGAGATCGCCATTCCGATGTAGGCGTAGAGCAGACCCTTCTTGGAGGAGACATCGCGCGGAGCGTGAGCCGCGGCTCGGGCCCGGTCGTAGGCGGCCCGCTGTGCGGCGTTCGCTTCTTCTGCGGTGATGCTGGCCATTTGCGGCGGGGTGCTGGGGGGCGATCCGGCATCGTCGCCGGTTGGTGCGGTCTGGTTCACGAGCAATTCCCTCGGAAAGTGAACGGCGGTGAGTGGTATAGTCCGCTCTACAGGATAGCCGTCACAGTAATCGGGGAGGTGGCCTATGCCCACACGCATCATGAGATTCGGATCTGCTGCCCTGCTCGGGGCGGTGCTCGCCAGTGGGCTCAGCGGCTGTACGAACAAGACCGTGCTGGGGGATCGCCCGGGTTTTCAGGAAGTTCGGGCCGTGGAGACGATCTCCGAGGCGCGGAAAGCGGTGCAGTGGGTGGAGGTGGATCTCGACGGTTACTCGCCGGACTCGCCGGAGGCGGTCGCGGCTCGCGACGGGGTCCTGGTGCAGTGGGCCCGGGTGCGTGATCGTGCCGACGAACTCCAGGCGCGCTTGGACGGGCGGACAGCCGAGCAGAGCCCCGTCGGCGATCGCAGCGCTGCGCGCGAGTTCTACCAGTCCACCGCCGAGCGCGCGGATGTGCTCCGTCAGGAGACAGCACGCCTGCTGGCCATGTGGACTTCGCTCAACGAGACTTATCGCACACCGGATCTCGGGGTCGGTTCTCGCCCGCGCGGGAACTGATCGGTGGGGGCGCTGTCGTGGATCGCGTTGACTGGGGCCGTCGTGCTGGCGGCCTTCAGTGCGATGCCGTGGCTGCGCAGCGGATGGTGGGTGGTCCGGATCTGTGACTTCCCGAGAGCACAACTCGGAGCTGTTGGCCTGCTGGGCGTGTTCGTGAGCGTGGGGCTCCTGCTCGGAGGTCAGGACAATTGGGTGACGGTCGCTGCGATAGCTCTGTACACGCTGACGGCGGTGGTACAGGCGGCGCATGTGGCACCGTTCTTGCCACTGTGGCCGAACTCGGTGGCGGACGCGCCAGGAGGCGAGCGGGTTCGGCTGCTGGTCTCGAACCTTGACTATGAGAACAATCGGCCAGCGGAAGCGGCAAAGTGGCTGGAGCGCGATGATCTCGATGTTTTTGGTGCTGGTGGAGGTTGATGACGCGTGGATGCAATCGCTGGCGAGCGTGCGCGAGCGGTACCCGTACCGGCTTGAGGCGGTGCGTCCGGAGGGCCTGGGGATTGCGCTGTGGTCGAAATTCGCGCTGGAGGAAGGCCGTGTCGAGTACATCGTGTCGGATGATCGACCGTCGTTGCACGCGCGGGTCCTGCTGGGAGACGGGCGGAGCTTCGCGGTCAACGCGGTGCATCCGACGCCGCCGGGTCTGGAGGACGGGACCGGGGAGCGCGAGGACAGCCGCGAGCGGGATGCGGAGCTGATCCTCCTGGCCAGGCGGATCGCGGATGAGCCGCGCACGGATCGGCTGGTGGTGGGTGATCTCAACGACGCGGCGTGGTCGCACACGACCCGGATGTTCCTGCGGATCAGCGGGATGATCGATCCTCGGCGTGGGCGGGGGATGTACTCCACCTACCCGGCGGAGCTTCCTTTGCTTCGGTATCCGATTGATCATGTGTTCGTGAGCGAGGGGTTTCGCGTGGAGGAACTGCGCCGCGAAGCTGCTCCGGGCTCGGATCATCTGGCGATGTACGCGGATCTGCGTCTGGTCGAGTCCGAGGGCGTCTCGCCGGATCCAAAGCCGTCGGATCAGGAAAACGGCCACGAAATCATCGAAGAGGGTCGTGAGGACGCGCGGGAGTAGTTCGGCTCGGCGGTTTCGGGCAATGGATACAATGCCCGGCCCATGCCACTGCTCGCCGCCACGAATATTGCTCATGCCTTCGGAACGCGCATCATTCTTGATGGGGCGACGCTGTCGATCGAGGCGGGCGAGCGGATCGGGATCGTGGGACGGAATGGGCAGGGCAAGTCCACCCTGATGAAGGCGATGGCGGGGGTCATGAAGCCGGACTTGGGGGACATCGCGGTCGCGAAGAACGCGCGGATCGGCTACCTCAAGCAGGATCCGGACATGGATCCGAAAGAGACGCTGCGCGACGCGGCGGAGGGCGCCTTCGCCGAGTTGCACCACCTCCACCAGCAACTCAACCATGTGTTCGATGAGATGGCCGGCCCGGCGGGGAGCGACCCCGATGAGCTCGAGAAGCTCATGAAGAAGCAGGAGCGCCTCGAAGCGCAGATCGAGGCGGCTGGCGGGTACGCCATCGATCACCGGATCGATGCGGTACTCCACGGTCTGGGGTTCACCGATGGCCAGTTCACGGTGCCGGTGGGATCACTGTCGGGTGGGCAGAAGGCGCGGCTCGCGCTCGGGCGTCTGCTGCTCGAGAGCCCGGATGTCATCCTGCTCGATGAGCCGACGAACCACCTCGATCTGGATGGTCGTCTGTGGCTGGAGTCGTTTCTGAAGAACGATTTCCAAGGCGCGGTCGTGATGATCTCGCACGACCGGTACCTGCTGGACCATGTCGTGACGCGGATCGTGGAGGTCGAGCAGGGTCGCCTGATCGATTACCCGGCGCCGAAGGGCGATGCCTACCAAACGTTTCGGCGATTGCGGGCCGAGCGGAAACTGGTGCAGATGCGCGCGTGGGAGGCCGAGCAAACCAAGTTCAAGGCCGAGGAGCGGTTCATCCAGCGCTACAAGGCGGGCCAGCGGGCCAAGCAGGCCAAGGGACGCGAGTCGCGTCTCGAGCGCGAGAAGGCATCGAGCACGACCGAGCGTCCGATGGAGATGGGGACATTCCGGTTCAACCTGCCCAAGTCGGCACGGGCCAGTGACATTGTGGTGAAGGCGCAGCACCTGTCGATGGTGTACGACCTGACCGATGAAGACGGCGGTGAGGCCGGGCAGAAGGTGCTGTTCCGCGATCTCGACCTGACCATTTCTCGCGGAGAGCGATGGGGCATCCTCGGGCCGAACGGCGCGGGCAAGTCCACACTGATCAAGTGCCTGCTGGGCGAGATGAACCCGACCAGCGGCACGGTTCGCCTCGGCTCGAACCTTTCGATCGGCTACTTCAGCCAGTCGGCGGTGGGCATGGACCCCGATACGAAGGTGTACCGCTACCTGCAGGGCGTGATCCTCAAGGAGAACCCGAGCGGCGCGCTGTCCGAGCAGCAAGCGCGAGACCTCGCGGGCGCGTTCCTGTTCTCCGGTGATGAGCAGGAGGCGGAGATCCGGCGACTGTCGGGCGGCGAGAAGGGGCGGGCGCGGCTCGCGGGCCTGTTGGCGAGCGCGAAGAATGTGCTGATCCTCGACGAGCCGACGAACCACCTCGACATCGAATCGGCCGAGCGCCTCGAAGCGGCGCTCGCGCTGCCAGTGGAGGCGACCAGCCACCAGCCCGGGCGTCCCGGCGGCGAGTGGGAAGGCACGATGCTGCTCATCAGCCACGACCGCGCCATCATCGACGCCTGCTGCAACAAACTCCTGATCCTCGACGGCGAAGGCCGCCACGAGATCTTCGATGGCAACTACAGCGCGTGGGCCCAGACGGTTGCCGAGCGAGATTCTCGCAAGGCCGATCGCGATGCCGAAGCCAAGCGCCAGCGCGAAGCCGAGGAGAAACGCCAGCGGGCCCAAGCCGAGAAGAAGCAACAGGAGCAGCAGGCCCAGAAGAAGCAGCAGGAGCAGGCTTCGCAGAAGCGCCAGCGCTCGCAGAACGCCATGTCGCTCATGAGCCAGAGCAAGCTGGAGTCGGAGATCGAGCGGATCGAGAAGCGGATGAAGCAGATCGATCAGGAGATGACCGAGCCGGATGTCTGGTCCGACCACCGCAAGATGACCAAGCTCGGCGACGAGCGGGCGAAACTCGCGGCGGAACTCGAGCCGCTCGAGTTCGAGTGGATGAGCCGGGCCGGGGACTAATCGTCAGCGACGCCGGCGTGTTGAACTCGCGAAAGCCAGCAGGATCAGCGTCGCCGCGCCCGGCGCAGGGATGAGGACAAAGTTGTCCACCGCCACAAACAGCGGCGCCTGGTTGTCCACTTCGGCGATGCGCAGTCGCAGCGTTTGCCCGGCCAGTGCGGAGAGATCAAACTGCTGGCTGCGCCAGCCCCCGGACTGGGTCGGGCCGTCATCGAGCGTGACCAGCGCCATCGCGATGTTGTCCGGATCCGTCGTGTTCAGCGGGGCGTCGAGCGCGATCAGGTCGATCCGCGCGTGCTGGTTCGGGAACGGGTTCGGGAACATGTTGTCCGGGTTCACCCAGAAGCCCGCGACATTGTTCCACCACAGATCGAAGGACAGTGTCGCGTTGTCAGGGATCGTGATGTCCTGGTACAGCACGCGCAGGCCAGCCGCGGCCATGTCGCTGATCGCCAGTGTGTCGCCGTGGCTGGCGAGCGGCGCGGTCTCGCCGGACAAGGGGAGCACGCTGCCGCCGGGGGCGGCTCGGAAGACGCCGTCGCCGACGGTGTTGGCCTCGAAGGTGGTCCAGCCGGTGAGGTCGCCGGTTTCGAAACTGCCGTTGGTGATTGTGCCGGGCATAGCCACGGGCGCGAGGAGCGTGATGGCCGAGAGTGCGATGATGGCGCGGAGCATGCTCATGGTTCCACGGTAGCCATGCGAGGTGATCGGCTGCGCGAAAATCGCGAGGACTTGTCTGCCCGAATCGGGGCGAATGGCGTTTCCGGACCTGCAGGGATCGGGAAACCCCTTGATTCCGCGGTGGATCAGTCTCTGAAATGCATCGTCATGCGGTCGAACACGAAGGTCCAGGCGCTCTCGAAGTACTGGTACACCTGGGGCCACTTGCTGGTCTTGTCGTTCATGCCGTCTTTCGGCCAGCCGCTGTGGATCAGGGTGACCTTGGTCCTGGCGCCGTCTTCCACAGGCTCGAAGAGCAGCGTGATGCGCGTGTGCTGGAAGCGCTGCTCGGAAAAGTTCGGCGGCGCGTTCCAGGTCGCACTGAGCATGCGCTCGGGTGCGTAGGCGAGGATGGTGCACCGCTCGCTGCCCCGGTTGCCTTCGAACTCGGCGTTGTCGGGGAGCATGTACAGCTCGAACTTGCCGCCGATCTTCAGTTCGATGTTGGCTTCTTCAACCCACCACTCGGTCATGCCCTCGGAAGTGGTCCACGCGCGCCAGACCTCGGCGGGAGTGGCGTTGATGGTGGCGGAGCGCACGATGGTCTTCTCGCTCTCGGATGCGGCGTCGGGCGCGGCCATCTCTGCTTCGGTTTCCATCACGCGCTCCCACTCATCATCCATGACCTGCCCCCACGGGGCTTGGTCGTTCGGGCGCATCCACACGCGCCAGGCCATGGTGTTCTCGCCGGTCAGTTCGTTCTCCTGGCGCACCTGTGCGCCCCCCATGGTCCAACTGGTCGAGAGCAGCAGGTTACCGTCCTCGGATGTGCCGACTGTCATCGTGCCGATGCGGGAGGTTCCGTCGTAGACGAAGGTGTGCGTGGTGATCTCGTCGGCGGTTTCACCGGGCGCGAAGATGGTCAGGTAGCGGTTGTACCACGGCCCGCCTCCGTCCTTGGCCTGCGTGTGCGCGAGCACGAGTCCCTCGGAGAGGTCCCACGCGTAGACATTGCGGGCCTCGAGCGCCGCGCCCCACGCCCAGGTCGCTTCGATCTCCCAGGTGCCGATGAAGGGCGACACGGCTTCGCGGAAGGCCTCGACCGCTGGCGTCGCCTGCTGAGCCGGTTGGTCTTGGGCCTGTACCGGCGAAACGGTCGAAAGGCACACGGCCGCGGCGGCGACGAAAAGGGCAGAACGGGTCATGAAAGGCCTCCTCGAGGTCGTTCGACGCAGCATGGCCGAACGGGGTTCTGGGGAGAGCGTACCGAGTGAAGTGTTCGCGGATGCAAAGCCGGGCTTACGCCCCCTTCACCGCCTCCAACACTTCCTGCACATGCCCCGGCACCTTCACTTTGTCCCAACGCCGGAGAATCTTGCCGTCCTCACCGATGAGGAAAGTCGTGCGCTCGATGCCCATGTAGGTCTTGCCGTACATCGACTTCTCTGCCCACACGCCGTACTTGGGCGCGATGGCCGGGTCCGGCTTGCCGTCTGCGTCCTCGCGGCTGTCGGCGAGCAGGGGGAAGGTCAGGCCGTTCTTCTTGGCGAACTTGGCCTTGCTCTTCTCGTCAAGGATCGAGATGCCGAGCACCGCTGCGCCGGCTTTCTCGAACTGCTTGAGATCGTCGTTGAAGCCGCAGGCCTCCGCGGTGCAGCCCGAGGTGCTGTCCTTGGGGTAGAAGAACAGCACGAGCTTTTTGCCCGCGTAATCCTTGAGGGCGTGGGTGGTGCCGGACTGGTCCTTGAGGGAGAAGGCGGGGGCTTTCTTGCCGGGTTGGGCTTTGGTGTTCTCGGTGGCGGGCATGGTGGGGTTCCTTGGGAAAGGTAAAGGGCGTGGGTGGCATGGCCACGCAACGCGTGGCTATGCAGGGACAGAAGGGCGCACGGGAATCCTCATAGCCATGCTGCGCATGGCCATGCCACCCCGGAAGGGAACGCTAGGCAGCGTCCGTGACTTTGTGAATCTTCTCGGACCTCACGAAAGTCCCTGAGGCGATGGGCCGATAGTCGGAGCATGAGCAAGAGCCGCACCCAACCGTCGTATCGCATCGGCGTGCTTCGCGACGCCGCCGACATGCTGACCCACCGCCCCGACCAGCCCACCCCCATCCGGGAGGGCGAAGCGGAGCAGTATTTCATCATCCAGAGCGGGTTCGACGGCCTGCCCCGGGTCTACCCGACGCCGTTCGAATCGATCGAGGATGCGCGGGCGCGGATCGCCGCCTCCTGCCGCTCGGTTGGTGTGGAGATGCCTCCGATCGACCCCAATCCGTGCGAATTGGTCAAGACCACCGGCGGCATCCGTGTGGCCCGTTCGGCGGCAAAGGCCCCGCCGACCGACTACCACGCCGCGGCGTGATCGGCTTCAGGCCGGCCAGATCCCCAGCGTCCAACTGATCAGGAGCGTCACCATCGCGACGGCGGTGCCGAACGCGATGCACGCCGCGACCATCTCCGAGGGCGTGCCGACCGCCGCGGGTTCGCTGTTGCCGGTTTCGGTCAGCCCCCCACGCTTCGCGCCAGCCGCTCGCACGAGCCGAATCCGACCATCAGCGGCAAGCTGATCCAGCGGCTCAGCGCAGCGGGCCCGGTCCTGCACAATCGCGATGATCAGGTTCGCATCGAACGGGCGAAGCCCCATGCGCTTGGCTTCGGTCACGATATCCCGGCGCACATCCGGCGTGAGGATCGCGGCTCGGCCCCCTTCGAGGGCCCGGGCGATCCGGGTTGCAACGATGCGACGGGCGTCGTCGATGGGCAGTTCTGCGCTCGCGCGGTTCTCGGCGGCGATGCGCTGGCGGGCGATCGCGATGAGTTCCTCTTTGTGCTTGCGCTGATCGCGCGGCACCCGCTTGGTTGGCCTGGTCTCGGCGTACACCGGCGTGCGGGTCGGCGCGTGCTGCTGCGGTTCGGTCTCAGGGCCGACGAGTTTGAGCGTGCGACCGGTGGAGGTAGTGGCGCTCAGCGGGCGACGGGCGGTGACCGTAGTCGCGACAATCCTTGGGCGCTTGAGGTTGAGCGAGGCGAACGGGTCGGGCGTGATGCGATGAACGCTCGCACGCGGGGTTGTGGTGTCTTGTGTGCGGGTCATATGAACTTCGGAGACCGTGGGGTTGCCCGGCCTGCCCCGGAGTCCGTTCCGCGTGGCAAGTGCTGGATGCGTGGGATGTGCTGCCACCGGCTGGGCGAGTATGAAAAACTCGCGATGCCGCAGGATCCGCTGCGGCGGGCGTCTTGCCGTTGCCGATGGGGTAGACTTGGTCGGTCTCCGCCGACGCACTCACTTGTGGTGAACTATATGCCAGAACCGACCCCGAGCGAAGCACAAAATCTGTTTGAGGGCGATCAGCCGCTCTCGGAACAGCCGGAGGTGAAGGAACTGGTGTTATCCGGACCTCCAGCGGATCCCGCGCCGTGGTCCAAAGGCGCGACCCTGCCGCGCGTGGTCACGGAGATGAACGCGAAGGATCTGCAGAAAGCTCTCGCGGCGAGAGCCAAGCAGGGCAAACTCGCCGGCTACCAGAAGCAGACCGAGCGCAGCTTTTCGGTGGATGCCTCGGGCGGGCTCTACGAACGCACGCTGCTCGCGACGATCATCAGCGATACCGCCGACAAGGACGAGCACACCGAGATCTGGTTCGAGGGGCGCCTGAAGCGGACGATCCCGATCGTGGTGATCGCGGTGCTGATCTTCACGATCTGGCCCGGGGTGTGGCTGACGGATTCGATACTCAGCATCTGGTTCAACTGGTACCGCCTGGGCATCTGGTGGACCTGCGCGTGGTACATCCCGCTGACCCTGCTGGCGGTCCCTGCGTTCTGGGCGCAGTTCAAGAAGAGCGGGCGCGAGAGCTGGGCAGAGGCGCAGAAGGCGATCGGGAAGATCGCGCGGATCGGGGATGGGGAAGTTGTGGGTGTGTCGGACAACACGCCTGTGTAACCATCGCAGCGAGGGGTCAACTGTTGCCGAATCGCGTGGTAACCCGGGTGTTCTGGCTGCTCCTGACCGTGGCGGCGTCGATGCTTGTTGTCGGTGTGCCATGGCTGCACGCGTCATCGAAGGCCGCGTTCAACAGGGTGAATCTGCAGAACATCCGAGCGATCGAATCTCTCTCGGGGGGAGATTCGATGTCTTCGGATGAGCTACAGCGCCGAGTTGGCGCGGCGGTCATGGACGAAACCTACAGCCAGTTTCTTCGAAGCGCAGCCACACTGGCTATCTCGGCGGGCGCGATACTGGCTATCGCTTTCTATGTGCGATACCAGATCAACAGGACGGATGAAGCCTCCGCTGAGTGACTCACTCCGGCAGCATCCGCCCCACCGTCCGCGGCTGGAATGGGAACCGCTCGAACACGCGCCGCACATCGTCCAGCGTGACGCGGTTCATCTTCGCCAGTTCATCTTCCAGCGAGACGTACTCGCCAAGGTAGGTCCACACGCGTCCGAGTCGCTGCATCCGCCCGGACGGGCGTTCGCCCGCGAGGGTCGCGCTGGTCATGGCCTTGTTACGGAGCTTCTCGAGGTCGTCCTCGGTGAGCGAGCCAACGAGCGATTCGATCTCCTTGTTCATCGCGGTCCAGACCGCATCGATCTTGTCGGGGTCGCAGGAGCCGTAGACGAAGAAGTCGCCGCAGCCGTCGCGCGGGTCGTAGGCCGCTTGGGCCTCCTCAGCGAGGCCGTTCTCGACGAGCGCCCAGTGCAGGCGGCTGTTGCCCGGCGCGCCGAGGACCTGCGCCAGCATCGCCGCGGCGTACTTGTCCTCATCCTGCACCGACGGTCCCGGTGAGAGCATCAGCACATACGCGCGGTTCACATTCGGGTCGCGGATCTCGAATTCCTTGGTATTCACATTGGGCTTGGCGTTGTCGCGGCTCGCGCCGGTCCGCTGCCAGTGCCCGCAGACCTTCTCAGCCTGGGCACAGACTTTGTCGAAGTCGATCGCACCGGCGAGGCACAGCGCGGTGTTGTCGGCGCTGTAGCGTGCGTCGAAGTAGCGCTGCATCGTGTCGCGCTCGAGGTTCGTGATCGTGTCGCCGGTCCCGAGGACTCGGAAGCTCAGCGTGTGGTCGCCGTAATACTCCTCCATGGCGCGCTCGTAGAGCACCCAGAAGGGCACATCCTTGTACATCGCGATCTCTTCGAGGATGACACCCTTCTCCATGTCGAAGTCGGCCTGGCGCAGCGACGGGCGGAGGATGTCGGCGAGCAGGTCGATCGAGCGCTCGGTCATCTCCGGCAGCGTGGTCGCGTAGAAGGCGGTCATCTCCGAACTGGTGAAGGCGTTGTACTCCGCGCCCATCTCGTCGAACTCTCGGTTCACATCGTCGGCGGATCGACGCTCGGTGCCCTTGAACATCATGTGCTCGAGGAAGTGGGACACACCCATCTCGACCGGGCGTTCGTCGCGGGCCCCGGTCTTCACGAAGAAGCCGGCAGAGGCGCTGTGCGCATCGGGCACGATCTCGCCGATGATCGTCAGGCCATTTGGCAGCGTGTGCGAGCGGAACTGCACGCCGGTGGTCGTGGTCGGGCTGGTCATCGGGCAGAGTCTCCGAAAGGATGAAGGCGGGCAGGCGTACTGTAGCCGCCGAGGGCCGGTTACCGCGCGCTCACGCCCCGCAGCAGCTTCTCGGAGGCGGAGATCACCTCGGCGAGTTCGATCCGGTCGATCGAGCAGCGCTGCGGGTGGTCGTTGGTGATCTCTTCTTCCGGCAGCGTGGGGTCAGCCACCAGTTCGATCTCATCCTCGAAGGGAATGGTCGTCCAGCGGTGGTCGGTGGGGCCGAACAGCGTCACGACCGGCACGCCGAACGCCGCGGCGATGTGGCGTGGCCCGGTGTCGTTGGTCACCATCAGCTTGCAGCGCTTCACCAGCGCCTTGAGGATCGAGAGGTTCATGCCGAGTTCGGGCAGCGCGACGGCGTGATCGCGCCTCTCGATGCGATCCAGGATCGCACGCACCAATTCGGTTTCCTTGGGCGAACCGTTGAGCAGAATCATCGCGCCCTGCTTCTCGATGAGGTGATCGGCCAGCGCCGCAAACCGGTCGAGCGGCCAGCGCTTCTCGTCCTTGTTGCCGCCGGGGTTCAGGATGATCATCCGCCGCTGGCGGTGATCGCTCAGCCCCGCGCGCTCCAGCAGTTCGGTCGCCGCCCGTTCCTCCGCGTCGATGGTGTTGAGTTCCAGAGGACCCATGGAATAGGCCCGCAGGTTGTGTGTCGCGAGCAGGTAACGCGTGAGCGCGTAGTAGTAGTCGCAGGCCGGCACCGGGGCCCACGCCCCGGGATCTGTGGAGGATCTGCTGTAGGGCTCGACATCGCGGCGCCGGTGCGGCACCAGCCCATCGGTGAGCAGCAGCGAGCGCCCGTCGCGCTCGTACCCCACACGCCGAGGAATCCCGGCGATGCGTGTGATCAGGGCCGTCGAGAACGAGCCCGTGAACAGCAGGGCGGTGTCGTACTGGCGTGGGCGGAGCTGCGCCGCGACCCGCTTGGTACCCATCACCCCCGAAGCCCGCCCGACATGAACCTCGTCGAAGTAACTCGACCCGCGCATCAGGTCATCGATGCCCGGACGCATCAGAGCCGCGATAAACGCTCCGGGCAGCAGTTCTCGCAGCACCCGCAGCGAGGGTGTCGCCATGACGGCATCGCCAACCCAACTGGGCATGACCACCAGCAGACGCCGGATCGGCAGGGCGGGTCGGTTCTTCGGGCCGTTCTGGAATGGATGAAGCTCGGACACGGGCGACAAGGGTATCCCCGCTCGCTCGAGCGTGCGGGAATGGGCGAGCCGATCAGCCGGGCGGCCCGAGATCGCTCTCCCCGCCACGCCACCAGGTGTCGTCGTCTTCGTGCTCCGAGCGCCAGGGCTTCTCGTCCGACGGTTCGGGCGGTTCCTGTTTTTCAGGCTCCGGCCCCCACAAGTGCCCGGCGCCGGGGAACTTCTTCTCGTACCAGCGCTGGGTGAGTCGCCGAAGCTCTGCCGCGAACCCGATGGATTCCAGGCGGGAGCACTCGAGCACGATCTGGACGCTGTCGGGCATCGCCTGTACCGAGATGACGCCGATCCCGGTGCGCTCGCCGATTGCCCACGCCGTGGACACGACGATCGATTTCACGGATTCGTTCCTGAGCGGCTCGCCGCTGAGGGCACGCAGGACAATGCTTGATCGAGGGGGCGTGGACACGCGACTGCCTCCGCAAGGCCAGCGGCGCGGGGCTCGTCACTCGGCCCGCCTCAGTCGCCGCTGGATCGCTGCAGGATGATTGTCGCTGCCTCGGCGAGATCCGGCGCGATGAAATCCACGGATTCCTCACCATCGTGTGCGCCGGACTGAGGCCCGATCATCACGGTGCGGCAGCCCGCAGCCCGCCCGGCCTGGCAGTCCCTCAGCTTATCTCCGACCATCCACGAGGCATTCAGGTCCAGCCCGTACTCCGAGGCGGCATCGAGCAGCATGCCCGGCTGGGGCTTCCTCCAGTTGTGCTCGGTGGCGTACTCCGTCACGGTGCCCAGCGGGTGATAGGGGCAGAAGCGGAAGGCGGAGATCAGGCCGCCCAGCAGTTCGTTCAGGCGTTCGTGCACCGCGTGGACCGCCTCCTCGGGGTACCGCCCGCGAGCCACCCCGCCCTGATTGGTGGCGACCACGAGGGTAAACCCGGCATCTGAAAGGCGTTGGAGTGCTTCCTTGGCTCCGGGCAAAAGCTCCACGAGCTCCGGATAACCCATATCGCCATGCTCCACGATGTCGTCACACCCCATGATGGTGTCGTCGCGATCCAGAAAGACGGCCGGTTTCAGTGGGCTGCTCATGCCCGAAGGGTAGCAGCGGGGCAGGCCCGGGAGGGCGAGAGCAGAAATGGCGGGCGGGAAGTCGCCTTGACGGCTTGTCGAAGACTTCGTCTGCGGGTACATTCCGCGACCCGCGCCGTTTCGGCGGTGCGCGGTCGGCGTCGGCGTATCTCGTCCGGCGGCGTTGGCCACCGTAGCTCAGTGGTAGAGCACACCCTTGGTAAGGGTGAGGTCATGGGTTCAAGTCCCATCGGTGGCTCTGGGTTCAAGTGCGTGATCCGATTCAGGTCCCTTTTCGGGCAGGTTTCGGACAAATCGCGCATACTATGTGGCCCTTGTCCGCGAGCCGGTGGGTTGGCGAGCGGGCGTGTCTGTAGATTCGGGTGTTTCGGCCGCTCGGCGGTCGGTGCATCCGGAGACAGTCTGGATGTGCTTCTTCAGGGCTTGTGTAGCGTTGAAGAGGGTTTTTTGGGCGAGGCCGAGCGGTTCGGTCAGCCGGTGCGACCGCTCTCTGCGTTGTCGCCTCATGAGATTTTTCGTGTACCGCTAGGAGAGCCGGAACAAACACCCTGTCGCCTGAACCCGGGCGCCAGCAAAGACCGGCGAGAGGAAGTTCGCAATGGCCAAAGGCACCTTCGAAAGAACAAAACCGCACGTCAATGTCGGCACCATCGGCCACATCGACCACGGTAAGTCCACCCTGACCGCGGCGATGGTCGCTCGCTCGGCCGCCAAGAACGGCGGCGAGATCAAGAGCTACGCCGAAATCACCAAGGGCGGCACCGTCCGCGACTCGTCCAAGACCGTGACGATCCACTCGTCGCACGTCGAGTACGAGACCGAGTCCCGTCACTACGCTCACGTCGACTGCCCCGGCCACGCCGACTATGTGAAGAACATGATCACCGGTGCTGCCCAGATGGACGGCGCGATCCTGGTTGTGTCTGCCGCCGACGGCCCGATGCCCCAGACCCGCGAGCACATTCTTCTGGCCCGCCAGGTTGGCGTTCCCGCGATTGTCGTGTTCCTCAACAAGGTCGACCAGGTCGACGATGCGGAACTGCTGGAACTGGTCGACATGGAAGTTCGCGAGCTTCTGTCGTCCTACGAGTTCCCCGGCGACGACATTCCGATCATCAAGGGTTCGGCACTTGCTGCCCTTGAGGGCCGTGATCCTGAGATCGGCGAGAATGCGATCCGCGAACTGATGGCTCAGGTCGACAACTACATCCCGCAGCCCGAGCGTCCGGTGGACCAGCCCTTCCTGCTGCCGATCGAGGACGTGTTCTCGATTTCCGGCCGCGGTACGGTTGTGACCGGCCGTGTCGAGCGTGGCGTGATCAATGTTGGCGACGAGATCGAGATCGTCGGCATCAAGGACACCAAGAAGACGACCTGCACGGGCGTCGAGATGTTCCGCAAGCTGCTTGACCGCGGCGAAGCCGGTGACAACGTTGGCGTTCTGCTGCGCGGCA
>CAZIXS010000048.1:18721-20455 GCA_964543335.1 uncultured Phycisphaeraceae bacterium | reverse complement strand
GCGATCCAGTCCATCGCCGCCGCGAGCGAAGAACAGTCGGCGGCGGGCAGCGAGATCGCTTCCGCGGTCGAAACGCTGAGCCAGTCGGCGAGGCGCGCCGCTGAGTCGACCGGGCAGACCTCGGTCGCGGTGGCGGAACTCGCGGACCGCGCGACGCACCTGCGCCAACTCGTTTCCAAGTTCCGTTTGCGCGAGAACGAGAAGGGATAACCGGCTAACGACCCGTGAGACGCTCGCTCAACAGCAGCGACCGCACTCCGATCGCAAAGCCGAGAATGCCCACGCCGAACAGCACCCCGAGTGGCAGGAAAGCATCCCGGAGGTTTGTGTCCCTCCAGACGCCGCCCTCGATCGCGAGGATCCCCCACTTCACCGGGCTGAAGTGGCTGATCATCACGAGCCACTCGGGCATGAAATGCAGCGGCAGCATTCCACCACCGGTGATTGCCATGACCAGAATCACTCCCCAGGCCAACTGGCCCGGCGAGTTTTTTGATTGCCCCAGCACCGCCAACAGCATCATCAAGCCGGCAAAAGCGAAACACACGAATACCAGCGACAGCAGAAGCAACCCTAAAGACACCGGGATCACCCCGAAGAACGCGCTGCCGATCGCCACAAACAGAAGCGACAGAATCAGCGAGACGGACATGCACGCCAAGCCCTTGCCCGCAAGGATCTGGCGAGCACCGATCGGGGTGATACGCAGGCGGACCAGCGTCCCCGCGCTCCGCTCGTGAACCAAACCGACGGCGAAACTCGCGGCACAGCCAAGCACAGCCCACATGATCGCTTGGGGGAAGGTGAACGCGAACGAATTCTGAGGACTCGCGCGGTTCGGTTGCTCCAGCGATCGGAATTCGGGCTCGAATCCCAAGGAAGGCGTAGTTTCAGCCTGCCCCGGGAGGATCGCCTCAAACGCCGTCTGGTAGAGGGCCGCGCCCACGAGCCCACGAACGATATCGATCCTTCCAAAACCCGCGGATGACCCTGTGAGCACCGGTGCCCCGCCCGGCGCACTCCCGCCGCTGACGAACCACGCCTCGAAGCCCGCGGGCAATGTCAGGACCGCGGCCACCTCGTCGGCGCGCAGGAGGTCTTCCGCCCGTTGGGCGTCTGCGCTGGTCACCATCTCCAACTGCTCCTGCGACGCCAGACGCTGCGCGAACCGCTCCGCCCACTCGGAAGAGTCTGTGGATTCGTCCACGAGTGCGACCCGAATGGCGAGCCGATTCCCGTCCGCACTCCCCGCGTAGATCGCGCCGAAGAACACCCCAAACAGCAGCGGGAACACGAGCGTGAACACCAGACCGGGACGGTCCCGGACCATCAGACGCAGATCCTTGATCGCAATGGCCAGCACGGGTGTCATCGGTCGCGCAGGCTCCTGCCTGTCAGGTTCAGGAACACCCCTTCGAGGTCGGGCCGATCGATGTGCACCGCGAGGGTCTGCTCCTGAGCCAGCATCTCCGACAGTGTTGCCAGTGGATCAGCGCTCTGCACCTCACGAACCTCCCCTGCCAGTTCCTGGCGCACCCGAGTCACGCCGCCATGCGCTGCGATGAGTTCTTCGACGGTTCCGGTCGCGATGCATCGCCCGTGATCGAGGATCGCGACGCGATCGCTGATCCTCTGAGCTTCCTCCATGTAGTGCGTCGAGTACACCACCGCTTTGCCCTCGGCACCCAGTTGGCGCACATACTCCAGGATCGCGGTGCGCGAATGCGGGTCAAC
>CAZIXS010000048.1:0-18621 GCA_964543335.1 uncultured Phycisphaeraceae bacterium | reverse complement strand
CCTTCGAATTCCACGCGGCCGGAATCCGGTGCCAGCAGCCCCGTCGCGATGCCGATGGTCGTGCTCTTCCCGGCCCCGTTCGGCCCGAGCAGCGACAGCACCTCTCCGGGACGCACCTCAAGTGTCACGCCCCGCAGCGCCTCAACCGGGCCATACGACTTTCGCACCTCATGGATCAACAGCACGCACGAAGCGTACCCCGATCAAGCCCGTCCTGCCCTCACGCCGCACAGGCGGTCGGCTGGGTGATCGTGGCCAGAAGCTCGCCGAACTGCTGGGGTGAGAGGGACTCGGTCGCGATCGCCGCCTGGGTCACCGCCTTGGGCATGCCGTACACCACGCAGGTCTCTGCGGACTGGGCCAGAACCGTCCCTCCTGCGTCAACCAGTGACCGGGCCCCGACCACGCCATCTTCCCCCATACCGGTCAGGACAATCGCGAGGGTCTTTCGCCCCACGGCCTTCGCCGCGGTATCGAAGAGGACATTGGCACTGGGGAAGTAGACCGTGGACGCGGGCTCCCGGTCCATGCGGAGGGTCAGGCGTGCCCCGGCTCGGCCGATGTGGGTGTTCAGACCACCGGGGCAGATGTGGATCACGCCCGGCTCCACGGGCATCCGGTCCTCGGCATGGCGTACCGGAACCTGACAGTGTGTGTTCAGGCGCTCGGCCATGGATTTCGTGAACACCGCCGGCATGTGCTGCGCCACGATGATCGGCACACGCGATTTGGGCGAAACCTTGGTCAGAATGGTCTCGAGTACAGGCGGTCCGCCGGTGCTGGACCCGATCACGATCAGATCGAATTGACTCGGACGGAAGTTGGGCACAGAAGCCGAGGCGACCGGGTGACTGCCCCTCGGACGCTTGGCTTCGGCGAGCGCGTGCACGCGCTTGAGCAGTTCGTCCTGAAGCCCCATGATCTTGGATGAAATCTGTGACTGGTCTTTGGCGAGGACATCCGCCGCTCCGAGCCGAAGGGCCTGCATCGCGGCGCGTGAGCCCTCGGTCGTCAGGGAACTGAGCATGATCACCTGGGTCGGCGATTTGGACATGATCTCACGAAGCGCGGTCAGCCCATCCATCTCGGGCATCTCGACATCCATCGTGATCACATCGGGCTTGTGCTGGATAGCCATTTCCACGGCCTCGCGACCGTTCTTGGCAAAGTCCACCACCTTCACACCCGGATCAGAATCCAGCATCGTGGAGATCGCGCGACGCATGAACGCTGAATCATCGCATACAAGCACTTTGATCATGACGACCTCGTCTTCCTGATCAGCAGATCGACCGGATCAGGCTGCCGCAGCACGGATTTCGCTGATCTGGCGCAACGGCATATTCTGCCCATGCGCTCCAACGCGATACACCAATTCACCCCGACGATCCAGCAGGACGCGCACCGGCCCCTTGATGTCCTTGTTGATCCGGAAGATCTGCTTGCCGTACACGAAACGCACACCGGCAAACAGGGTTTTCTCGATCGACACATCCACCGTACGGACACTGCCGATCCGCTCAGTCAGTTGGCGGTGCGACTCACGGCATTTGGATCGCTGGCTCTCGATGCTGTGAAGCTCGAAGCTGAGTTCGGTCTGACGCTCGCGATCATCGTTGGACAGAATTCGACCCGGAGCCTTCAGCTTCGCCAGATCATTGCGGCACTTTTCTTCCTTGGCTTCCATCGCGTCGATGAGCTTCTCGAGTGCCTCCAGCTTGGACTCCAGGGCCGGCACGGAACCGATGTGCACCGTCGTGGGCACCTGCGAACTGCTGCCGATCGCCGCAACGACGACCTTACCGACGACCCGGGTCTCCCCACCGATGATCGACCCGCCCGGCGACTCGATACTGCCCTTCACGACCGTCTCACAGTTGATCATCTCGCGCTCGAACCGCAGCGATCCGCCGACACGGACGCTCGTTGAGTCGAGATATCGGATCGCCAGATCCCCGCCGGTGTTGCACACCCCGCGCTCGCGACCGGCCATCCCACCGGTGGCAAACACATCGCCGCCAGCTTCAACCGTAGAAGATTCGATGAGCTGACCGATCTCGATGTTGCCCGTGGCCTTGACCTCGAAAAGATCCCGGATGCCCTTGAGAACCTTGACATCGCCCTCAAAATCGACATTCCCTGTCGAGAAATCGACATAGCCAGGAATCTCGAGATACTGGCGTACCGCGATCTTCTCTCGCGAGCGACTGAGCACCCCATCGATCTGGGCCGTCATGGTTCCGTCGGCGCTCAAACCGATGCTCTCATCGAGCTTTACCTTGACGGGTTTTCCCGCGCGAGCGCTGATGTTCTGCCCACGCACATCGGTCCCGTCCACGCCATCGGTCGGAGGAACGATCCGCCCGATGTGCTGCCCGGCTTTCACCATCGTGAACGCGGAGCAACTGTAAAAGTCGATCGCGACAGGCTCATCGGCCTCTGCTGGCGTCTCGCTCGTAGGACGGCAGCGGACGGAAGGATCCAGACCTTCCGTCCACTCGATGTAGCCATCTGAACCGTGCTCAACCGGAATTCCCTTCGCGATGCACTCACGGATATCGTCTTCACCCGTGAACATGGCGATCACGCTGCGAAGGCGGTCCGTCACGCGCGCGTTCACCGCGACATTCGCTTCGTGGAGCATCTGCATGCACCACTCGAAAGTCACCTCCTGCGGATCGGCGAGAGCCGGGATCAGAAGATCAGCGACGGAGCCGTCCTTGGCAACCAGCAAACGAACCGGCTTGTACGCTGGGTTCTGGCTCATGGCAATGGACCCGATCGGTCAGACGGGATTCGCTCAGGCGGCGGCGCTGGACTTGGCCAGGGTCTCCTGGATGCGCTGCTGCAGCACATCCGGCGTGAACGGCTTGACCACATAGTTGTTCACACCCGCCTTTATCGCCTCGATTACGCGGCTCTTCTCGGCCTCGGTCGTGACCATCAGGATCGGGATCTTGGGCCCCTTCGCGCGGTACTCCTTCACGAAGGTGAGGCCGTCCATGTTCGGCATGTTCCAGTCCACCAGCATCAGGTCGGGCTTGAATCCGCCAACCTTGCTGAGCGCGTCCAGACCGTCACAGGCTTCCTCAATCTCGGTGTAGCCCATCTGGTTGAGGATGCCTTTCTGGATATTGCGCATCGTCTTTGAGTCGTCTACGAGCAGGATTTTCATCGGTGTACTCCTAAATCTATCGCTACGGTGTGAACCGGCGTTCAGGCCGCCTGCTGTGCAGAGCTGTCGACGCTCGCTCCAACGGTACTGGACTTGATCGCAACCTCAACAGTGAAGTTCCCGCAGTCACAGTCGCACGGGATGAGAACACAGACCGCGTCCTTGGCGTTCTGCACGGTGTGGTCCTTGCCGACCACAACAGACGGACAGCTGATGCTCACCTTGCGACCCGAGAATTGGGCCTTCGCACCGCCGGCGATCATGTTGACGAGTTCGCCCACCGCATCGGCTATGTCTTCGGTCGCTTCCTCGCTCATCTCCATACCGGTGAACACCGAGACAATCCGGTGTGCGGTGGCAAACGGGAACGAGAGCACCACGCTCCCACCCACATCACCGCTGAAACCGATGATGCCGGAAATATCGTGGCTCGGTGCCTTGTCAGCTTTGACCGCCGGCTCACCGATCTCGATCGCCATCTGCAGCATCGTTTCAAAGATGTTCTGCGTTGACTTGATGAATGGGAGAAGGTTGTTCGGGTCCATATCGAGTTCCTTCGCGTGCTTTGGTTCAAACCGTGGCGTACTGCCCCGCGTCCATAGTTCTCATCAGCTTGACCACATCCAGGATCAGACTGACATCCCCGTTCTCTCGGATGGTCGCACCGCTGAACGGTCCACCGCTGGTGTACTCGTCATCAAGCGGCTTGATCACCACTTCCTGCTGGCCTACGAGACGATCGACAATCAGGCCAAGCTTCTCCTGCCCAACCGCGATCACCACGCTGAATCCTTGGTTTTCGGTCCCCGTCGACTCACCCAGTCGGGTCCGCATATCCGTGAGCGGGAGCACCGCATCACGCAGTCGCATCACCTCCCGGCCGGCAACGGTGTGGGTGTTCTCCGATTCGTATCGGACAATCTCCACCACCGAACTCAGTGGGATCGCGTAGTCGTGCTTGCCGATCCCGACCATCATCGCCGGCATGATCGCCACGGTCAGGGGGATCATGATGTCGATGCTCGTCCCCTCACCCTGACGCGACCGGATGTGGATATCCCCGCCGAGCTTGGACACATTGGTTCTCACGACATCCATGCCCACGCCGCGCCCGGAGAGATCGCTCACCTCGACCGCGGTCGAAAATCCGGCCGCGAAGATGAACTTGAAGATCTCCTCGTCGCTCATCTGCGCGATCTGTTCCTCGGTCGCGATGCCCTTCTCGATGGCCTTCGCACCGATCACCGCACGGGACATGCCCTTGCCGTCGTCTTCGATCGCCACGCGGACGTGCCCGCCCTGGTGTTCCGCAGACAGCACGATCGTGCCGGTCTCGCGCTTCCCGGCGGCCACGCGATCGCTCGGACGCTCGATGCCGTGATCCACGCTGTTTCGCAGCATGTGGACGAGCGGATCGCCGAGCATCTCGAGCACGGATTTATCCACTTCCGTATCGCCGCCGACGATCTTCAGGTCGACTTTCTTCCCGGTCTTCTTCGCCAGATCCCGAATGATTCGAGTGTAGCGACCGAAGAGTTTGTGCAGAGGCTGCATACGCGTCCGCATCACGCCGACCTGCAACTCCGCTGTGAGGCGGTCAAGGTCGCTCGAGATGCTCGATGCGGACTCCACGAAATCCTGCGGCACGCCCTGCCCTTGGAGTTGGCGGGTCAGACCGAGCACCTGATTCTTCGTCAGCACCATCTCTCCGACAAGATTGAGCAGGTGCTCCAGGCGGCTGACTTCGACCCGGATCGTCTGCTCGACCCCCGCCCCGCCTTTGCCATTGCCCTCACCGGAGCCAGCATCGGCTTCGGGGGCGGCCTTGGGTGGCGCTGCCGGTGCAGGGGTTTGCTTGCCGATGGGCTCGGATGACGATGACCCGGACGCGATCTTCACATCGCTCGCCACCTCATCACGCACCAGCACGCACTCGACAGGCTCGCCGTCGTTCAGATCCCAATCGCTGCTGGGCTCGGACGCCGAGAAGATATCGTTGATCCGAGACTCGAGCGTATCGATCGGCCATTCAACGATGAAACCATCGCCGAGCGCCGCCGCGGAAGTCTCGATCAGAGTCCGGACGACCTGCAACCGGGGCAGCAGAACATCCGTGCGCTGTGCGTCCATCGAGGGCAGAGACTCGCCGGCCAGGGCCACCAGAGCGATCAAGCGCTTGAGGACCGCAAGGTCGAAGTAGTCCGCCGTGGCGTGCATCGACTCCGCGAGATCGGAAAGTTTCGCCGCGATTTCCATCCGCCGCTCGGCATCTTCGAACTGACCCAGGACTTCCTCAAGCGAACTGGCGGACTCCTCGAGATCCGTCACCATGAACGGAAGGACATCCATCTTCTCCGAGGAGAACGAGATCGCCACCGAGGTGCCACCCCAGGGAGCCTCGTAGTCACCGCCGTCGGTGAGTTCTGAGGCGTCTTCGGTAACTTCCCCGCTGCCCGCTTCGGCCGAACCCTGGCTCCCCTCTGCGATCGCGTGCAAGACCGCAATCAGGTCGGCAGGCCCCTCCGATGGCGATGCCCCCGCCTCGACTTCCATCAACTGAGACTTGAGCACATCGACGCTCTGCAGAAGAGCATCAACCACCATCTCATTGACCTGAGCCTCGCCCTTGCGAAGCTTGTTCAGCGCATCCTCGGCGGCATGAGTGAAGGTCGTCACACCCGGCATGTTCAGAAAGCTGGCCGCACCCTTGATGGTGTGAAGTGCGCGGAAGATCGCATCGAGGCGTTCCTGAGGATCCTCGTCGCTCTCCAGTTCCACAAGGTCGGAATCGAGCTGATCGACCAGCTCCTTCGACTCCATGAGGAAGTCAGCGATCAGCGATTGGTCCATATCTCCGAATGACATGGTCTGGTGCCTCTTTGGGGAACGGCCTTAGCCTTTGGTGTACGCGAACGCCTGGGGAACATTCAGCGGCACGAAGTTGACACCAGTGTTGCGGATCGTCTCGCTGTGCCCGATGAACAGAGTCCCATCGGGTGCAAGCTGATCGTGGAACAGCTGGATGCACGACTTCTTCATCTCATCATCGAAGTAGATCATCACGTTGCGGCAGAAGATCACATCCCAAATGCCGTGACGCTTGGCTTTCAGCGTGTCCTTCAGGTTGTGCACCTCGAAGTTCACCATGCTCTTGATCGTCGGATCCAGAATGTAGGATCCGTTCGATTCGGTAAAGAACCGCTTGATCAGCATCGGGTCCACCGAGCGGAAGCTGAACGAGGAATACTTTGCCTCCGCAGCCACACCGAGGGCCTTCTCGGAGATGTCGGTTCCCAGAATCTCGATCCGCCAATCCGCAAGACGCACACCGAGCGTACGGTGCACCATCATCGCCAGGGTGTAGGGCTCTTCGCCTGTGGAACACGCCGCGGACCAGATCCGAAGCCGCTTCGTCGTGGACCGAGCCTGGATCAGTTTCGACAGCACATGCCCCTCGAACACATCGAGCTGAGGCTGGTTGCGGAAGAAGCTCGTCTCGTTGATCGTGATCCGGTTGAACATCTCCTGGAACTCATCCGACTGGTACGGCCCCATGGTCAGAAACTGCACATACTGACCGAATGTATCCAGCTCGAGTTCCTCCAGTCGACGCGAAAGGCGGCTCTCGAGGACATACCGCTTGGTGTCCTGAAAATGAATGCCGGAACGCTGATAAATGATCGCTCGGAGATCGTTGAACTCCTTGTCCGACATTTTGACGACTGCCGCCTTCATATCCGTATCTCCGTAGGTCTCTGGCGCCTCAGTGTGGACGAACCTTCATCGACTCGAAGCGGGGAAACATGAACCGCGATAAATCGATTTGTGTGAGGGTTTTGCTCTGCGAGAATGCGCGACCCGCCCCTGTTCGAGGCGGGTCGCCAAGAAATACCCGATTGAGGGTGGTCAAATCTTGAAGCGACTCACCAGGGCTCGCAGTTCCTCGGCTCGCGAGGACAGTTCCACCGAAGCGCTCGCCGCCTGGTTGGCACCCTGGACGGTTTCCTGGGTCACCGCGTTGATGCCCTCGATGTTGCGGCTGATCTCTTCACTGGTCGCGGCCTGCTCCTCGGTCGCCGCAGCGATCTCCGCGATCACGCTCGAAACGGACCGGGCGCTCTGCACGATCTGCTCGAGGCTTTCTCCGGCAAGCGTCGCTCGCTGGACCCCTTCGTTGACCTGCTCGGTGCCGGTGTTCATGCGTTGCACCGCGTTCGCGGTCTCGGTTTGGATCTCTCGGATCGACTCGGAAATTTCCTCGGTCGCCTTGGTCGTGCGATCCGCGAGTTTCCGGACCTCGTCGGCGACGACCGCAAAGCCTCGGCCGTGCTCGCCTGCTCGAGCCGCCTCGATGGCCGCATTCAAAGCCAGGAGGTTCGTCTGATCCGCGATGTCATTGATGACTTCAATGATGGCGCCGATCTGCTCACCACGCTTCCCGAGCTGCTCAACCGAAACCGCACCGGCGCTCACAGCCTCGCTGATCGCCTGCATGCCCTCCACGGTGCTCTGCACGATGGTGCCACCCTCTTCAGCGACTCGACCGGACTCCGAGGCCTCCTGCGTGGCGTCGTTGGATTTACGGGCGACCTCGTTCACCGAAGCGGCCATCTCTTCCATCGCGGAACTGATCTGAGCCACCTGCGAAGACTGCCGCTCCATGCCTTGGGACATTTGCTCACTCGATGCCGCGATCTCCGTGGCAGCCGAAGCCACTTGGTTCGCGGAAGAGGCTACCTGGCTGATGATGTCCTGAATCTTCTCGATGAACGAGTTGAAGTAACGAGCGAGCATGCCGAGCTCATCTTCACGCTTCACTTCGATGCGAGCGGTGAGATCGCCCTCGCCCTCGGCGATGTCTTTGACACGCTCGATCATCGCCCGAACCGGCCGGCTGAACATCAACCGCAGCAGCAGGACGAAGCCAATGATCGAAACGATCACCAGCGGGACCGAAACCATGAGCCCGCTACCAATGAATGAGGCCACCTGGGCATCAAGCGGCCCAAGCGGGGCTACGATCTGGTATGCGCCGTGCATCTTGCCCGGCTTCCATCCTTCCATCGCGAAACCGAGGATGTCCTTGCCATCGCCGTCGGTGTCGTACTTCCCGCCCGGCTCACCGTGGCACATCATGCAGTCTTCCGTGAGCGTGACCGCCCGCATGAAGTGCAGCGAATTGGTATCCGGATTCACTCGCGAAACCCAGTCATCCCCCCCACCACCGACCTGGACCTCAAGGTCCTTGAGCAGTTCGGCTTCAAAGCTGCCGCTCGTCGGCTCGTTGCCCGGGTTGCGCGCCTGGAACGCACGGATATTGAATTCCATCCCTTCGCGTTCCGCCGCTTCTCCGGCCGCGGTCCAACCCGCGACGATCGGGAGCGTGTTGAAAATCGTGGTGTCTCGGTAGTGACCACCCTTGCTGGTGATCTCCTTGAGCTCGTTCACGAGCAGTTCGCGATCGAACGCGTTCGCCGCCGCGAGCTTGCCCACATGGTTCTTGGTCTCGTCCGCGAGCGCCGTAAAGGACGCGGCCCGCTCGATCATCTTCTCGTGGGCGCTGACTCGAAAGCCCTTCGCGAACACCATGTAATTCACACCAACCACGCCAAGGATGACCAGCACGGCGACGATCGTGATACGGGCACCCAGCCCGAGCTTGCTGAACAGACTCATGATTCAATGCCTCCCGGAAACCGGCTGGATGCCGGAGTGTTCTCGAATCGGACATCGAGTCACTACGCAGAAGCCATTACTTGCAACAGGGTTCACCGTGTGAATTTCTCGTATTTCTCCCTGTTCGGGGCAGTCCCATATCAAGCAGGGGATCGTGTCCTCCTGCAAACAGCCGCTCCATGGGCGTGCCGCGGTTCTCAGACGGTCTTGTAATCGTGGCCCTGACTGGCTTGGTCCCGCAAAGTTATCGAAACATTTTTTCCTCTCGGACTTCAGACGCCCCTCGCCTGCGTCGATCCGTTGCTGTCCGGGTTCTCGGCCGTTCCGAGAACTCCACCCACAACCCCTTCCGGGTGGAACGGTCAGCAACGCCACGAAGGATCGTGGGTGATTCCGCAGGGCACGACAACGCCCGCACCATCGCAAGGTTCACGGAGGATCTAATGTCTCGGATCAACACCAATGTTCAGTCGATTCTCGCCCAGCGCGTTCTGGGACAGAACAACCAGGGCCTCGCGGGCTCGCTCGAGCGTCTCTCGACCGGCCTCCGCATCAACCGCGGCAAGGATGACCCGGCAGGCCTGATCGCCTCGCAGAACCTGCGGGCCGAAAAGTCGGCTCTCGGTGCAGCGATCAAGAACGCCGAGCGCGCCGACCAGGTCGTCAACATCGCCGAAGGCGGCCTGAACGAAGTTTCCAGTCTGCTGACCGAACTTCAGGGCCTGCTCACCACCACCGCAAACGACGCCGGCCTCTCCACCGAGGAAAAGGCCGCGAACCAGCTGCAGATCGACTCGATCCTGCAGACCATCGACCGCGTTGCCGCTTCGACCTCCTTCCAGGGCAAGAAGCTCCTCAACGGCAACCTCAACTACACCACCACCAGCATCGATGCCGAGGTTTCGAACTTCAAGGTCAACGGCGCTAAGCTCGGCTTCGGCGAAACCCGTGATGTCGATGTTCTCGTGACCCAGTCGGCTCAGGTCGGCGGCATGGCCATGCAGTTCAGCGGCACCGCCCTGGACCTCACCGACGCCGACGCCACCTTCACCATCGAGATCGCCGGCAACGAGGGCTCGCGTGAGCTGAGCTTCAGCTCCGGCACCAGCCTCGCCACGATCGCCTCCACCATCAACAGCTTCACCGATGTGACCGGCGTCGTCGCGACCGCTTCCGGCAACGACATCAAGCTCGTGTCCAGCGAATTCGGCAGCGATCAGTTTGTCACACTCAAGGTCATCGATGACGGTGGCGCGGCCGGTGCTGGCGTCGATCAGTTGGATGCCGCCAACACCAACGCTCTCGCCGGTTCTCCCGTCGCCTTCAACACCCTTGGCAACGGCACGACCGACTTCGGTCAGGATGTCCGCGCCACCATCAACGGCATCACCGCCACCACCAAGGGCACCAACGTCGCGATCAACACCGACTTCCTCGATGTCTCCATCGACCTCTCCAACACCGGTGCAACCACACTCGGTGTGGTGAACGCCTTCACCATCTCCGGCGGTGGTGGCGACTTCCAGCTCGGCGGACGAGTGGACATCGCCGGCAAGGTCTCCCTTGGCATCAGCAATGTCGCCGTGCGTGAAATCGGCAAGGTCGAAGACGGTGCCAGCACCTACTCACTCGCTGATATCGGTTCCGGCAAGGAACTGAATGTGGAGGATGGCAACCTCTCCATCGCTCAGGATGCCGTGGATCGTGCCATCAAGGATGTCAACGCCCTGCGTGGCCGCCTCGGTGCCTTCCAGCAGAACACCGTCGGCGCCACCATCCGCTCCCTCGGTGTCTCCTTCGAGAACACCACCGCCGCCGAGTCCGCGATCCGCGACACCGACTTCGCCGGCGAAACCGCGGCTCTGACCCGCAACCAGATCCTGAGCCAGTCTGCAACCCAGATCCTCACGATCGCCAACTCTCAGCCCCAGAACGCTCTGTCTCTGCTCGGCTAAGAGTGACCCCGTCTCCGACGACCCTCCAGTCTCCGGAGTGAACCGCGAGCCGCCCCGAACCCAACAGTTCGGGGCGGCTTTTCGTTTTGTAGCGTCCTGATAGCATGCCGCCATGTCGAACAGCCTCTGGCACACCCGCGCTGCACCACTCGCCGCCGAAGCGGACTGCGTCATCGTCGGCGCGGGCATCGCCGGAATCTCCGCCGCCCTCGCTCTCGAATCGCTCGGCCTCTCCACACTGATCCTCGACCAACGCTACCCCGGCTGGGGCGCCAGCGGACGTAACGCCGGCTTCCTCATGCGCGGCGCCGCCGACAATTACGCCGCGGCGGTCCGCGACCTCGGGCGCGAACACGCCAAAGCCCTCTGGACACTCACCGAAGACAACCTCGCCCGCCTACGCTCCCTGGGCATCGACCACCTGCCCAACTACCGCCCGCAGCCGAGTTGCTTGGTCGCGTTCGAGAAGAAAGAAGCCGCAGAGATCGAGGAGTCCGTCGCCCTGCTCACCGACGACGGCTTCACCGTCGAGACCCTGACCGGCCAGGCTCACTCCCGCGACGCCCTCTGGACACACGCCCCCCCGCTGCTCGGACTGGTGAACCCCGACGACGCCGTGTGCGATCCCGTCGAGCTGCTGTCTTGGCTTTGCTCGATGCTGAAGCAGATGCCGCTCGCCGAGACCACGGTCCTGCAGATCGACCAACTCGACGACGGCTTCTCCGTCCACACCACTCGCGGCGACATCCGCTGCGGGCATGTCCTGCTCTGCACCAACGCGTACACCCGCACGCTGATCCACAGCCTCACGCCGGCGATCGATCCCAACCGAGGCCAGATGCTCGCGCTCGACGCCTCCGAGTTCCCCGCCGATCAGCGCCTTCAGTTCGCCTACTACGCCAACCACGGCTCGGAATACTTCCGCCAACTCGACGATAAAACCATCATCGTCGGCGGCTGGCGCAAGCACTTCGCGCCCGACGAGCGGACCGACGACAACCGCCCCTCGAGACCGGTCCAGCAGGGCCTCGAAGACTTCGCCGAACGCGTCCTCGGCCGGCGTCTCCCCGTCGTCCACCGCTGGGCCGGGACCATGGCCTTCACCCCCGACGCCCTGCCGCTCGCCGGCCCCCTGGTCGCTGGCGATCCACATTCCCCTTGGATCTGTGCGGGTTTCACGGGCCACGGCATGTCCATGGCCCACGAACTCGCCACCCGCACCGCGATGGCCATGTGCAACAAAGATGAAGTCCCGGCCCTGTTCGACCCCGCTCGCTTCGCACGCGGCTGAATCGCCTCAGACACGCTCCAAACCTCGCTTGAGGCCGGACCAAGCCCGATCCCCTTGCCTCGGCAGCCCCCCTGCGGTACCCTTCCGAACCGGCACCAGCCGGGACAGCCGGGGTGTAGCGCAGCTTGGTAGCGCGTCTCGTTCGGGACGAGAAGGTCGTAGGTTCAAATCCTATCACCCCGATTTAGAAGACCAGATGGCCTCGGTAAATGCCGGGGCCATCTGCGTTTATGGATGAGTTTAAACTTGTCCTGCCACCCTGGGGAGCCGCGTCGACCAAGTGGTAGCCCCGGTTTGAGCAGCGGCATAGCCGTCTAGCTGGATCAGCAATGCACCGGGTTCGGGGGCAACCGCCTTCCCCGTAAAATCATCGCGATCACCACCACCGAACTGGATATACTGCGAGCGAGGAATGATTCTTGTTTCGCAGTACGCACCGCACCCTTCATCGACTCCGCCAACACGCCCGAAGCGTGGTGGCGATCATCTTGATCGGGAGCGTGTTCTTCGGGACGATGGGCATCATCCCGAACAGCCTTTGGCTCGGCAAACTCATCGGCGATGCCTCCGGCGAACGCTATCCGTGCGAAGGCGGACGATGCGGGTGTCTGTCCGCCAAGCAATGCTGGACGACCTGCGGGTGTCACACGCTCCAGCAGAAGGTGGCGTGGGCCCAGCGCAACGGTGTACCGATCCCGGACTTCGTTGACCTGTCGTCCATCCGCTACGCCGAGGCCCCATCCAAGCCGGCCTGCCCGCTCTGTGTGACGCACGAGGACGACGGCGGGAACAGCGAGGAAGTTGCCGCCGACGAAGGGCCCAGCGGGCTGCCGACGCTCTCGCCGTTCGGCTGCCGGGGCATCGAGCTGCTCCTGGTCTTTGCCCCGGTCATGGGCACCACCAGCGGGATCGAATGGATCATCACACCAAAAGTGACCGTTCGCCTTGAGGGGATCCCGGATGACCAGGCCCCCGACTCACGCGGGCTTGATCCGTCGACGCCGCCGCCCCGATCGCTCGTCTCGTCCATCGCCTGACACTCGGCCTGCGTCCGCGCCCTCGCTGCGCCTTGCGCGTGCGTGACGGCTTGATCGCAACCGTCTCGGATCGCCGATAGGGCGATACCGACGGGTGTGCTGCGGTGCAAGTGCGCCGCTTCCGCATACGGCTGGCTGTCAGGCTCATCCAATACCCTCACCCCGCGCGATCGCGCCATGTGTTGTGGCGTGCGCGCCCATCGACCTGCATCAACTCTGAAGGAGTTTGAGATATGAAGTTCGCTTCCACGGCCGTGATCCTCGCCGGGCTGGCCGCCGGCACCGCCAACGCCGCCGAAGTCGGCATCCTCAGCGGATCGGCGACCCTTGAGTTCGACTTTCCCACGCTGTTCGACCAGTCGCCTCTCGACTCGCTCGACGCCGCCTTCGGCATCACCGAGACCCGGGACCAGCTTCTGAACCTCCCGGGCAACAACCCGGGCTCGGTGCTGAACTGGGACATCAACCCGCTGGGCACACCGAGCCCGGCGGGCCGCCAGATCCAAGGCACGACGTTGAACATCGATCCGACCGATGTGCTCGGCAGCTGGGGCGGCGGCAGCGATGTCGGGGCATTTCTCACCGGCGGTGAGCAGATCGGGTTCGGCGGGATGACCCGCTTCACCCTCGACCCGGGCATCCCCGGCGTGCTGCTCTTCGGCGACTGGGGCCTGCGGTACTCGGCGTCCCGCGCCGGCACGCTCGCCGGCTCGACTTCGAACATCCGCTCGGGGCTCGTTCTGACCAGCAACATCGACTTCCCGAACGCGACCTTCGCGGACATCGGGAATGCCACCATCGATGTGACCGGCAACACCCTCACCATCACGGGCGACCTGCTGCTGTCGGACGCCCTCATCGTCCTCGGCTTCCCGCCCGCGAACCTCGGGCTGGACGCCGGCAACTTCACGCTCACCGCCACGCTCGTGCCCGCCCCGGGCGCAGCCGGTCTGCTCGTCGCCGGTGGCCTGCTCGCCAGCCGTCGCCGTCGCCATGCGTGATGTGATCTGCACTCACCGTTCGCCCGTGGAGACGCGGGCGAACGGCTTGCTCGAAAGGAGCGGCATATGGCGGTGGACAACAGTCCGGCACAGCAAAGACAATCCAGCGGCATGGGCTTCACGCTCATCGAACTGCTCGTCGTCATCGCGGTGATCGCGGTGCTCATCGGCCTGCTGGTGCCCGCCCTGGCCGGCGCGAGGCGGTCGGCAAAGAAAATCGTCTGCATGAACAACATCCGCCAGTTCGTGGCCGCCGACACGCTCTACCTCAACGACAACGGCCGGTTCCCGACCATGAGCCCGTTCGTCCCGACGAGCATCACCGTCGACCGCCTGCGTCAGATCGGCCAGTACTTCGACCTCACCGTCCCCGAGGGCGACGCCATCGACTGGCCGAAGCGTCCCGATCAGCCGGAGTGGATCAACTGCCCGTTTGCGCAGAATTCCGGGTTCGCCGAGGGGCTGACGGTCGGAGGTGGCCTCTACACGGGGTACGCCTACTACGGCGGGCTGGAACGCTCCGACCTTGTGAAGAACCAACTCGGCACCGTCGAGAACCCCGGGCACGCGGCCGATGACCGCGGCTTCAACCGCGGCGTGCTCTGGGCTGACATCCTGACCGAGTTTCCGACGTCCGACCCTCGGCGCTTTGAGGTGTTTCACACCGTGCCGCGGGCGGGGAGCTACTCAGACTTCCGGTTCCACCAGCCCGAAGTCGACGGCATTCACCGAGGCTGGTCGGACGGGTCCGTCGAGTGGGTCCCGGGTTCACAGATCGACCTTGCCAGCCCGACCAGCAAGGACCGCCGACTCCGGACATTTCTGGGCAGCTTCTTCTTCTGAAACCCGACATCGCAGGAGCACGCGACGATGAGCGAACAACCGACCTCGACCGCAAACACCCGTATCTCTCGACGCGCCGCGATCATCGCGGGCATCGGCACGCTGGGCGGCGCTGCCGCCGTCGCCACATTCCTGCGTTCCCGACAGGCCAACCCCGCACACACCGCGCTCGCCTCCGCGGCGCACCAGCCCGAGATCGATCCGCACGCCGCGATGTCGCCAGCGGAGCACGACGCCCTGCTCCGGCCCGGCGATGAGAAAATCGCGATCCTGCTCTACCCGCAGTTCACCGCCCTCGATGTGATCGGTCCGCACCATGTCTTCATCAACATGGTCGGCGCGAAAGTCCAGCTCGTCGCCAAGTCGATGGATCCGGTGCCGACCGACACGGGATACTCGATCACACCCAACGCCACCTTCCGGGACATCCGCGACCGGCAGACACTGATTCTCGTGCCGGGCGGAACGACCGGCACGCTCGACGCGATGCGGGACGAGCAGACGATGCGGTTCCTGCGCGAGCAGGGCGAAACTGCCGAGTGGGTCGGCAGCGTGTGCACGGGCTCACTCCTCCTCGCGGCCGCTGGACTCCTCGACGGGTACCGGGCGACGAGCCACTGGCTCACCCGCGACGCGCTCAAGGCCGGCGGCGCGATCCCGGTCGCCGAGCGGTATGTCGAAGACCGCAACCGGGTCACGGGCGGCGGCGTGACGGCCGGCATCGACTTCGGCCTGCATCTGGTCCAGAAGTGGAGAGGCACGATGTATGCCAAGGGCGTGCAGATGTTCATGGAGTACGACCCCCAGCCTCCATTCAACAGCGGCTCGCCGACAAGCCCCGATGCTGAGCCGGCAATGGCGATGATGCTGCAAGCGATGCACGAGCCATTCGGGCAGCAGGCCGCGAGGCGCATTGAAGAGGTACTTCCGTAGTTCTGGTGGACGGCGTGGCTTTCACCGCGAAACCAGAATCCGCGTTTCCGGGCTCCAGAGGCCGATCTGGGCCGCAAACAGTTCAACTGGCGTCCTGCCACCCCGATTTGCACAGCGAACGAGTACCGGATCCCAGAATAAGATCCGACCATGAAGATCCGCGAGATGTGCAGTCTTCCCCAAGATGTCTCCGTTCGTCCCTGCGGCCCCGCCGATTGGCAAACCGTCATCGACTTGCTCTGCGATGTCTATGTCGGGGGAGGCTTCGTCTCCGAAGCGCGGGCTCGTCAGGCCTACACCCAGGAGCGGCTCTCGGCCAACGGCTTGATGTTGGTTGCCTGCGACGGAACCGAGATCCTCGGCTCGGTGATCATGGTTCATCCGCACAGTGAGCTCTCGCAACTCGCCACCGATTCCGAAGCCGAGTTCAGACTTCTCGCTGTCAGGCCCGAGGCCCGCGGGCGTGGCGTAGGCGAGCAACTGGTCAACGCCTGCATCAATCACGCGCGCACTCCGCCCAACATCGCAGAGCGGATCGTGATCTGTACACAGCCGAGCATGAGATCAGCGCAGAAACTCTACGAAGGGCTTGGGTTCATCCGTGAACCGCTACGCGACTTTGTGGTTCCATCAATGCACCCTGACAAGTGTCCAGAGCTGCGACTTGTCTACACCCTGGAGTTGTAGCCCCCTCAGTCCATCCGCGACCGCTCGGCTCAAGAGACGGCTCACAAAACCTCATATCCGCACACCGAAGTCTTTCCTCCATCTTCGATTACAACGATAGAGTCTGAATGCAAGACGCGACCCCAGAGTGGCTGACCACAATCATCGAGTACGAGGGGTTCCCGCTTGCACTACGGGTGCGTCCAAAGATCGATCAGCCCATCTATGCCGAGCAGTTCCCACATCTGGGAATAGTCTCTCACACCCTCACCCATGTCCTCCCAGACGGAAGACCTGAGCCATCGTACAACGCCACCCTCGCCGATCTGGACGCGGCGGTGCACGACACGCTCGAAAACGGCGGTGGCGGCCTCATCATGATCGTCGAGACATTCGGTGGCAAGCGGAACTACTACGCCTGCTTGAGTGACATGGACGCGCATCGAGCGTGGATATCCGGGCTTAAAGCCGCCTATCTCCAGCATGAACTCGAAGGCGACTTTCGCTCGCATCGAGCGCAGAGCTTTTATCGACAGTACCGAAATGACTTTCATTGGTAGGCTTCTTTGAGATGCCGTCGGGGCATCCCGATCCTCACACCTGCCCCTTCCGCAAATCCGGAATCCTCCCGAACGCGATCTTCTGATCCATGTCGTGCGCGCAGCCGTGCATCGCGCCGTAGTACGCCGCGCCGATCCCCCAGCGCTTCTGGATCGTGTCCAGAGCTTCGGACAGCTTGTCGTCGCGCTCGTGGTGCGTGAACAGGCAGGGCGTGGCCTGCGCCATGCTCTCCAGGCCGTACACCGTCACCCCGACGCCCACCGGCGTCGGCGGGCGCGCAGGGCGACGCGCCCACAGCTCAAACAGCGCCTGAAGCAGCGAAGGCGTGTCGTTGACCTGCGCCAGCGGAGCGTCCACCTCGAAGCCCGGCTGCCCGCCCGCGTGACGCACCGCGATGCCGATGCGATTGGCGTAGTACCGCTCCATCCGCAGCCGCACCCCAAGACGCATCGTCAGGCGCATCAGCATCTTCCGAGCACCCTCCTCCGAGCGTAATCGCGGCTCCAGCACATTCGAATGCCCCATCGATCGCCGCCTCGTCACCGGCTCCGGCTCATCGAACCCGTGAAAGCCTGCCCACCACTGCTCCCCCACCACCGATCCCCACGCCTCACGCGCCTGCGTGCGGCTGAGATCCCACAGTTCCCGCACCGTCCGCACCCTGCGCTGGCGCAGACGCGCCCCCACCCCCTTGCTGATCCCGCTGAGATCCTCGATCTCCAGATGCGCCAGCCGCTCCGGGAGCGCATCCGCACCAAGCACCACGAAGCCGTTGGGCTTCTCCAGATCGCTGGCGATCTTGGCCAGCAGGCGCGTCGGCGCGATCCCGATCGAACACTTCAGCCACTCGCTGTGATCCGCTTCGATCTGCCGCTGAATCTGCCTCCCGATCCGCGACGCCTCCTCGACCGCGCGCGACGGCCCCGTCAGCCGGGCCGCCCACTCATCAATCGAATACGCCCGGTGGATCGGCACACACTTGTCGATGCTGCGCGCCACCGCATGGTGCAGATCGACATAGCGATCCGGCTGCGCCTTCACGAGGGCGATGCCCGGGCACAGCCGCTTCGCATCGGCCACCGAGGTGCCCACCTTCACGCCGCATTGCTTGGCCTGGAAGTTCGCCGCGATCACGCAGGTGCGATCGGTCCACACCGGCACCACGCCGACCGGCCGGCCCCGCAGCGTGGGTGAAAAGTGCTGCTCCGCCGAGGCGAAGAAGCCATCCATATCGATGAACAACCAGTTGAGAGAGGAAGGCTCAGGCATGGGACCGCAGGACAGCAGGGCGACATCGAAGATGCCGACATCACATGATTGGGTTTTGTTCGCGTGCCCCAGTATGCGCCCACTCGGCTGCCGATGCAAGGATTTTGTTTGGTATTTTATCTTGAATCCCCGAGCATGGGGCCCAGATGTCGCCCGCAATCAGGTTCGGAACACGCGCCGTCAACCTCGTGCTCGCGGCATTCGGAACCACCTG
>CAZIXS010000047.1:0-20967 GCA_964543335.1 uncultured Phycisphaeraceae bacterium | reverse complement strand
CATGTTGACGCACACCACCGGCCGCGTATATTGATAATCGGTTCTCGATTATCACGAATCAACGAGCTGCCCATGCCACGCCGGTCCGCATTCACTCTCATCGAACTCCTCGTCGTCGTCGCCGTCATCGCGCTGCTCATCGGCATCCTCCTCCCGGCGCTCGGCACCGCACGCCGATCCGCCCAGACGCTCGGCTGCCTCAACAACATGCGCCAGCTCGCCATCGCCCAACTCTCGTACGCCAACGCCAACGATGGCCAGCTCGTCGATTACGGCCTCTCCCACGGCGGCGCGACCAACTACGCCGACCTCTCCTGGGTCAACGCGCTGCAGCCCTTCTACAGCGAACTCGAAACCGACTTCGACCCCACCGCCGATCCCGAAGATCGCCCGGCCACCCCCGGCGTCCTGCGATCACCCGTCGATGACTCCACCCACTGGTCCGCTCTCGACGCTGGCCCCGGCATCCCCGTCCCCGGATCCGGCGGACGCTTCCGCGTCACCAGTTACGGCCTCAACGAACACATCACACCCACCTGGGCCGAAACCGCGCCACCCTTCCTCCAGCCCGCCAACTTCCAGAAGATCCAGTTCATCCGCCGACCCGCCTCCACCGTCCAGTGGGTCACCATGGCCTACGAGGGACCCTTCGCCGGCTCCGATCATGTCCACAGCATCAACTGGTGGATCGGCGACTTCGCGCCCGACGCACCGCCCGGAATCGCAGCAACCATGATGCAGGTCGATGCCCACGGCGGCGAGGAAACCCTCTCCGACGGCAACGGCAACATCACCAGCGCCTCATGGCTCGCCCGATCCAATTACGCCTTCCTCGACGGCCACGCCGAGACCCTCACCTTCGAGAGCGTCTACGAAGGCCCCGAGCGCAACAGCTTCGACCCCCGTTTCCCGCAGCGCTGAACGCTGCATCTGTTTCGTGCACCTTTGAACCCATTGAGAGAAGAGAGAACTCGTCATGATCGCACGCACACTCACCGTCGCCGCCCTCCTCGCCTCCGCATCCTCCGCCGCGCTCGCCGGCGAACTCGATGTCTGGGTCAGCTTCGAGAACGGCCAGATCGTCACCGGCTCCGCCGACAAGAGCACCAGCCCCGTCACCTTCACCTCGGGCGTCCGCGTCTTCGAGGCCGAGTTCGGCGAACTCCCCGGCTTCCCCAACCTGCTCGACGAACCTGGCTTCTACACCGAGCAGCTCGCCGCCGGAACCGGCATCGGCTTCAACATCCTCGATGCGCTCCGCGTCTGGAACGGCAGCGACTTCAGCACCATCGGCAGCCAGAGCATGTCCATCTTCGGCGACCCCTTCCCCGATGGCCCCGTCGCCACCACCCCCGCATCGGCCGGCGCGTTCGTCCCCGGCTTCCAGTTCATCGAAGCAGACGCCAACGGCTTCTTCGATGACCACCCCACCTTCCAGCTCAACAACCAGGCCGACGGCATCTACCTGCTGTCGCTCGAACTCTTCACCGACGCAGCCGGCATCGCCAACTCCGAGCCCATGTACATCGTCTTCGGGTCGAACCTCGACGGCTCGCTCGGCGACGATGAGGCCTTCGAAGCCGCCATCGAGTCCGCCGTGGACTTCGTCAACGCCTCCGTCATCCCGACGCCCGGCACCGCCGGCCTGCTCGCGCTCGCGGGCCTCACTGCGACTCGCCGCCGTCGCGCCTGATCTGATTTCAGGCATACACCGTTCACGACCCTCCTCGCCGTACGACTCGGGAAACCGGGCGTGCGGCATTCGCATCCTTCTGGCCTACCAAGGAGATTCGCCATGCTCCGCACCGCACTCCTCACGCTCGCACTCGCTCCTACCACGCTCGCCCAACACTCCGACATCGACCTCTCCCTCGCCGAAGACGACACCGGCATCACCCGCATCGTCACCGGCATCAGCGATTTCGAAAACCCCGACTCTCCCATCATCCGCGGCGTGCGCATCTTCACCGCGACCACCGGCGAAGGCGGCATCCCCGGCTTCACCGACGACCCCGGCTTCAACGCCCTCGCCGGCGAACTCCCCGCGGGCGCACTCCTCGGCTTCGACCTCGTCGACGCACTCCGCCTCTGGGATGGCAGCTCCTTCGACACCATCGCCCCGCAGCCCATGCGCGTCTCGCTCTTCACCGCATCGCGCATCACACCACCCAACGCAGACGGCTTCACCGAGGGCTTCGAATTCGCCGCCATCGGCTCGAACGGCGCGGTCCACTCGCATATCAACTACCGCCTCGAAACACCACAAACTCCCGGCGTCTACCTGCTGACCATCCAGCTCCGCCTCGATGAACCCGGCATCGAACCGTCGCTGCCCGCGTTCATCATCTTCAACCACAACGCCGACCCCGAACAAGCCGACGCCGCCGCGGCCTACCTCGAAGACCAACTCGAACCAAGCACCTGCCCCGCCGACGTCACCGGCGACAACCAGATCAACCTCGCCGACCTCAATCTCGTGCTCGCGAACTTCGGCCAAACCACACCAAACGGCGACACGAACGACGACGGTCAGGTCAATCTCGCCGACCTCAACGCTGTCCTCGCAGCCTTCGGCCAATCCTGCCCCTGAGCAACTCTGTACGCGCCAAAGGGACAACCGCCCGGCGCTCCTCCGGGCGGTTGTCGTTTCACGCCAGATCGAATAGCAGCAGTTCGCCGCCGCCCGGTCCTCCGGTGATCTCGAGGCGTGACTCGTTCTCGATGGCCAGCCCATCCCCATCGCGCAGCGTCTGGCCGTTCACGGCGACGCTGCCCGCGTACACCTGCACCCAGACGCCCCGACCCACCTCAAGTTCGTGCGAGACGACCGAGCCTTCACCCAGCCGGCTCGTGTACACCCGCGCGTCCGCGTGGATGTTGACCGCTCCAGCCCCGCCACCGGGCGCCGCGACCAGCGCCAGCCGATCATCCCGCTGGATATCCGCCGTGCTGATCTGCTCGTACCCCGGCTTCACGCCGCGCTGACCCGGGATGATCCACACCTGAAGCAACCGAACCGGATCGGTCTTCGACGCGTTGAACTCCGAGTGCTCGATCCCCGTGCCCGCCGACATGCGCTGCACATCGCCGGGATGGATCACCGCCCCGCCCCCCGTCGAATCGGCATGCTCGAGCGCCCCCTCGATCACGAAGGTCAGGATCTCCATCTCCTCGTGCGGGTGCTTGCCGAAACCGCCGCCGGGCGCGACCACATCGTCGTTGATCACCCGCAGCGACCGGAACCCCATGTTCGCCCGGTCCACATACCGCCCGAACGAAAACGAGTGCTTCCCATCCAACCAATCCAGCCGGGTCCGCCCCCGCTCCTCACCCTTCCTGATCGTCATCATGGCTCTGTCCTTTCTGTCGCGGCATCCCATGACCCGCAACACCAGGATAATATTTGTTGTCACAAATATATTCCCGCCACAACAACCTTTCCGTCAAAAATCTCTCACTCCGAGTGTTCCGAGCCCCGGGCCTTCACCAGCAGGGCGTTCAGCGACGCCAGTTCGGCCGGGCTCAGGTGCCCCAAGGTCCGCTTGTGGGCCTCTAGAATCGGCTGATCCAGCTTCTTCAGGAGCTTGAGACCCTCATCCGAGATCCGCACCACGACGACCCGCCGGTCCACCGTGCTCCGCTCTCGCGCCACCAGGCCACGCTGTTCCAGCCGGTCCACCAGCCGCGTCACATCCGGCACCCGAACCACCATATCGCACCCGATGTCCGACGCGTGCCGCCCCGCTGGGCCGGCACCCCGCAAGATCCGCAGCACGTTGTAGGTCGACGAAGTGAGCCCGTGAGGCTTCAAAACCTGCAGTAGAGGCCCCTCAATCTCCGCCGCCGTACGCACCAGATTCAGGTGCGCCTCCTGCTCGGCCAGATCGAACGGGCGCTTCTTGTTGACCTCGTGCTGCAACGCCGCCATGGGTTCCTTTCGAAGACAAATATTGTGAACACAACCATTCGCATTCTACCACCCAAAACTCTGAATTCCAGCAAAATCCACACATTTCGCCACCTGACTCGCCAAGACAGCAGCTGCCCCTGTCGAATCCGCAGGATCCAGCATCCTCAGCGCTCACATCCACGCATCCGTCCAATAGCACGGCGTCCGCCTCACAGTGCGAACCGCTCATTTGGGCCGTAGGATGGCGAAACCGAGGCCCACACCGCCCGTGGCTTCCACCCGAGTCGCCCAATGCCAGACCACCAGCACCATTTCCGCCCGATCCGACCGGTCGGGCCCGGTGTCCCGCGTGCGATGTTGGGCTTCCTGCTCGCATCCGTGGCCGCGCTCTCCGTGGCACTCGAGCACGGGTTTCATACCCCGACCCTGCCCCCGCTCCTGCACAGCCTGCTCTACCTCGCCATGCCTTGGGCAGCGCTGCTGATCTGGCGTGATGTCGATGGGAAGAAGCTCTCGAGCAGGCGATGGAACACCACATTCGGGGCCATCAGCGAGATCACGATCGCCCTCGCGCTGATCGCCGAAATGGCCGGGATCCCGCTCATGGCCGAGTGCTTCGCCGCCGGCTCAGGACTCGCCTTCGCGATCAGGCTCAACAGCGTTCTCGCTCGCAACACCAGCCGACCGGCACTGCTCTTTCCCCTCTCCTTCCTCGTTCTCATCGCGGTCACCGCCTGCCTTCTGAAACTTCCCGCCGCCACCCCACCCGGCGCACCGATCGGCTGGATCGACGCCGTGTTCACCGCGACCTCCGCATCGTGCGTGACCGGCCTCGCCGTCCGCGACACCGCCAGCGAATTCACATTCTTCGGCCAGGCGGTCATCCTCGGAGCCATCCAGATCGGCGGGCTCGGGGTCATGATCTTCGGCTCCACGCTGGCGCTCCTCCTCGGCGCTCGCATCAGCTTCCGTGAGCACATCAGCCTCAGCATCGCTCTCGACGAATACCCGCCGCAGCGCATCGCGCGCTTCACCCTGTTCATCGTGCTCACCTCGCTCTGCTTGGAAGCCATCGGGGCCGCCATCCTCTTTCTGAGCTGGCCAGACCATTCGCTCGCATGGCAAGACAAACTCTGGATGTCCGTCTTCCACAGCATCTCCGCGTTCTGCAACGCCGGCTTCGACATCACCGGCGAAAGCATGATCGGGCTGCGCTCTCACCCCGCGCTCTTCATCGGCATCATCCCCATGATCATCCTCGGGGGCATCGGCTTCCTGGTGCTCGACGACATCCAGAAATGGGTGCGCTCTCGCCTCAAAGGATCAAAGCGACCCCATAGGCTCAGCACACACTCGCGCATCGTGCTCGCAACAACCGCGATCCTGCTCATCGCCGGAGCACTGGGCATCTTCCTGGTCCAGGCAGCCCGCGCAGAAACCATCGGCGCACAAATCGCACTCGACGCCGCGTTCATGTCCGTCACCGCTCGTACCGCGGGCTTCACGAGCGTTCCCATGGACGAACTCGAAGCCGGCTCACGCTTCATCCTCATGCTGCTCATGACCATCGGAGGCAGCCCCGGCTCCACCGCCGGGGGCATGCGGACCGTGGTCTTTGCCCTGCTCGTCTTGGCAGTCGTTTCGACGATTCGCAACCGGCCGGAAGTCGAAGCCTTCGGCAGGGCCCTGCCGGACACGCTGGTCAAACGCGCCGCCACCGTCGCCGCCGGACTCTTCGGCGTGATCGCTCTCACCATCCTGATCCTCGACATCACCGAATCCATCCCCTTCGAGCAAATCCTCTTCGAAGCCATCAGCGCCGCCACCACCACCGGTCTCTCCCTCGGCGCCACCACCGAACTCACCGATCCCGGACGAGTCGTCATCACCGTCACCATGTTCCTCGGGCGCATCGGAGCGCTCTCGCTGCTCTCCGCGCTCCTGAGCAGCGGAAGACCCAGCGCCGCCTACCAGTACCCACGAGACACCGTCTCTCTGGGCTGACCGGCGACGGAAATACACCTCACGCACGAAAAAACGCCCGATCCAACACGGACCTCTCGGTACTATGGCCCCATGAGCCAGAAGACCAGACACCGGGGCGGCAACCGCAGAGTCAAATCCAAATCCGCCCAGCACGCCAAGACCGTGCTCGCGATCATCCTCCTCCTCTTCGTCGGCACCCTCCTCGCCGTCGGGCTGATCGGCTGCCTCACATGATCCGCGCCGCCCTCGCGATCGCCGTCCTCAGCGCCGCCGCCCTCGTCGGGGCCTGCGCCCGAACCCAGGACACCACCGACCTCACCATGAACACCCGCACCGTGCTCGTCACCCGTCACGCCGAGAAAGCATCGCTCAGCGCAGACCCCGACCTCTCCCCCGAAGGCCAGCGCCGCGCCGAAGCACTCGCCCGACTCGACGACGCCCAGCGCGTCACCACCATCATTACCACCCAGTACAAGCGCACCATCCAGACCGCCCAGCCGCTCGCCGAGCAGAGTGCCATCCAGCCGCGCATCGTGAACGCGACCGCCAACCCCGCGGATCTGAACACCCTCGCCCAGGACATCCTCGCCTGCGCAGAACAAGGGACCGTGCTCGTGGTCGGCCACAGCAACACGGTCCCTCTCATCATCCGCGCACTCGGCGGCCCCGACGGGCTCTTCCTCTCCGAGGAAAGCTTCGGCGACCTGTTCATCCTCTCCATCGACGAGGCCTGTGGCGTCTTCGTCCACCGCACACGCTACGGCGACTGAGGACGCCCTCCGAGCCCACGCTCAGACATCGCCACCGCCCAGCACCGCACGCATGCGGGTGCTCAGCTCGTCCTCGATGTCCTGCATCCGCTGACGCAGATCGTTCCCGCCGTTGTCGTCGCCACGCTGACGCCCGCGTCCACCGTCATCCTGACCACGCCGCTCACGCGCCTGCTGACGCATCTCGGCCATTTCCTTGGCGAGCGCGTTGTACTTCTTGTGCATGTCGGCTTCGATCTCACGAAGCTGTCCACGCTGAGCGTCATCAATCTCCTCGCTCGCGAGCGCCGTTTCAAGCCGCTCCACGATGCTCCCACGCCGCGCCAGTCCACCGAACGAAGTCCGGTTGATCTCAAAGCGGAACGCCTCACGCATCTCGAGCGGAAGCGTCCGCTCGATTGAATCGGCGTAACGCGTCGAGATCTCATTGATCTTCTCGTCGGCCTCGCGGCGCTTCTCGAACTGCTCTCGCATCGCATCGCGATCGAAGCCGCCATCGCCGCCCGGCTGAGGCCGCCCTTCGTCCAGCAGCTTCTGACGCTCGGCGATCTGCCGATCCATGTCGCTCTCGTACCGCTCGGCCAGCGAGCGAGCACCGGCCAGCGAATCGGCATCCATCGCCGCGCCGTGCTTCTCGACAAACGACTGGAACACACGACCCACATCCACCGCCCCGCCAACCCCGCGCAGCGCCCGCGAGCGGTCGCGGCTCTTCTCAAAGCTCGTCCACTTCTCGCGCTGCTCCGGCGTCAGCACCAGCTGAACATCCTCGTAAAACACTTTCTCCATCTCGGCGGCCTTCTCACGCGCCTCTTCCGCGATCGCGCGGAAACGCTCCATCGCTTCAGGATCCGGACGCCCGCCCTCCCCGCGCAGGTCCTGCATCTGATCGCGAAGCTCGGTCATCATCTGCGCCCGCTGCTCACGCAGATCGTTAAACAGCTCTCGCGCCAACTCCTCCTGTGGCCCGTCGAACTTCAGAACAGACACCATCAGGTCAATATCACCCTCCTGGATCTGGTCCTGCATCCCGCCGAACATCCCCCCCATGCCCCGCATCGCACCCGTGTCGCGCCCGCCGTCACGCTGGGCCGGGCGATCGCCCTGAGGCCGTCCGCCCCGACCATCCTGCGCCATCGCGTTCCCGGCGAGACCGGTCAGACCGATCACCGACGCCACCACACACACTCTCCCGAAACGGCTCGAATTCATCATGACCACGGTCCTCGACTCAGGGTTCACGCCGCGAGGAGCCCGGGCCGATCCGGCCCGCCGACACCAGCGACCACCCCCCAACGCTCCACCAACCCCGATATTGCAACCTCACCACCAGGCATCCCGAACCGACCCACAAGTCCACCAACCCTACCCGTTTCCACCCCGCGAAACTACTGGTATTCGTCAGCAATTCGCCTTTGACCATCAGCCAACTACCCAAACACACCAACTTGTGGCACGATGCTCCTCGCAATGGCCATCAAGGCCAGAAACGCGGCAGGGAACGGATCGGCTGGAGGAGAGGCGATCCCAAGTACCGCCGCGTGTTGCTTTTTGAACGCCGCCGCATTTTCCAAACGAAAACGAAGACCGGCCTATGCAATACCTTGAAATGGGTATTAAACCTCTATGAGTGCACAACTTAGGGCCCCCAGGCAGTTGCATACCCCTCGGTCCGGGGTTACACTCGTGAAGTTGCCTACTTTGCCAAACCGCGCAGTGGCATGTTGATCAATGGGTTCGCACAAGCCCCCGAGTTCTCTCTTCAAAGCCTACAGAATGCCTCGCTACACAACCTCCATCCTCGCCATCGCCGCCGCAGCAGTCTGCAGCACATCGCTCCTCGCCGCACCCGTCCGCGAGTTCGCCGATGATCATGTCATCACCAACGCGATGGCACCCGCCAAGCAGGACGCGACGAACCCCGGCCTCTTTCTCTTCGATGCGCCCGCCCAGCCCGAGATCGCCGCGAGCTTCGCCGATCTCTCGCTGACCCCGGCCCACTTCAACCCCGCCAAGCCCAGCGCTCCCGACTTCGGCAACGGTGCCGACGGCAGCAACCCGACCAACGTCAAAAGCTCGGTCGTCATCCCGCTCCCGGCTCCCGCCGGACCCGCGCTCGCCGGTCTCCTGCTCGTTGGCTCGATCCGCCGCCGCTGATCCTCAGCGACAATTCAAACACCAATTCACCCACCGGGCGCTGAACACCTCTCAGGAGTTCGCCGCCCGGTGATCCGTTTTGCACCGCATCGCAGGGCGCACGCCCGTACCCTTGGGCATGCAATCCATACTCCTCATCGTGCTCGCAGCGCTCGCCGGGATGATCCTCCCGCTCCAGCCCGGCATCAATAGCCAGCTCCAGAGCAAGCTCGGCAGCGCCTGGGTCGCCGCACTCGTCAGCTTCACCGTCGGCACCCTCATCCTGCTCACCACCGTCGCTCTGCTGCGCTTCAGCAGCAACCCGAAGATCCTCCCCAGCATGGACGCCATCCGCAGCGCCCCCTGGTGGGCATGGCTCGGCGGCCTCATCGGCGCCGTCTTCGTCAGTTCGTCCATCATCCTCGCCCCCAAACTCGGCGCCGTCCTCTTCATCGGCGCCGTCGTCTTCGGCCAGATGATCTCCTCCACCCTCCTCGATCACTACGGCGTCGTCGGCTACTCCAAGCTGGCCACCAACCCCGGACGCCTCCTCGGCATCGCGCTCATCCTCGCCGGCGTCGTCCTTATCCAGCGCTCCAGCCCGAAGGCACGCCAGGCCGAACTCGCCCCCGCCGCCCACGCCCAGCCCGCCCCCAACGACCACCCGCCCAGCCCCACACCGCTCCCCCAACCCCCCGCCTGACCGACCGAACACCCTCAATCCGGCGGTCGCAGGCCGTCAGAAACACGGTTTTCAACGCCCAGAACCCGATCGGCGCGATTTCCGCAAAATTCCCGCTTGAGAAACCAAACGCCCCGGTATCATGCTCGCTGACACCAGATCGAAATCACCGGTGTCGGTCCGACCTGATCATTGCCCGAGTCTTGTATGGATCCTCAAGTAGATAGCGTTCGCTCGGGCTGGGACCGATAGTGATGAAGAAGTTGTATGTTGGGAACCTCCCCTTCCGCTCCACCGAAGACGAGCTGCGCGACCTGTTCGCTCAGCACGGCGAGGTTTCCTCTGCCTCCATCGTGATGGACCGTGAAACCGGTCGCTCGAGGGGCTTTGCGTTCATTGAAATGACCGATGACAACGACGCCGATACCGCGATCAACGCCCTCAACGGCTACTCGCTCGGCGGTCGCGCCCTCGTCGTCAACGAAGCTCGCCCCCGCGAAGAACGCCCCCGTGGCGGCGGTGGTGGCTACGGCGGCGGCGGCGGTGGTCGCGGCGGCTACGGCGGCGGCGGCGGTGGCCGTGGCGGCTACGGCGGTGGTGGCGGCGGTGGCCGTGGCGATCGTGGCGGCTACGGCGGTGGCGGCGGCGGTCGCGGTCGCGACGACCGCGGCGGACGCGACTGGTAATCCAGTCACAACCGCACGCACCTCAACATGAGTTCACACGCGGCCTCGGCAACTCGCCGAGGCCGCTTTCATTTTTGCACTCGCACATCGTGTGGCATGCTCAAGCATCGCTTGAGCATGTTCTTCTTCGATGCCAAGATCCATGCTCAAACAAGTTTGAGCATGCCACCCAAACCCTCACACCCCAAGCCGCTCCCGCTCCGCCTTGATCGCATCCACGCAGAACTGAATGTGCTCCGCCGCAAACCCCTCCGCATCCGCCGGCTGCACCAGCCCGCGCATATCCTCGATCCCCTCCGCGATGTCCTCCCGGCTCACCGCCGCGGCGAACGACTTCTCCTTCAGCTTCTTCCGCACCGACTTCGCCTCCAGCGTCGCCACCCCTTCCGGCCTCACCTTCGCGCACGCCACGATGAACCCCGACAGCTCATCCACCGCGAACAGCGTCTTCGCCATCGCCGACTCGCGCGCCACGCCCGTGTACGGCGCATGCCCGAGGATCGCCGTGCGGATCTCCTCGTCCACACCGATCGACTCCAGATGCGCCACCCCCACCGTCGGATGCTCCGAAGCATCCGGGTGCTTCTCGTAATCGAAGTCGTGCAGCAACCCGGCGACGACCCAGCGGTCCCGCTCCCCCGGCTCCAGCCGCGCGGCGTACGCCCCCATGCACGCCGCCACACACTCCATATGCACACGAAGCGCCTCGCTGGCGGTCCACTCGTGCATCAACTCCCGCGCCTGATCGATGGTCATGCTCATGCGGGGACTGTAGCAGCGGAATGGTCGCACAGTCCTACTTCAAGAGCGACCAGATCCGTCTCGCCGCAAGCCCCCAAATCACGAGCAGCATCGCGTACCACACATGCGGCATATGAGAATCACCTGCGCTAAAGCCGCTCACTTGCACATAAGGGGTGCCGGCGGGCAACCGGTACTGGTTCATCGATCTCGACAGTTGCGCCCACGGTCCAGCCAGTATCGATTGAACCTCGGTCTCGATCCCGGTCACTCCAAACGCCGCCGTCACATCCGATGCGTTGACCGGATTTCCCGCTCTAGTCTCAAGCCAACTTCCGGAAGCGGGATCACGATCGAGCACCATTGACCGTGAGCCCGCATGAAACCGAACACGGTCCGGATCGAGAAGTGGTGGATTGGGGTACCAATCGTCCCGCGGCGGATACCGCCACTTTTCAGTCGTTCCCTCGAAACGAACGATGGGCTGGATCGATGGAGCGAAGCTGATGTAGCCGTCTACGCGTTGCGTAACGAACTCGGGGCTCAATTCGATCACCAACGCCGAAATGAACGACGCCACAACTGCGACCGAGATGATGTGCGAAATCGTCCCTGCAGTATCGCGCTTTCGGGCGAGCATTCTCTCACGACCGCATTCCGGGCAAACCGCTTCGTCGATGCCGACGAGCGAATAGTCGCAGTTCGCGCACGATTCTTCTGTCAGTCGCTTGCGACGAACCGTAACGCCAAGCATGAGCCATATCAGCCCGCCAAACGCCACAAAGATCAGGGTGGTCTGCCAGACAATCACAACCGCTTCACCACACTCGGCTGCCCCATCAGGAACGTGATCTCCAGCTCGTCACCCGGCGCGGGCGGGTCGAGGATCAGGTGGCTCGGCAGACGCAGCGCCACCGGGTCCCGGCCCGGCTCATCGCGCGGCGACAACGCCGTGTCGTAGTACACATCGCCGTGGATGTCCGCTTTCTTCACGCCGCGCACCACAAACGATGCGCTGCCCATCATGGGGAGTCCGGGGTTGGCCATGGCCCCAGACTAGCAGCCCCGCGCCCGTCCGCACAACAAAAAACCGGGGCCACGCGATCACTTGGCCCTGGTTCGGGACGATCCCGAAAGTGTTCTGTATTCCCTAAGCCAGAAAGGGGTTCGGAATCCGCTCAGGCCAGGAGGTCGATCAGGCTGCCGCTCACCTCGTCCGCCGCCTTCACGAACGCCGCCGCGGCCGAGTACTGCGTCTTCGCCGCCATCATCTGCACGACGGCCTCCGCCGGCTCCTTCGGAGCACCACCGCCGCCACGGGCCGCGCTCGACAGCTCGACGCGGTCCACCGCCGGCACGCGCCCGCTGCTGGTCCCGACGCCGAACGCTTGAACCACGCCGATCCCCGCCGACTCGAACGCCGCCGAAGCGCGCTGCATCCCCTGCGCCGCGGTCGCCATCAGCGAACCGGAACCGACAGAAGATGACACGGGCGCGATGCTCATACCCACTGAACATCGAATATCCACAGCCCGCGGTCACGCCCCGGTTCACAACGCTCAGGCAACCGGTTCCGTCTGTAACGGTGAGGCGGATCATTCCGCCTTCCTTCTCCCCTCGAGCGAGATGGTGGTCTTGTGCGGTTTCAGCACAAGACCGCATGAGGGGGCGGTCCGAGTCTTCCGAACATCACACGCGAAGCGATCGGACGAAGCACCCACACCGCCACTTCACTCCGCTCGCCGCCGCTCGAACACCAACTCAAATGGCAGTTCCATCGCCCCGCCCGCCGGCACCACCAGCCGCCCATCGCGCCACTCCGCTTGGTACCGATCCGCATCGTCCCCCTCGGTGCCCAGCATCGCCGTCACCGTCTCGCCGCTCACGCTCCACGACCCACTCCGCACGGGTTCGAGCCCACGGACCGCCGCCGTGCCGTCCTCCTCGAGATGCAGACTCACCTTCAGACTCTGCAGCATCGAAAGAGCCATCCCCATCGCGAGCTTCTCGCTCGGATCCTCCACGGCATCAATACTCCCCGAGGCAAGCGCAAGCACCGCCGCCGAATCGAGGTCGTACACCCCCGCCACCTCCGATCGCTCCGATGCGGCGCAGCCGCCGAGCAGCGACGGAAGAACACTCAGTACAAGAACCACACTGATCCGAAACATGGGCAATCGCATACCAATCCTCCTCACCGCTGCACCAGCACGTACTCCAATACCTTCACCACCTGCTCCGGAGTCTGCGCCACCGCAAGCGCCGCGGCGTCCACCTCTTTCAGCGCGTGCGTCAGTTCCGGATCATGCAGCACGATCAAGGGCTTGCCCAGCGCGACCGCCTGCCCAGCGTCCATCGCCGCGTTCCATTCGCGGTACTGACCGGCAAACCGAACCACCACCGCGTCCGCCGTGCGGATGTGGTGGCGCGTCCGGATCGCGTTGATCTTCGCGCTCGCGTGGTCCTTGACCCAACCCGTCGGCTCTTCACCGAGCAGCGCATGCCCGATGGTCCGCTCCGCCGCCTCGTCCGACGCATCATGATCCGTCACCGGGGAAGTGAACTCCACATCCAGGTCCGCCCGCTCGGCCAGCGCCCGCACCGCCTCCCGCCACTCCGAATGGATCTCGCCCGCCAGATACACCCTGAACGCCATGGTCTGCCTTTCGTCAAACACCACTGAAACCACACGCAGGGTAGGCTGATCGCGTGTCCGACGCACCCCAATACACCTTGCACACCTTCCCGCTCGCATCCCCGCCCGGTGCCACGATCGAGCTCTTGCTCACCAGCAATCCCGACGAGCGCGTGCGCCGGGCGCAGAGCGAGGCCGCCCCCGCCGCCGACCTCCTCGGCTTCTGGGCCACCCTCTGGCCCGCCGCCCGAACGACCGCCAACCTCGTCGGCACCACCAACCTCATAGAGAGTTCCACACGCGTCCTCGAACTCGGCAGCGGCGTCGGCCTCGCCGGGCTCGCCGCTGCCAAACGCGGCGCGACCGTCACCCTCACCGACGGCGACCCGGCTGCGCTTGATCTGCTCAATCGCAACATCTCCCACAACCGCCTATCCGACCGATGCACCGCCGCCGTCTTCCGCTGGGAAGACCCACCCGACCCCAGTTGGCAACCCGACCTCATCCTCGGCTGCGATCTGCTCTACCAACCGTCGGCCCACCCGCTGCTCGCCAACCTCATCCGCAACCTGAACTGCACCGCCCTTCTCACCGATCCGCAGCGCCCCAGCGCCGCGGGTGCCGCAACCGTCTTCCGCGAACACCACCTCAGCGTCTGGGAAACCACCGCCCCGCCCACCGCTGGCGGCTGCGCCCTGCGCGTGCTCATGGTGCAGCCCCGCTGAGCGAGACGCGAAGACCACGAACTTCTCCATGTGCACTGCAAACCTGAGACAATGGTCTCCATGCTCTCCGCACTCCTCTTCATTCTCGGCATCGCCATCCTCATCACCGGGGGTGACGCGCTCGTCCGCGGCGCCTCCGCCCTCGCCGCACGCCTCGGAGTCCCCCCGATCGCCATCGGCCTGACCGTCGTCGCCTTCGGCACCAGCGCCCCCGAACTCGTCGTCAACCTCTCGGCCAGTTTGAACGGCACCAGCGAAATCGGCTTCGGCAATGTCGTCGGCTCCAACATCGCCAACATCGGCCTGCTGCTCGGCCTCACCTCGCTCATCGCCCCCATCGCGGTCCACAGCACCATCATCGTGCGCGAGATCCCCATGATGGTCCTCGCGACCCTCGCCGCGATCACGCTCGGCATAGACGCCTGGTTCTCCGGCGCCGACAGCGCCTTCAGCCGAGGTGAGGGCATCGCCCTGCTCCTGCTCTTCGGCGTGTTCATGTACTACACCCTCGCCGAAGTCCTGCGCGGGCGCGCCGATGATCCGCTGGCCGCCGAGTCCGAAGCGCAGATCAAACCAACCGTCGGGCTCGGGCGCAGCATCCTCTTCATCGCGCTCGGCCTCGCCGGGCTCGTCATCGGCGGCGAAATGGCCGTGCGCGGCGCCACCGGCATCGCCAAGGCGCTCGGCATGAGTGATGTCGTCATCGGCCTGACCATCGTCGCCATCGGCACGAGTCTCCCCGAGCTCGCCACCTCGCTCATCGCCGCCCGCAAGGGCGCGGTGGACATGGCCGTCGGCAACATCGTCGGCTCGAACATCTTCAACCTGCTGTTCATCTACGGCACGACGATGACCATCGCCCCCGCTCCCGTCCCGGCCTCGGGCGGCATCGACCTGCTCGTCGCCCTCGCGTTCGCCGTCGCCCTGCTGGTGATGGCTTGGACCGGCAACCGGCGCATCACCCGCCTGGAGGGGTCACTGCTGCTGCTCGGCTACGCGGCGTACACCACCTACCTGCTGCTGACCGTGGCTTGACCAAACCCGCACAGTGTAAAGACGGTTTGTAAACCGGCTAGCGCAAACCTTCGGTAAAGGTCCGAACACCCGCAACCGGTGCGTTACCGCGCGGTGGATGTGTGTCGTGTTTCGAATGCGCGAAGACACCGCAGCGGCGCGATGAAAAACGCCATAGCGCGCCAACACAATCCTGTTCAAACTCGCGCGGACCAAAAACGAAATCCTCGCGCGTCGCGGTCATACTCCCTCCGCACGCATCGGACGGCGTGCGCTCCGTCACCAAACTGGGATTTCAACACACATGACCATCACCACCCCCCGCCGCGCCTTCACGCTGATCGAGCTCCTCGTCGTCGTCGCCGTGATCGCTCTGCTTATCGGCATTTTGCTCCCCACCCTCGCCAGCGCCCGCAAGGAGGCCTGGGCCGCCTCGACCGCGAGCAACCTCCGCTCGGTCGCGCAGGCCGTCACCGTGTACACGGTCAGCACCGAAAAGTTCCCGCCGGCCTACGTCTACGGCGCTGAAGAAACCGGTCTCCGCTGGCGCGAACAGGACCAGCAGAACTCCAACCCGAACCCGCAGAACGGCTATGTCCACTGGTCCTACTTCCTGCTCGACGACGACACCAGCCCCGAGTCGTTCTCTTCCCCGGCGGTGCTCAACGGCGGCGCCCCGCGTACCAACCCCGGGCCCGATCCCGAGGACTGGGAACCGGGCCAGAACAACGACCTCGGCAACTCCACCGCCTCCGACACACCCGAAGACCGTCAGGTGAAGCGCATCGCTTTCACCGGCAACGCCGCGATCTTCCCCCGCAACAAGTTCAACATCAGTGCCGCTCGTCAGAACCGCCTCGTCACCGCTGCTCGCGTGCAAGGCGGTGCCCGCACCATCCTCGCGACTGAGTTCGCCGAAGGCCCGAACTGGGAAACCCTCCGCGAGCCCACCGGCGGCGTGATCAAGAGCCACCGGCCGGTCACCCCCTTCCAGGATCTGGGCTTCGGCAACAACGTCTACAACGCGCCCGCAAACGCCACCGTCGCCCGCTTCGTGTACCCGACGGTCGAATCGATCTACGGCGACGACAACCTCGGCGCGAACATGATCGAGGACGCCAACACGACGCTCAACGCCGTCGGTCGCCACCACCCCGGCGGCACCGCGAACTTCAGCTTCGTCGATGGACATGTCGAGCGCATGACCGTCCGGGAGTCCGTGACCCGACGCCTCTGGGGCCGCGAGTTCTACAGCCTGACCGGCAACGGCCTCGTCAACCCGGATGTCAACCAGCCTTGATCTTCGCCCGGCGTGCTCATCGGCACGCCGGGTTTTTCGTGAGCACCCGCGCGTGCCCACTCCAACCCACCCGATCGCCGCAGCGTGTGCCGCGGCTTCATCCCTCGTGCATTGAGAGAGACCCGACCATGCAACGCAAGACCAACACCGCACTCGTTCTCGCACTGATCGCCGGCGGCACCATCGCCGCCACCCCCACCACGACCAACGCCGACGCGAAGGTCATCAACATCTCGGGCGCGACCCTGTTCCGCAACTTCTTCCTCGCCCCCGCCTCGACCAACGAATACTTCGACATCGACGGCGACGGCTTCTCGCCCGCCAACGGCAACCAGTTCCCCCCGACGCAGCTCGCCCCCTTCCTCGGCAGCATCTCCGCCACCGCGTCCGGAGCCGAGTGGAATGTCCTCTACCGCTCGCGCGGTTCGGGCAACGGCATCCGCGAACTCGTCGAGTGGGGCCAGACCTTCGCGGTTCTGCCCGCCGCCGACGGCGAGATCGGCACCGCCGAAGACGCCTACTACAACCGCCGCCAGTACATCGCCGCCGGTGTCGCGCAGACCGAGAACGGCTACGACTTCGACAACCCCGGTGGCGCCCCCGTCCGCGCCCTGTTCTCGAACCTCGAGGCCACCACGACCGGTACTGCCGCCAACAGCGGCATCCGCATCGATCTGGCCATCACCGATGTCCCGGTAGCCTGGTTCGCCACGGTGCCCGGCACCGACATCGCCTTCGACCGCAACCCGGGCGAGCCCGGCTACGGCGTCAACACCAACCAGGCCCGCAACCTCGACGGCACCCTCAATGGCGAGTCCAACACCCTGGTGGACCTCGGTTCGCTCAACCAGAACATCAACTCGCCCGACGCGAACACCGTCTTCGACACCCAGATCGCGCAGTCCCCGATCGCCGCGATCACCAACTTCGGTACCGGCATGACCCAGATCGACATGCAGGACCTGCGCTACCTCTCCTTGGCCGGTCGCCTGTCCAGTGGCGAGAACCTGGTCTTCGTCACCCGTGACTCCGGCTCGGGCACCCGCAACGGTTTCCAGAGCTCCATCGGCGTCGAGCCCTCCTGGGGAGTCGGCGAGAATGTCGGCCCCAAGATCGACAACAGCCCCAGCCGCCTGCTCGGCCCGAACTTCATCCCCTCGAACGCTGGCGGCTCCAGCACCATGGAAGGGCGCGTCCGCAACCACCGCCTGGCCATCGGTTACACCGGTGCCGAGCGTGGCTTCAACTCGTGGCTGACCAACGGGCAGCTTGAGGTTCTTGGCGTTCGCAACGACGGCGGCACCGTCTACGCCCGCCCGAACATCACCAACGTCGTCAAGAACGACATCGATGGTTACCGCATCGGCGGTCCCCAGACCTTCGGCACCATCGGTGACCCCCGCGCCGCCTCCATGCCCGGTGGCGATGCCGGCAACACCAACCCGCCCATGGCCAACCCGTCCGCCGCGGCGTACCTGAACAACATCACCCGCTCGATCGAGGCCTTCGTCGAGCTGCCCGGTGCCGATGACACCCTCTTCACCCCCGGTGAGTTCCTCGCGCTGAGCTTCACCCTGACCACTTCGACCGACTTCTTGCAGGAAGCCCTCGATCCGGACAGCTGGATCCCCAACCCCGTCCTGAACCAGGCCCTTCAGGACTACATCATCGCCAACAACATCAACCTGGCCGACCCCGGCTTCGCCCAGGGCGCCTTCGGCACCTACTCCACCACCGGTCGCGTCCCCACCCGCACCACCGGCTTCACCTACACCGACGGTGTGGCGAACGGCCAGAACTACATCGACCAGGCCGGCAACACCGTCACCTACGGCGCATCGCTGAACGCCCGCAACCGCATCTCCGGTGACTTCAACAACGACGGCCTGCGCAACATCAACGACGCCGCCGGCCTCATCGCCGCCTGGAACGACCGCAACGGCGGCGCCGCCTGGGCCCCCGGCACCACCGCAGTCATCGAGATCCTCGGCGACTTCAACGGCGATGGAAACTTCAACGACGCCGATGTCCGCTACTGGGCCGACGGCCTGGCCATGGTCGATGGCCAGCTCGACCGCAAGGCCGGATACATCGCCGTCGACGAGAACTTCGGCGGCAACTTCTTCGGCACCACCAAGGCCACCGGCACTTCGTATGTCTTCGGTGACTCGCGTGCGGACATCTCCAACGCCGAAGGCCGCCAGGCCCGCGGCTGGGCCCCCGTCGGTGCCGATGGCGTGATCGATGCCAACGACATCGACTATGTCTACGCCAACCTCGGTGACTGGTCCTCGCTCGCCGACGCCTCGCGCATCGACCTCTCGGCCGACCTCAACGGCGACCTTGTCGTCGATCAGGCCGACCTGTGCGAGCTGATCACCGTGATCCTCGGCACCTCCTACGGCGATGTGAACCTCGACGGGGTCGTGGACTCGACCGATGTGGACATCGTCATGAACGGCATGACCGTGCAGCCCGAAGACATGGGCTGGGCCAGCGGCGACCTGAACGGCGACGGCGTGGTCGACCAGCTCGACCTGGACATCGTCAACGGCGTCCTCGATCCCTGCGCTCCCGTCATCGAGTGCCCCGGCGACGCGACCGGCGACAACCTCGTCAACCTCGCCGACCTCAACCTGGTGCTCGCCAACTTCGGCCAGGCGACCAGCAACGGCGATGTCACCGGCGACGACCTCGTCAACCTCGCCGACCTGAACCTGGTGCTCGCCAACTTCGGCACCGACTGCAACTGATCGAACCGGGGCCATGCCCCGAACAACTCGGTGAACACCATGCAGCGGGCGGCCTTCGGGCCGCCCGTTGTCTTTTGGCTCTCCGGCGTGATGGACCTCAGCATCGCCTACAATCTCAGCCCGGCCCTTCGGAGCGTCCGAGCGTGCCGGGGTGAGTCCCCGTTCCCCGTCGGAGGGCCTGCGATGCAGCTCTGGCAACCCTCTCTGCCCGATACCTACTACACGCGTGACGAGTCCGAACTGGCCCCGGCGATCCGTGCACGGCGCGAGCAGCTCGGCAGCGACCTGATCATCCTTGGGCACCACTACCAGGTCGACGAGATCGTGCGCCACGCCGACTTCACGGGCGACTCGCTCAAACTCAGCCAGCTCGCGGCGGATCAGGTGAAGGCCCAAAACGCCAAATACGTCATCTTCTGCGGCGTGCACTTCATGGCCGAGTCCGCCGACCTGCTCGCCCCCGAGGGCACCACCGTCATCCTGCCCGACCTGTCGGCCGGCTGCTCGATGGCGGACATGGCCGACTACGAGGACGCCGTCGAAGCGTGGGAGCTGATCCACGACGCGCTCGCCAAGACGCCTCACCCCGAGGGCAAGACCGTCCGCGTCATCCCGATCACCTATGTGAATTCGACGGCGGCGGTGAAGGCCTTCGTCGGCATGCACCACGGTGCGTGCTGCACGAGTTCCAACGCCGACCTCGTCTTTGACTGGGCGATGAAGGGCGGCGAGGAGCCGGTGAAGGACCACGAAGAGATCAAGATCCTGTTCCTCCCCGACCAGCACCTCGGGCGCAACACCGCTTCGATGTTCGGCTTCACGACCGAGGTCGATGCCCTGAAAGGCGAGCTCGCGCAGACCGTGCTGTACGACCCGAAGCTCACCCGCGCCGGCGAACCGCTCGGCGGCATAGGGCCCGACCAGCTGATGGCGGCTCGCGTGATCCTCTGGGCGGGGCACTGCTCCGTCCACAAACTCTTTCGCCCCGAACACTGCGACGAGCTGCACGAGACTGATCCGGAGATGAAGATCCTCGTGCACCCCGAGTGCGCGAAGCAGGTGGTGGACAAGGCGGACCTCGCGGGCTCGACGGAGTTCATCATCCGCACCATCGAGGACGCCGAGCCGGGCAGCCGCTGGGCGGTGGGCACGGAGATCCATCTGGTGAACCGTCTGGCGAAGGCCGCGGCGGAACGAGGCGTGTTCGTCCGGATCCTGAGCGAGTGCCAGTGCCTATGCACGACGATGTACCGCATCGATGAGCCGCACCTGCTGTGGGTGCTGGATCATCTTGTCGAGGGCAAGGTGGTGAACCAGGTAAAGGTGCACCCCGAAGCGAAGAAGTGGGCGCTGAAGGCGCTCGACCGGATGCTGAAGCAGACGCGAGGCAAAGGCGTGCACGCGATCGGCAAGGCGGCGGTGCTGGTGGATTGATCGGTCAGCGCCGGTTTTTTTGCTTGCGGGATCGGCGCGGGTGCTTGGGTTTGATGAACTTTTGTAATGAACTGCTTCGGGGTGGCATGGTCTGAGTCCGATCGGAGATCGGGCGAAGGCCATGGGGAGCAGTGCTTTGGTCGTCGGAAGATTCGGGCCGCCCCCTCATCCGGTCCTGTGCTGAATCCGCACAGG
>CAZIXS010000046.1:0-21948 GCA_964543335.1 uncultured Phycisphaeraceae bacterium | reverse complement strand
AGGGCGATCTGAGCCCCAATGAGTTCATCGATCTGCATGCGCAGTCGATCGGGCGGGCGATCGAAGCCGAGCACGGCGCACTGAGCAGCGACCAGCTCTCGCGCACCATCGGTGGGCGGCTGTCGTACAGCCCTGGCGATCTCGCGGTCATCGACTGGAACGCGGCGGTGCTTCTGGACCCCGATCCGAACGACATCATCGCGGTGCTGCAGCACGCGAATGTAGAACTGCTGCAGCTGCGCATCCTCGACGAGGAGCTGGACTCGATCCTCGATCACTCCGATGAATTGCTGGCGCGATTCGTGAGGCGTCGCTGGTACCCGCACTTCAAGGACGAGGCGATGGTCAGCCGCTTCGCGATGGTGCAGACGGATGCCGCGGTGCTGTTCGAGGGCGTGAACAACGCCATCAAGCTGATGGGCAACCAATACCTGGCGCGGGTGTACCGGCTGGCTTCGGAACGGCTGTCACTCCCGGCGTGGCAGTCGAATGTGCAGCGCAAACTTGACGCCGCGGATGGCGTGTATCAGCGGATCACCGACACCGCGGCGACGCGCCGGCTGGAGACGCTGGAAGTCGTCATCATCGTGCTGATCGCGATCTCGATCGTGCTGCCGTTCATCGTGAAGTACTGAAAACACCGCACGCCCGGGTCAGCGGGCGTGCGGCAACTGTGTTCGGGATGGCGCTTCGGCCGGCTCAGTTGCAGCTGGAGCCGAAGTTCGCCAGAACGCGGTTCAGGTCCGCCAGGTTGACGACGCCGTCACCGTTGGTATCACCGATCGCGCTGGTCTGGCCGAACAGCGAGAGCACGAGGTTCAGGTCGGTGAGGTTGACGGCGTTGTCACCGTTGACATCGCCCGGGCAGTCGATGACCGGACGCATGTTGTCGGGTGTTCCCTGAAGGGTCACGCTGTTGTTGTAGGGGCGGAGTTCGAACCCGGTGACGGTGAAGTTCTCGTCACCGGCGTTGAGCGGGAAGGTGTGCCAGTTCTGGAAGGACACGCGGAACTCGCCGTTGCCGATGGGCTCGACATCGACTTCAAGGAAGCCGTAGTGCTTGCCGCCGGAAAGGAGCTGGTTGCCGTTCCAGAGTTCGGGCTCGGACTGGTCGGCGGTCCAGAGCGAGAAGGCGTTGGGGATCCAGTCCTCGCCGAGCGGGTTCAGCGGGTTCTGGCGCCACGACAGGATGTTGGCGTTGGTCGCGTTGGGAGAGTCCTCGACGCCACGCAGGCCGTCACCGGCGGCACCGACATCCCAGAGGAACACGCCGTAGCCGTCGGAGTCGAGGTCGAAGTAGCTCATTTCCGAGACTTCCGAGTGGCCGGTGAAGACGCCGGCGACGCGGTACTCTTCCATGAGCGGTGCGTAGATCCGCATGGCTTCGCCGGACTGGTTCGAGGTCACGGAGGAACCGTGCACGCCGCGAGAGAACGGCGTGTGGTGCCACTGCACGAAGATGATCTGGCCGGCATCACGCGCGGCGGCGAGCTGCTGCACGGCCCAGTTGTACTGCTCGGTGCCGACGTTGAAGTCGGGGATGTCGCCGAAGGGGTAGCCGGTCAGCCAAGCCCGGTTGGTGTCGAGGTTCTGCGGGAAGTCGACGGAGATGTCCTGCCCGGTCGGGGGAGCGACATTGTCGTTGTCGCCCATCGCACCGACGGAGCACAGGGTGATGATGGTCACCGGCCCGTAGTCGGTGCGGTAGTAGAGGTCCTGGTAGGCGGGGTTGTCGGGGGCGGGGAAGTCGAAGTAGGCCGACCACTGGTTGCGGGCGTACTGCACATTCGGGTTCGCGCCGCCCGAGGTGCCGTTGAAGATGCAGTTGTTGCCGATGGCCGCCACGAGCGGGCGATCGGTCAGCAGGGTGTCGTACTCACCGGCGTTGTGTCGCCAGAACTCGTCCCAGCGGCGCTGCTGCTCGTTGGAGGTGCCCTGGATCAGGTCACCGGGCATGATGATGAGTTCGGGGTTGCGAGACTTGATGTTCTTGATGTTTTCCTGGTAGCCGACGGTCTCGGTGATGAGGTACTGCGTGCGGCCCGGGCCGGTGCCGGCGGGACGCCCGGTGCTGCCGGGGACCTGGGGCGTGGTGGCCGCCCATTCGCGGTTGGTGGTCCGACCGATGACGAGGGTTTCGCTGTCGGAGAGCACCGCGAAGCGGAGGGTGCGATCTGTCGTGGCAGCCGGGGCGGTGCGGAAGGTGCCGGCGAACTCGGTCTCGCCCTGCTGCACGCTGTAGCTGTACAGCTGATCCGTGGTGAGGCCGGTCAGCACGATGGAGTGCTTCCAGTTCCGCGCGGGGACGCCGGGGGCTTCGAAGATGGCGGTATCGGCGAAGGGGAAGTTGCCGCCGGCGGTGAGCTCGGCGTCGGCCTGGTAGTCGAGCACCGGCTGCAGCTCGGGGATGCTGACGAGCACGAGTGGCTCGGTCAGGTCGCCGCCGCTGATGGTCAGCTGGCCGGGCGTCTCGCTGATGGTGAACCAGGTGAGGGTCAACCCTTCCTGGGTCGGGGTGGTTTGGTAGGGCAGAACGCGGAAGTCGCCGACGGTCGCTTCAGCGGTCGGGACCGCACCGGCGGCGAGCGCCAGTGCAAGCGGAGAGATCAGGCAGGCAAGACGATTCATGGCAAGGTCTCCATCGATCAAATCCGGATCGGAGCGGCCACATCGGCCGCGGCTGGAGTACCTTGCATCCGCAGAGTCAACGGATGATGAACCGCCGGTCAACCCGGTGATAAGTCGATCGAGGGGAGAGGTGACTGCGCGATGCCCTTCAGAGGCAGGACTCACCGAAGGATGCCAGCACGGCGTTCAGGTCGGCGAGGTTCACCACGCCGTCGCCGTTGGTGTCGCCTTCGCTGGTTTCCTGCCCGAAGCCCGCGAGCACCAGGTTCAGGTCGCCGAGGGAGACTGCGCCGTCGCCGTCCACATCCTGCGGGCAGCGGACGCTTTGGCACGACCAGCTCGCGATGGAACTGGACTGGACGCCACCGGCGGTGGAGAAGCTGCCGCCGATGAACATCGACGGTCCGGGTCCGAGCGAGGCGGTTGCGAGCGTGCGTCCGCCCGCACCGCCGATCCCCAGCCCCATGCGCTGCCAGAGCTGGCCGTCCCACTTGGCGATCCCGGCGACGGGCGCGAAATCGATGGTCAGCACGAAACTGCCGAGCGCGAAGAGCGCCGGACCCTGATCGTCGCGGAACGCCAGCAGCGAGAACACTTCAGAATCCAGCCCATCGCCGACGGGTGACCAGTTGAGACCATCCCAGCGCGCGATGCCCGGAGTTGACTCGCCTCCGGCGCTCATGAATCGGCCCGCGGCGTACAGCGCTTCGCCGGTTCCATCGTCGAAGACTTCGAGCGCGTTGATCGTGTCGTCGGGATCCTGGGCCCCCACCGCGGCCCAGGACTGGCCGTCCCAGCGCGCGATGTTCGTGACCGGTTCACCACCGGCGCTGACGATCAGGCCAGCGGCGTACAGCGCCTCGCCTGTGCCGTCATCGAACACTTCGAGGGCGTTGATCAGGCCGTTGAGGCCCGTGCCCACAGGGCGCCATTCGGCACCATCCCACTTCGCGATGCGCGAGAGCGATTGCCCACCGCTGCCGGTGAACACACCGGCGGCGTAGAGTTCTGGGCCGCTGCCGTCATCGAACACGGTCATGGCGTAGACCCGGTTGTTGAGCCCGTCGCCGACCGGAGACCACTGCTGGCCATCCCAACGCGCGATGTTGCTGACGCTCTGCCCACCGGCCTGGCTGAACGATCCCGCGGCGTACAGACCCGCGAGCGGGCCGCTGGGAACCGAGGCCGTGGCGAAGACCGTTCCGTTCACGCCACCACCGACTTCGGACCACTGCTGGCCGTCCCAGCGCGCCAGACGCCCGATGGAGGGTGCGCCGTCCACATCGAAGCTGCCGCCGACATACAGCGCCTTGCCCGAACCATCGTTGTGCTCGGTCAGCGCGAACACGGTTCCGGTGACGCCTTCGCCCACCGCGGACCAGCCGCAGTCTTCGGGCTCGGGGTTGCAGTCGCTCACGCGGAAGTTCGAGATGAGGTAGGCGGTGTTGTTGATGGTCAGCGCGTTGTTCGCCGACGACTGAACCCCGGTGGGCTGTCCACCGTTGAAGACCTCGGGGTTCGAGAAGTGCGGGACGCGGCTGCCCGGGGAGTAGGCCATCACGGAACGACGGAGCTGCCCCCCGTTGGTGGTCCAGCGCCAGCCGTAGGAATACGGGAAGATCGAGTTCGAGCCCGCGTTGTCGATGTCGTGCTGGCAGCCCATGTTGTGACCGAGTTCGTGCGGGAAGGTCAGGTTGCCGACCGCGCAGCTGTAGTTGGTCACGCTGAAGCCGTTCGATTCGAATCCCGGGTTGAGTGACTGCAGCAGGTAGCCGATGCCGCACGCGCCCGAGGATGTCGAGAGCATGGCGACGAGGTCGGACTTGGTCTCGTCTCGCAGTTCGTGCACACCCGGCACCACATTGTTGCGGAGGTTGGCGAGGTCGGTGCCCATGCTGCCGGATTCGGAGTAGTCCACTTCGGTCGCGAGCGTGAGCCGCAGCGAGGTCTGGATGCCGCTGTTGATGTACGCCTGATTGGAGACTTCGATCGCGGAGATGGCGAGAGCCTGGATGGAGTTGGTTCCGCCGGCGGCGTTGCGAGCCGAGGGGGTGTAGACGATGAGCACATCGATGATGCTGCCGTCGTCTTCGCAGCCGCGTGCGTTGCCCTGCACGACCTGAGCGGGCGGCATGGGCTGCGCGATGGAGCCGTGATCCTGCTCACAGGTCAGGCACGGACCGAAACCCTCAGAGTCGAGCTCGAGCACCGCGTGCAGACCGCTCTCTTCGTCGATCGGGCGGAGCTTGTACACCTTGCCGTCGCCGGTCCAGAAGTGACCGAGGTACGCATCGCCGTTACGCACGAGCGAGTACCACGCCGCCGGATCCTGACCATCACCGAGGCGCCCGGTGAACGCGGTGGTCGTGCGGCTGTAGTAGGAGACGCGATCAAAGAGCAGTTCCACGCGAACATCGTCGAACAGTTGCAGCGACACCGGCTCGCCGTCGCTTTGCAGAGCCGCCTCGAACGCCTCGGTATCGAGCAGAACGGGTCTCGCGCGATGGGAGTTCGGCTCCACGCCCTCGGCGAGTTCGGTGGCCTGCGGTGCGCTGAAGAGCAGCGGCTCGCTGGCAGCGACCGATGAGATCAGGACAAACCCTGAAACAATCGCACAAGCGAGGTTCTGGAACGATCGAACGGCTGAGGTGGACAGATGCATGTGGGCTCCGGGTTCAGATTTCTCATTGAACCATAGAGCCAGTTCCATGCTCACCCAAGGGTTCGGTCGGGCCATAAAACAGCCCGCCCGGTGAGACCGGGCGGGCTGGGTGGCGGAGCGGAGAAATCAGTTGCAGGCCGTGCCGAAGGCCGCCAAGACCGCGTTGAGGTCGGCGAGGTTGACCACCCCGTCGCCGTTGGTGTCGCCGTTCGGCGTGGTTTGCCCGAAGTTGGCGAGGATGATGTTCAGGTCGGCGAGGTTGATGACCTCATCGCCGGACACATCCGGAGGGCAAACGGGATCGAACGTGAGCATGGCTTGGTCTGACAGAAGACTCCCGCACATGGAGGTGACCACACACTCGAAGCTTGCCCCATCGTCAGCGTCAGTGAGTCCACTCAGAACGAGTTCGGATGTGGCCGCGGTTGGATTGTCGGCGAGAGGTATATCGATGCCGTCGCGTCGCCACTGGTAAGTCGTAACATCGTTGTCATTCACAACCCTGATCACGAAGATCGCCTCGGAACCCGCTGTGGTGACACTCTGGGGGTGCAAGCCAATATCCGGAAGACATCCCCCGGGGAGATTTTCAAAGGGTGCCAGCCAGTACAGACGCGAGTTGAAAAGGTCCGTTCCGTCCAAATGGCCACGGGCAATAATGTTTCCCGGGCAATAATGTTTCCGTGGTTATCGATGGCGATGGCGCTTTCGAGGAGCACATCCGGGGTTTCGAGATACTCCACCAAGTCGTACTCCGTCCATGTGCCATTCGGTTCAGGTTCCCAGATAGTGGCAAAGGTCTCTTGTTCACCGAAATTTCCTGACTTGCCCACGATCCACCCCGAATCGTTGACATCATTTGCGGCAACAACTTCGAAACCGCCGAGATCGGGAAGACTGAAGGTCGCCGAACCGCCAGGCGAAGCAAATGCGCGTGAAGGGTAGTGCGAGCCAATGATGACCCCACCGGAGTTGATCCATCGGGGACTCGGCGTGTAGCCAGCAACCGGGCTCAGAGCTATCAATGATCCATCAGAGTCGAGTCTGTACGCACCGAGCCCGGCGATCAGGCCCGCCGTCTCGCCTCGGTTGTTGATGCAGGTCGCACGGGATGTTGGACGTTCCGGAAAGAAATCGACACGTCCGAGCTGGTCGTCGTAGCGGTAGGCGTGGAAGGTCGCACCGGATGCGTAGTCGCCCGAACTCGCAATGGTCGCGCTCCCTACGACTTGCCCTGACCAATTCATGTCGGAGGGCGTGCTATCGCGGACGTACCCAAAGTAATAGTGGCAGTCCTCAGAATCGCAGGACCAGTAGCCCCAACTGTATGTTCCAAACGCCTCGATAGGCTCGATGGCGTGTGTGCCTTCCCCATCATCTCTGAGCAAGACGCCTTTATTGCCGCTGTATGGGATTGCCTGAGCGACATAACCCGCGATATGACCAGCTGCAGAAGACGCAACTGCTGTGAATCCGAACGGGACATCACTGGGCAACACCGGTGTGAAGCGCTTGAAGAACGGGAGCATCGCGAGCTGCTCATCGCTCCAACCGGTAATGTCTATCGCGCTGTAAGAAGGCGGCTCAGCTAACGCAAGGCCTTCCGAAAGCAGTACCGCAACGCAGAATAGTGTCGTGCGAGCCAATTTCATCAGTGCTTCCTCCAGCGGAGTCATCTCATTCGGATCGGTTACCGAGTGACCGAGCGTCTGATGGCGAGTCTGGGAGCTGCCGCCTCTGACTTCAAGCGTATGTGCTCCTGCTCGAGATGAGATGCCGCTTCTGAAGCGATGAGACGGGCCTCGCTGCAAAGATTGCATGAAAAAAGCGACCCATTCGGGTCGCCTTATTCGATGTCGACACTTCGCTCTAATCAGCCCTTGCGGCTGGCCTTGAAGCTGTTGATCGCGTCCTTGAGCTTGCCTTCCAGCGACTTGTCGATGGACTTCAGCTGGGCGAGTTCGTCGCGGACGGACTTGCCTTCGCCTTCGTTGAAGTACTTGAGCAGGTCGGCTTCGAACGCGGGGACTTCCGAGGGCTTGATGTCGTCGAGGAAGCCGCGGGTACCGGCGAAGATGGAGACGACCTGATCGATCACATCCATGGGCTGGAACTGCTTCTGCTTGAGCAGTTCGACCATTCGCATACCGCGATCGAGCTGGGCCTGGGTGGCCTTGTCGAGTTCGGTACCGAGCTGGGCGAAGGCTTCGAGTTCGCGGAAGGCCGCGAGGTCGAGGCGGAGCGAGCCGGCGATCTGCTTCATGGCCTTGATCTGGGCGTTACCACCCACGCGGGACACCGAGATACCGACGTTAATCGCGGGACGGACGCCGGCGAAGAACAGTTCGGGTTCGAGGTAGATCTGGCCGTCGGTGATGGAGATCACGTTGGTCGGGATGTACGCCGAGACGTCGCCTTCCTGGGTTTCGATGATGGGCAGCGCGGTCAGCGAGCCGCCGCCGTTCTCATCGGAGAGCTTGGTCGCACGCTCGAGGAGGCGCGAGTGCAGGTAGAACACGTCGCCGGGGTAGGCCTCACGACCGGGCGGACGACGGAGAAGCAGCGAGAGCTGGCGGTAGGCGACGGCCTGCTTGGAGAGGTCGTCGTACACGACGAGCACGTGCTTGGGGGTCTTGCCGTCCTTGCCCTGCCACATGAAGTGCTCACCCATCGCGGTGCCCGCGTAGGGAGCGACATACTGCATGGGGGCGGGGTCGGAGGAGCCGGCGTTGACGACGATGGTGTACTCCATCGCGCCCGCGTCGCGGAGCTGCTGCACCACGCCGGCGACGGTGGATTCCTTCTGGCCGACGGCGACATAGATGCAGACGACGGCGTTGTCGGTGCCCCAGTTGCGCTTCTGGTTGATGATGGCGTCGACGCAGACGGCGGTCTTGCCGGTCTTGCGGTCGCCGATGACGAGTTCGCGCTGGCCGCGACCGATCGGGATCATGGAGTCGACGGCCTTGATGCCGGTCTGCATCGGCTCGGTGACGGGCTGACGGTCGGCGATGCCGGGGGCGATGATGTCGACGGGGCGACGGTTCTTGGCGTCGATGGCCGGGCCGCCGTCAAGCGGCTCACCCAGCGGGTTGACGACGCGGCCGAGGAGTTCCTCGCCGACGGGCACATCGAGCAGGCGGCCGGTCGAGCGGACGGTCGCGCCTTCGCGGACCTTCTTGTAGTCGCCGTAGACGACCGCGCCGACGGTGTCGAGTTCGAGGTTCATGACCTGGCCCATGACGGAGCCTTCGTCGGTCTGGAACTCGAGCAGTTCACCGGCCATGGCGTTGGAGAGGCCGTAGATCTGGGCGATACCGTCACCGATTTCGATGACGCGGCCGACATCGGAGACCTCGAGCTGTGTGGAGTACTGCTCGATCTCCTGCTTGATGACGCTGGTGATTTCTTCGGTCTTGATCTTCATCGGCTGATCCTGTCGGTGAGGGGCCCGGGATTGGCTGGCCCCGTTCGATCGGGGATGGGTGTGTTGGGTGTTACTCGGATTCGGAAAGGAACTTGTCGGACGGCATGGTGCGGATGACGGCGGCGCCTTCATCCTTGACGAGTTCGGTCATGTTGCGGAGCGAGGTCTGGATCGAGTCGTCGAAGAGACGGTCGCCGATCTGCATCTTCACGCCGCCGATCATGCTCGGCACGGTGTATGGGTAAATGACCGGTTCGCGACCGGTGGCGGCCTGGAGTCGGCTCTTGATCGAGGCGATCTGGTCCGCGGAGATGGGCTCGCGGGTGTAGACATTGACCTCGATACGCCCGAACTTCTCCTGCACCATTTCCTGGTAGGCGGCGACGATCGAGAGCAGGCGGTTGAGGCGCTCCTTGCGGTTGAGCACCTGCAGGAAGCGGAGCAGCAGGTCGCTGATGCGGCCCTCGAACATGGTGGCGAGCGATCCCGCGCGGTCTTTGGTGGCGAGGATGCGCGACGACATGAACTCGCTGAGTTGGGCCTCGGCGCGGGTCAACTCGACGAACTCGTCGAGCTCGGAGGCGAGCGATTCAAGGCGATCACGATCGCCTTCGGCTTCGGCGAGCTCGAAGAGACTCTTGGCGTAAACCTTGTCCACCGCCTCGGGCGGCGATTCGAACAGTGGCACGGGTGCGTCCTTTCAGGAGGCGGCCAGAGAGGTCGGGTCGGGGATCAGGCCGAAGCCCCGGCGTACTCGGTGGTCACTTCGGCGAGGGTCTCGTCGATGAGGCGGGCGTGGTCGGCGGCGTTCACCTCGCGCTCGAGGATCTTCTCGGCGATCTTGACGGCCATCTGCGCGGACTCGCGGTACAGGTCGGCGATCGCGGCACGCTTGGCGGCCTCGATGTTCCGGCGGGCGGCGTCACGCATCTGGTTCAGTTCGGCTTCCGACTGCGACTTGAGCTCGGCGGCGAGGCGGACCTGCTCGGCCTTGGTCTGCTCGATCATCTTCGCGGCTTCAGCGCGGGCTTCGGCGAGCGAGGACTTGTAATCCTCGAGGGCCTTGTCGGCGTTGGCGCGAGACTTCTCGGCGGCTTCGATCTCGCTGCGAATCTTCGCGTCTCGGGCATCGAGACCGCCGGTGATCTTCGGCCAGATCAGAACCTTCGAGATGAGCATCGCGGTGACAAACGCCAGAATCGCGACGATGAAGTTCGGGACATTCGCCAGCAGAGGATCAGATGCCTTTTCGGCGGCGATGAGGTGGACCATCCAAGTCATACAGCAGACCTCACTGTGAAAGTTCGGACTGCCGGTGCTCACAAGCACCGGCGGGCGAAAAACCGATCACGCCGGCTTTCACCAGCGTGATCGAAGAACGGATTTGTCGTCGATCAGGCGAGGAACGCCACGACGACGGCGAACAGCGCGGCACCTTCGACGAACGCCGCGGTGAGCAGCATGCCGGTGGTGATCGAGCCGGTCGCTTCGGGCTGACGAGCCATGGACTCGACGGCCGAACCGCCGATGCGGCCGATGCCGAGGCCGGCGCCGATGACGGCGAGGCCCATGCCGATGCCGTAACCGAGGCCCTTCATACCGCTGTTGGCGGCTTCAGCGAGCTGCACGGCCTCTTCGCCAGACTGCGCGAATGCGGTACCTGCGAACAGAGCCACGCCAGCGGCGGCGACGGCACCCATACGGAACTTCTTGGAAATCTTCATTGTTACACGCTCTCCGAAAATCTGTGCCGTCGACACACGCGACGATCAGGGAACTCAGGTTTCAAACTCCTCCCGACCGGACACTCACCGGCTCGGTGGAACACAAAAGCCAAACAGTGAACTCAGGCAACGCCCAGAGCGGCGTCCTCGGGAATCGCGCTGCCGAGATGGGAATCGTGCTCGTGATCATGGCCGTGCTCTTCGTCGTGGCCGTGGTCATGATGCACCATCTGGGCGATGAACACAGCCGTAAGGAACATAAAGACAAAGGCCTGCAGCGTAGCCACGAAGATTTCGAGGAAGAAGATCAGCGTCGATGAGACCCATGAAATCAGCCCGATCGTGAGCGATCCCGCGAGACCCCCGGCGGTGAAGCCATCGCCAAGGAAGCCGTAAAACGCCATACCCGAGAAGCCGATTAGGGCGGCGAGCAGCACGTGGCCGGCGGTCATGTTCGCGAAAAGACGAATGGTGAGGGCGGTGGGCTTGACGATCATGCCGATGATCTCGACCGGGATCATGATCGGGGCGAGGTACCAGGGGGCACCACCCAGAAAATGCTTGAGCCAGCCGCCGATCCCGTTGGACTTGATGCCCGCCTGGGTCCAGATGATGAACGCGATCAGCGCGAGCGCGGCGTTGGTCGTGATGCGTCCAGTCGGCGTGCCGCCGATGAGAGCAAAGCCGGGATCACCCCAGGCAGAACCGATCAGATGCTGGATATCCAGCAGAGGCACGAGGCCGAGGAGATTGCTCACCCAGATGAAGAAGAACAGTGTCAGCAGGAAGGGCAGGAACTTGTTGGTCTGCTCGCCAAGTTGGGGCTTGATGAACTGGTCACGGAGCATCAGGACGATGAACTCGACGATCTGAGCCAGGCGACCCTTGGTCATGTATCGCTCGTTGCCCTCCGATTCGGGACCGACAGCGATCGCCTTAGCGACGATATTCATGAGCCAGAGGTAGATGAAGAACGCCAACACCAGGGTGAGCGTGTTCATCGTCAGGCCGAAGGTCTTATTGCCGACAAGGATCTTGTCGAGCGTGTGGTCCAGCGGACTTCCGGCGGCGAGCGTCGCGAAGATCAGGTCTGAAGCGGGCATGGTCTCGAGTGGTCCTCTCGGGGGATCGCTTCGGAACGGGCGGATCGTTTCGTCAGTCATTCCAGGCGACGCGTGGCGAAGCTGGAACCGGCCGAAACGGGTCTACGGGGAACACGCGGGGCGGTCCCGCGCGGGGGCATAATGTATAGAGATTCGGTGTCGCGTGCTGGATTTCACAGGCGTGAAATCAAAATCCAAATCGCTTCACTCGCCCTTCGGCACGCCTTCCTCGCGAAGCCGCTTCTCGATCGGCCTCGAAGCCGCCTGAAACACGCTGACCTGTACCACCTGAGCAACCAGGAAAGCCGCGGCTCCGGTCATCCCAAGCGGGGCGGCTCCCGTTCCCGTGGCTTTCCACACCACGAAACCCGCGCCAATCACTGTCATGAACGAAAACAATTGCCCACCCAGAAGAAGGTTAGCCCACTCGTTGAGAGGTCTCGGGATCCAGGGCAGAACCGCCAAAGCAGCGATCAGCATTCCCAATGCAGCAGCGACCCCGCCCCAGACTGCACCGACCGGCTGATCCACGCCGATCGCGATCGAAACGCCATACCCTAGCCCCCCCACGAGTAGACAAGCGATTGGGGCGGCGCTGAGCCAGGCCCTGAGAGGGAGTTTCAGTTCAGGGAGCACCGGCATCGGCTTGCGTTCTCTAGTCATTAGTGGGGATTCTCGTCTTCGGGGTCGGTCTCGTTCTGCTGCTTGGCGCGGCGCAGGGCATCTTCCACCTCGTCTCGCTCCTCTGCAGGCCAGTCGAGTTCCACCTCGTCGAGGTCTTCGAGATCGATGTCTTCCCGGGCGAAGAGATTCACCCTGCCGGAAGGCCGAGGGCGACCGCGTGTGGCTGCGACCTCAGCAGAAGCCGCTTTCGGGTCTACCTCCCCGGAATCCTTGCGAGGGGACCGCTTGTAAGAAACGGATTTGATCTTCTTGACTTCTTTGTAGAGGTTGTAGGAGCCACCGATGAAGCCGAGCAGTAGCATGATCAGCGTCCAGAAGGGCTCGGTCCCTCGCCACCAATCGATGAGCGAGCCGATCACGGCGAATCCCCCGATCGCTGCGACAAACTCGAAGCCAATCGCGACGGTGCTCCAGTTCACGCTGCTCGAGCGATCGGATTTGGGCTGAGGAACGAGCAATGCGTCACCTTTGGTAGGAGGAACGAGGCCCGGCCTCCCGGCTTTCCCTATCAGGATAGTCATCTCGGCAAGTTGGCGGGTTCTGTGGTCGCCGCTGGCCGATGTCTGCATAGTATTGCGATGGCCGCGGGCATTCTTTCGCGGCGGAGCGATCCTCCGAATCTCCACAACCTGGCGGCGTGCCTGTTGTTCCTACTCGTCCTCTATCTTGCGCTCGTCTGGTACGCGGTGTGGAAGTACCGCCGGCGTTGGCAGGCCGCGATCGTGCTGCTGCTCGCGCCGCTCCCGGTGATGCTGACGATGGCGATCCTGGGGGTGCTGGCCGGTCCACTCGAGAATGTTTCCCTTCGCGCGAACCGCATCCTGGATGGCCTGATTGGCTTCGGGAGCGTGCTGAATCTTGTATTCGTGGCCTACATCGGCATCATGTGGCTGGTAGGCGGGATCATCGCGGTGGCGAGGCCATCCACCAGCCGCGTGCCGTGCAACCGCTGCGGCTATGACCTGGTCGGGACGCACGAACTGACCTGCCCGGAGTGCGGCGGGCGGTTGAGCATCTGCGTGCAGGAACTTCGGATGCAGGTGTACATGGCTGATCAGGAGCGGCAGGAGCGGCTGCTGGCGTCGGCATCTGACGCAGCGGATTCTGAAGGACCGAAGCCCGAAACACCGAGTTCGCAGCGCTCTTCGCGGATGCCCTCGCACCTGACGCGCGCGACGACGCCCGAGCGGGCGGGCACGCGGGCCTGATTGCCCAAGGCAACTCAGTCGGTGTTGAGGCGTTCGCCGAGTTTGGCGATCGCCAGTGTGGTCGCGAGGCCGAGCGCGATGAGCGCGAGCGCGCCGGCGATCTGACCGGGGGTGGGCGCGAAGAACTCGAGCGGCCAATCCTCGGCGGCGATGAGCTGGCTGAGTTCCTCGGTCACGGTCTGGCCCTTGAAGACGCTGCCGATCTCCGGAGGCACGCCGCGCTGGAAGGGCCACAGCCCGAGCACGGAGCCGAGCAGGAGGCCGAGCAGGACGCCGAGGGTGAGGCCCTCGAACTTCCGGAGCATGAACTTCACGAGGTTGCTGACGCCGACGATCCCGACCAGCACCCCGAGCCCGACCGGAACCACCACCTCCCACTCGGCGAGGAGTGCGCCGAAGTCGCGTGCTGAGACCGCTTCCTTGCACCGGTCGATGGAGGCGAGGATCGGCACATATTGGCCGAGCACCAGCAGCAGGTAACCGCCGGAGAGGCCGGGGAGCACCATCGCGCTCGCGCCGGCGAGCCCGGCAAGTCCGAGCATGAAGAAGTTGGATGATGCGCCGCCTTCGGTCTTCAAAAAGACCATCGCGGCCATCGCGGCGATGCCGACCATCGCACCGACGACCGGGGCGGCGGGCTTCGCCCCGCGCTCGCGATGGGCCTGTTTGATCATCGCCCAGATCAGCGGCACGCCGCCGAGGGTCAGCCCGATGAACACGCTGTAGGCCACCCAGCGATGGTTGACGACGATGTCTTTGACGGGTCCGGCGAGCAGGACGATGGAGAGGGCCGCGGCACACGCGATGCTCCCGAGCAGCACGAGTGAGCGGAGACGGAACTTCAGCGTGCTGACTTCGGCCACGGCGTTGACGAAGTGTTCGTAGACGCCGGAGGCGAGGAGCATGGTGCCGCCGGAGATGCCGGGGACGAGGTTGGCCAGGCCCATGAGGGTGCCGCCCAGGCCGCCGCGGATGACGAGGCCGTAGAGCGGGCCGTGCGGCACGAGGTCGGGCTCGGGGTGGTTCTCGGTGTTCGGATTGGAGGCGTCGTCGGCCATGTGCGGTTGATCGGCGACTCAGAAGGGGAAGATGACTCCGACCCGGATGAACAGCGAGTCGCGGGCCGGATTATCGTCGGAACCCGAGGTGGAGGCGTTGGAGTAGTGCTGCCAGCCGATGGTCATATCGAGGCGCCCGCCGGCATCACCGCCCAGGTTCTGGGGCAGGAGCATGGTGGTGCCGATGCCGACGCGGGGCGTGAAGTTGTAGTCTGAGCCGCCCTCGGGCACTTTGCCGGTGGAGAGCATGAAGCCGATGCCGAGATCGGCATAGACGGTCCAGCGCCGATCCTGTGCGGCCAGGAAGTGGTAGCGGAAACCCAGGTCGAAGCTGCCCGAGAATTCGTCGTCTGTGCGTTGATCGTGGAACCAAGCGGTGAGGGCGAGGTTGTATTCGAACCGGTCGGCGAGGAAGTGGTGGTAGGAGAAGCGGAGGCTGTAGTCCTTGTTGTCGTCGGTGTCGATCATGCCGCTGGCGGAGAGCCCCCACCACTGCGAACCCTCAGAACCGAAGAGGGCGAGCGGTGCAGGCTGAGGATCGGCTTCGGCTTCTGTTTCGGCAGGTGGTGTCTGGCTCTGCGCTGCGCCGAGGGACATCGAGCCGGCGAGGCGCTCGGTGAGCGAGAAGGATTCGGAGGCGAGTGCCGTCGAGGACAGGCCGACGCACGCGAAGCCGATGAGAACCGGTGCGGCCCAGAGTCGATCGCTGTGGTGCTTCATGGGCGAAACGGTACCCGAGGCGTGTGAAGTTCGCATCGGCGGAGATGGTGCAAAGCGTGAGAAGAGCGATACTCTTTGGGCATGACGACGCCCAACCCAGACGAGCGGATCACCCATCTCGAAGAGCGCCATGGCTTTACCGAACACACCGTGGAGCAACTCTCCGGCGAGCTGGCACGGGCCTACAAGCTGATCGATCGGCTCAGTCACCGGATCGCGGACCTGGAGCGCCGGGTGGGCGTGGTGGAGACGAACGCGGGCGACCACGGCGCCTCGGATCCGCTGGAATTACCCCCGCACTCAGCGGGGAACCGGGCGGAGCTGGAAGAGTCCAAGCGCCAGGCCGGGTACAGCCCCGACGATTGAGCAGACCAGGGATCGGATTCAATCGATCCGGGGATCGACCCAGCGGTAGAGCACATCGACGACGAGGTTGAGCAGGATCAGGATGGTCGCGAACACGAGCGTCACGCCCATGATGAGGAACAGGTCCTTGGCTTGCACGGCATCGACGAAGTGCTGGCCCATGCCCGGGATGTTGAAGACACGCTCGACGACGAACGAACCGGTCATTGCGAAGGCCGTCGCCGGACCGAGATAACTCAGAACGGGGAGGAAGGCGTTCTTGAGCGCGTGCTTGAGGATGACGGTGCGCCGGGAGACGCCTTTGGCGGTGGCGGTGCGGATGTAGTCGGCGTTGAGGACATCGATCATGCCCATGCGGGTGAGTCGGGCGATGTACGCCGCGAAGGGCAGACTCAGTGAGAAGGCGGGCAGGAAAATATCGCCGATGCCCCCCCACTTGCCAACGCTGCCGACGCCGAGCCAGACCGGGAACACGATCAGCAGCACGGTCCCGATGACGAAGCTGGGCAGGCTGATGCCGACCAGCGCGATGACGAGCGTGCCGAGGTCGGCGGCGGAGTTGGGCTTGACGGCGCCGACCATGCCGGCGATCAGCCCGATGATCACGGCGATGAAAATGGCGCTCAGCCCGAGCACGATGGAGACGGGCAGGGAGTCGGCGATGATCTCGTTCACGCTCCAGTCGGCGTTGCGGAACGAGGGGCCGAGGTCGAAGAATGTGTGCTGCGTGACCTCGCCGCCGTTGAGCCGATCGACGATCCAGTGCGCGCCGGATGCGTTGTACAGGTACTGCGCGTAGAACTTGGGGGCGCTGTCGAGGTTGTACTGCGCGTTGATGGCGTCGAGCACGGCCTGGGGCGGCTCGCGCCCGTCGTCGTTGCTGAGCGCGGCTTCGCCGGGCAGCGACCAGGCCAACAGGAAGGTCATGGTGTAGATGACCAGCAGGATGAGGGGCAACACCGCGAGGCGTCGGAGGATCATGGAGATCATTGGGCGGCCTCCCACGCGCGAAGGTCTTCCTCGGTCACCACACGCAGCTTCCAGACATATTGCACCAGTCGCGGATGATCGGAGATGCCCATGAGCCCACCGGGGATCGGGCGTCCGTCCTCATCGAACGGGGGTTTGTAGAGGTAGTAGTAGTTGTAGTGCCAGACGGGGAGGATCGGCGCGGTCTCCATGATGGTGTAGCGCTCGGCCTCTTCGAGGATGGCCATGCGTTCCTCGGGATCGACGGTGACCGCGGCCCGGTCGAGCAGTTCATCGAAGACGGGGTCGGAGTAGCCGCGATCGTTGTTGCCGTTGCCGGTCTTGTGCAGGTCGAGGAAGGTGGTCGGGTCGCCGTAATCACCGAACCATCCGCCGCGCGCGATCATGAAGTTCTGCTGCTTGAGGTCATCGCGATAGACCTTGAGTTCCTTGCCGACGAGTTTGGTGTTGATGCCGAGTTCGCGCTTCCACATGCCGCCCATGGCGAGGCCGATCTTGTCGTGGTAGGAGCCGGTGGAGTAGAGCAGTTCGACGGTGGGGAAGGGTTCGCCTCGCGAGTTTTCCGGCACACCATCCCCGTCGCGATCGACCCATCCGGCTTCGGCCATGAGCGCCCGCGCCGCGGCGGGATCGTGTGGCAGTCCGGGTGGGCTGTCGAAACCGGGGATGGAATCCGGCGGGATGAAGAGGTTGGCGACTTTTTCGCCGCTGCGTTTGACATTCTCGACGATGGCGGTTTTATCCACTGCCATGGAGAACGCTCGGCGGACGCGGGGATCGAAGAACGGGTTGGGCCGGCCTCCGGGCAGCGACGGGGTGCAGTTGAAGGACCAGAAGTAGGTGCCGAAGGTCGAGAAGGCGTGGATGTCCTGGAAGCCGCCCTGCTTCTTTTCGACGAGCATGTCGCCGATGAAATCGACGGTGACATCGGTGTTCCAGTCGGCGAGGCCGGTCTGGTAGGCGAGCACGCTGGTGTTCGGATCGTTGATCGAGAGGATCTTGACGGTCTTGGACTGGACGATCCCGGGGTTCCAATAGTGCGGGTTCTGCTCAAGGAACATCTCGCGCTTGAATCGCCAGATGGTGGGCACATAGGGACCGTTGGTCACGATGCGCCCGGGCTTGGTCCATGAGCTGTCGAAGCGGAGCGCGCCGGAGGCGGCATCGATCCGGGTATGCGCTTCGAGCGTGGGAGGATGGACGGGGTTGAAGGTGCCGAAGGCGCAGAGATCGAGGAAGTAACTGATCGGGCGTTCGAGGGTGACTTCGAGCGTCTGATCGTCGAGGGCTCGCAAGCCCACATTCTCGTCGAACCAGGCCATGGCCTCATCGAAGAGGGCTTTGGCGGCTTCGGAGGTACGCTCACCGGGGGGCAGCTCGCCGTAGCGGTCGAGCTGATCGGCGCGGAACTTGAAGAACGCTTCGGCGTTTCGGATGGAGAAGAACAGCTTGGTGTAGTCGGCGGCGGAATCGGGGAGCAGTGCACGGCGCCAGGAGTACACGAAGTCCGAGGCCCGGAGCGGGTCGCCGTTGGACCACTTGGCCGAGGGTTCGAGCGTGAAGGTGTAGGTCAGGTAGTCATCGGAGACGGTCCAGGAGCGAGCCGCGGCTGGGACGACATCGAAGTTCTCGCTCTCGTTGTCCCACCGCACCAGACCCTCGTAGATCGCGTAACTGAGACGCAGGTCGTGCAGATAGCTCATCTGCTGGGGATCGATGGTGTTGAATTCCTGGCGATTGATGAATGTGAGTTCGGCGTCCGGCGCGGGCGGGTCGGAGAGGACCGTGACCGCGAGGATCGCGAAGAGAACCACAAAAATCCCGAAGATCTTGTACATACCACACCACCTTACCGCGAGATGGCGATCAGGCGGCGGTGCGGGCGAAGATCCCGGTCGGGATTTTGGGGTTCAGTTCGAGCCGGAAGCTCAGTTGCCCAGTTGGGCGTCCGTCATGGAGTACGGGGCACCGGTCAGCACGCCCCGAGGACCGGCCCAGGTGTTGATCGCGCTGATGAGGGCGTCGACATCTCCGGAATCCAGAAGGCGGCCGAACTGCTGCTGGCGGTTGCTGCCCGTCAGGTTTGAATCCACCAGGATCAGCAGGGTTTCCCCGGTGCGGAGCAGGCGGGTCTGGCGGTTCAAGAAGTCGCGCACAGTGGCATCGTCGGCCCCGGAGGCATCGATCTCGTCGAGCGCATCACGGATCAGCGAGAGCGAAGCCCCGGCCAGACGGGCGCTCTGCAACTGCGTTTCGCGGCTGACATCAACGCCGGAGATGGCGGCGGCCCGCTGGAAGGCGAGTTGAGCGGCGATGGCTCGCTCCATCGCGCCATCCCAACCTCCGCCGATGAGCGAGGTGGGCGCATCGTTGCCGCCTCTGCGACGGAGCACCTGGCTGGCCATGGCGTCGGCGATGGCGACGCCGGAAGCGGCGGTGTAGGTCGGGTTGTCGGGCAGGGCAAAGAGCGCACCGATGATGCTCTGCGCGGCGTAACCGCTCTGCGTCACGCCGAGACGGTCGGCGAGAAGCGTCTGGATCTCACGCTGACGGTCGGCCTGAGCGCCGCCGAGGCGGCCTTCGAGCACGCGGACCATGGCTTTGGCACCCGCAGCCGCGCCGATTTCCACGGCTTCGCGTTCGTCGCTGAGGCCCTTGCGGAGGATGTCGATGCTGCTGCGATCGGCGATGTTGCCCGCAACGAGCAGGGCGCTGACCGCCTGCTGCTCATTACCCCCGGTGACCAGTGCATCCAGACGCTCGGACGCCGCGGAAGCGAAGGCCTGCCGCATCGCCACGGAGGTGTCCCGGGCGAGGATGGGGTCGATGAGTTCGCGCCGAGCCCGCGCGCCTTCCGCCTGAGAGACGGAATCGGATTCGAGGATGTCGAGGCGGTCTTCCACATAGTCCCGCACCTGATTCTGCTGGGCGGGGCTCAAGCGTTCGGTGCTGACCGGGGGCAACTGGGCCATCGCAGCGGGAGCGAGCCCGATGAAAGCGGCAGCGATGACCGCGACGCCTGCGGAGCGGGCGATGCGATCGGACACGGAACGGATGAGGGATGCGGGGTTCGCCACGGATTCGGTTCCAAGCATGAGGGGCGACGCTGGGGGCAGTCGCGCGGCCATAGTTCGCCGCGAGAAAGGGCGGCCTGAGGTGCAAACTACGCACAACCGGGGGTGCCGGTTTCGATCCGGAGGAGCAGAATGCTGTCCGGGGCGGCAAACCTATCAGGGGGGTGGCAAAATCGTCAAACGCTGCGGGGAATTTCCTGCTTCCGAAGGGGCAATCTGGAACCAAATATTTCTACTAGGAATATCCGGCAAGGTCCGATATGATCCTTGCCAAAGTGGATGGTATGTGGACAGTTTCGGGACCCCACCACCTCCGGAGATCACCGTGCAACTACGAGCACTCGGGATCCGCATCGGCCTGATGATGATCGGTTCGCTCTGGGCGATCACCCTGATTCTCATGGGTGTGAAGCTCGCGGTTTCGCCCTGGCCGGAGATTCCACGCGAGGCGGCCCTGTGGTTTGGTATCGCTTCGATCGCGGCCGGCGAGTTCCTGTTCATGTACATCGTGGCCGACCGCCTGTTCCCCAAGCGGCGCAAGTTCCTCTCCGATCTGCTCGAGCAGGCCACAGCCTGTGTGTTTGTGGTGGGTCTGGGGCTTTCGGGTCTCTTCCTGCTCATGTCGGCGGCGTGATCTATCCTGCACCGTGGCGGATCATGATTGGGATTCGCCCCTCGCCGCCACGGACCCGCAGGATCTGACCATGCCCAAGCCGTTACAAGCCGTCCAGAGTTCGAGCGCGATCGGTCGCGTGCTCCTCGCGTGTTGCGCGCTGGGGGTGATGACCCCGGAGATCACGAGCGGGCAAACGCCGCGTCGCGCGACCGAAGCGCCGCGGAGCGATGCCGAGCGGGGCGACGAGCAAGTGCAGGTGGCACGGGCCAATTCGGACCTGCTTGTGCGCGCCCTTCTCTCGCGTTCGCGGAACCTCGTGCAGGCGTCCACGGCCGACTACCGCCTCACCGCGCTCGGGCTGCGTCTTGCACGACTTGAGTTCCCCAACGACGCGGAACTGCTTCGGAACGAGATCGAAGCCTGGGTCGCGGCCGACGATGCGGCGAGGGTGATGGACGCGACCCGGGAACTGGTGCGTTTGGATCCGCGGGACACGATCGCCCAGTTGCGGCTGATCGACACCCAGATCGGCCGCCTGAACACGGCGGACGAACGGCGTGCGGCGTATGAGCGCCTGATCGGCCCGGCCGGGGCGCGACTGCGGGGCAGCATCCGGTCGCGTCTGGCGTTGGACGCGGCGCTGCTCGCGCGGGAAGCGGGAGACCAGGAGAGCTTCCTGCGCCTGATCACCGAAGCGACGGTTCTGGACTCCACCAACAAGAACGCGGCGGCGATCTACGCCAGCGTGATGCTGCCGACAGCCCGGACACGCCTGGAACGCTTCGAGATTCTCGCGAATCTCCTCCAGTCTGATCCGCTCGATGCGATGGCGTACGAGAACATCTCGATCGAACTTCTGTCGGCTGGAGCTTACGAGGCATCGCTGCGTTTCCAGAATCGCCTGCGAGATATTCTGAGCGCTTCGGATGCTGATTACATGAGCCGCCAGAGGCTCATAGACCTGCGGTTCTTCGAAGAGAGCCGCGTCAACGACTATCTGATCGCCACCTGGCAGCACGCCGGAGTCGAACGGGCGATGTCGTTCATCAATGATGCGCAGGGCACGATCGAATCAAGCTTTCTCGGCCAGATCCGTCAGCTCCAGAACAGCGGCGCTTCTCCCGCGGAGATCCAGGACATACTCGCGCAGCAGCGCTTCCCTTGGCTGCCCTATCAGCTCGAACAGCTGCGCACGCTGATGCTGGTCGGGCAAGACGAGCAGACCCGTCGCGAACTGGCGTTCACCTCTGAGCAGCAGGCGCGCGACCGGTTCTCGAATCAGCCGAATCCGTTCGGTCTCGAAGGGTTCATCCCGGTTCCGGCGATTACCGATGCCATCCGCAACGAGATTCTGGTTGAGAATCCGGACGCCAGTTTCCAGCAGATCGAGCAGATCGCGGCGCAGCGGATGCTGCTCGAACGCGAGATCGACCCGCTGCACGAATCCCTGACTCGCTACATCCTGGCGACGCGGGACTATATCGATCTGGTGAAAGCCAGTGAGCAGATCGACGCTGGTCGCAAGCTGGAAGTCGAGCTCGAAATCACGCTCGAAGCGATTTGGCTGCTGCTGGTGGCGGAAAACTCGGTGGACATCGCTGAGGATCGTCTGAACGCGCTGCTCGAAGCGCTAAACGACCAGGCCCTGATGCCCGAGGCGATCGATCGCTACCGGGGCTGGATCGCGG
>CAZIXS010000045.1:12609-21998 GCA_964543335.1 uncultured Phycisphaeraceae bacterium | reverse complement strand
TGCTTCTAAGCCAACATCCTGGCTGTCTTCGCGCTTCGACTTCCTTTAGAACTAAGCAATGTTCAGGGACCTTAGCTGGCGGTCTGGGATGTTTCCCTTTTGTCCACGGATATTGTCACTCGTGGGCTGACTCCCTTGCCTTGGCTGATGGTATTCGGAGTTTGGTTACAGTGGGTACCCGAAGGCCCCAGCCGTATCCAGTGGCTCTACCCCCAACAGTTGCCGCAAGAGGCTATTCCTAAAAATATTTCGGAGAGAACGAGCTATCTCCCAGTTTGATTACACTTTTAGTCCTCCCCACAGGTCATCGCCCAACTTTTCAACGTTGGTGCGTTCGGCCCTCCAGTCGGTTTTACCCGACCTTCAGCCTGCCCATGGGTAGATCACAAGGTTTCGCGTCTACTCCCATCGACTTAGCGCCTATTTCAGACTCGCTTTCGCTTCGGCTTCGGCCCGCTAGGCCTTAACCTCGCCAATGAGAGTAACTCGCCGGGTCATTATGCAAAAGGCACGCCATCACCCCGAAGGGCTCTGACCGCTGTGTAAGCACATGGTTTCAGCTACTCTTTCACACCCCTAGCAGGGGTAGTTTTCATCATTCAGTCGCCTTACTGGTTAACTATCGGTCGTCAAGTAGTACTTAGCCTTGGAGGGTGGACCCCCCATGTTCACGCCGGGTTTCACGACACCGACGCTACTCTAGGGCTGTGTGACATCATCAAACTACAGGGCTATCACCTTCTTTGGCCGCGCTTTCCAACGCGTTCACTGGACTAAGTCACTATCCGCTTTCGCTCGCCGCTACTCACGGAGTCTCGGTTGATTTCCTTTCCTCTGGGTACTTAGATGTTTCAGTTCCCCAGGTTCGCTCTCTTACCCTATGCATTCAGATAAGAGTGACCTTTCGGCCGGGTTTCCCCATTCGGACATTTCAGGATCACAGCTTGATTACCAGCTCCCCTGAACTTTTCGCAGGTTTCCACGTCCTTCATCGCCTCTTGACGCCAAGACATCCGCCATGTGCTCTTTGTCACTTGATCACATCAACCCAGAGCCGACACACCACCCGTAGCCGTGATCCCGAAGGATGACCGCCAGAGGTTTCGTGCAGCGCCGAGCCGATTCAAGTGTGCCTGCCACGATTGGGGCAGGCTCCCAAGACACTTCGCTCGAAATTATCTCGCTACCACACTATCCGATTGTCAAAGAGGCCCAACCATTTGGCCATCCGGTCATTTGGTTGGAGATGCCCAGTGCCTAGCCGGGCGTGCCCCCGGGTCGGGAGCGGTCGAACAGTGTACCGAAATCGTTTTGGGCGTCAACCGCCTGCAGCGATGATTTGGCCAGTTGTGAACAATTCGGGGAAAATCTTTCAGCCTCCCCTTATTCCCCGCCCCCTCTTCTTCCGCCTTTCCGCCACTCATCCCAGCCTCAAGCCATGAAAAAAGCCCCTGTAAAGGGGCTTGTTCGGGCAATTGTCCGTACTTCAACCGAAGGGCGAGCCCGGTGCGCCGGGACCAGCCGGCGGAGCTCCGGGGCCTGCGGGAGCCCCCGGTGCACCAGGGGTGCCGGGGCCTCCTGGACCACCGGGGCCTGGATCGGGTCGTCCGGGTTGAGGCGAGCTTGTATCGCTCAGATCAATCGGGCGGAAGGTCTGGTCTTCGGCCGATTGAGCGTCCAATCGCATGGCGGCCAGCCGCTGAGAATTGCTGTCGCGGCTTGGCTCATGAGCGACAATCCGACCATCTCCGAGTCGGAAGTAGGTGGTAATTGCCTGCTCGACGCCCGCCACGACATCCAGGAGGAAGCCGTCGCGGCTGTACTCCAGAGTGTCGGCTTCGATCACACCTTCGTTGTCCAGGACCAGCTGACCATCGGCGTTCTTCGAGATTTCGTAGAACGGCAGTCCCTCGGGCACTTCGATGGTTGCTCGGAGCGAGTCGCCCGCGTTGATCCGGGTGGTCTGGCTGCGCCACGCGCCGTAGTAGTAGCGGAACACTTCGACCAGGGCCGACGGCGAGCTGTTGCCGCCCAGGCCGAGGGCGCCGTCGCCTGCGGAGGTGACGAAGTATTCGCTGAGATTCGGGACCGTCACGGGATCGGACCAGTCGCTGAGGCCGCTGGCGATCACCGGCTGGGCGGCGAGGTCCTGCTGCTCGGCGGCGATGTTTTGCGAGTTGCCGAAGAGCGGGTTACGGAGCTGCACACGCAGGGCGTATTGGTAGGTCTTGCCCTGCTCGGCGGTCAGGTCGTGGGCCCAGAGGTGGATGGTCTCCGCATCCTGGGTGGAGGCCGAGGCGCTCGCGCCGTAATCGACCTGCTCGTCCTGCTCGGTGTCGAGCGGGTTGCCGTCAGCGTCGTAACCGAGGGCGTTCAGCTGATCGATGACCTGTTGAAGCTGGGTGTTGAGTCGATCGATGCGCTGCTGGAGCAGGCGCTTGCGTTCCTCGATAGGATCCTCGCGCGGACGGTCGCCGCCGCCACCGCCGCCGCCACCGACCTGAGCCCGGGCGGAATCATCGAAATGGGGCCAGCGGATCGAATCGGGTGTGATGGAATCGAAATCGAAGAGGTCCGGTCCGGTCTGAGGCATGATCATGCCCACGCCGCCACCGCCACCGGCCCCGCCGCCTCCTCCACCACCGCTGAGGTTGTCGAGCTGTGTTTGGAGTTGCTGGATTTCGGAGCGGAAGCCGCGTGCGCGACGGAGCAGGCGCTCGACTTCCTGGGGGCGTTCAATTTCCTGGGAGCGGATCAGTTCGACCGGAGCCATCCAGAAATCACCGGCGATGAGGTTGTACATCCGGGGCTGACGCAGGCCAGCGCGGAGGAGGTTTTCCTCGGCCACGATGGTGGTGATGTCCGGCGGAGTGGCGTTCTGCAGCATCTCGCGAAGCGAAGCGCGCCCGGGCAGGGGCGGAACCACGGTTTCAGGGCCCCACGAGCCATCGGAGCCGAGTTCGCGACGGACCAGTTCGACATCCCAGATTTCCATATCGCGGCGCCAGTTCTGCGGCAGCACGAGTTGGCCCTCGGAGGGAGTGGCGTTCATGCGCGCGCGGTTCGCGGCGGCATCGAATTCGCCCTGCACCGACACGAAGGCCTTGTCCATCGGCTGCACTTCGGGCAGCAGGTCCTGGGCTTCGGGGTAGAGCAGCGGAACGCTTGGGTCCACTGTGCCGATGATGACCGCGGCGACGGTGTTCTCGGGCGCGACGGGCGTCGCGAGCGCGTAGACATTGTTGCCGACGGGGCCGACGGGCGTCGCGACATCGTCGATGTCTTCGATGGCTTCCCACGGGCGGACCACGCCGGCGATCTGGACCGGTTCGGTGGCGGGGCCATCGAAACGGTCGGTCAGCTGCGCCGAGAGATTCGGCACCGCGGGCAGGTCTTCCACCGAGCGGGCGTCTTCCAGCGCCGCTTTCTTTCGGCGTGCCGCTTCTTCGACCTCGCCGACGGCCTGATCGATCGGAACGGTCCCGAGCCCGCCGGGGAGTTCCACGGTGGGGGTGCCCATGAACTGCAATGTGAAGACGACCAGGAAGATCACCAGCGCGACGGCCAGCACGATCTTCTCGATCATCTGCTCAAAGATGCTTACACCTTTAGTCTTCATCGATGCTCCTCGCGCCGGTCAGGCCGGATCAGAACTGGCCGTCGCTGCCATCGTCGGGTGATTCGGTTTCCACAGTAAGGCCCATCGCTTCCCGCACACGGGGAGGCAGGGAGGGTTCGATCCAGGATCGCAGCCACACGGTCTCGATGCGCAGCTGGGCGCGGACGAGCGACTGGTTGCCGTAGAAATACCCTTCGCGCAGATCCTGGTCAGGATTGATCGCGGCGTAATCGATATCCACCAGCGTCATGAAGTTCGCCTCGGCGATCGCGTTCTCGATCTCGGGCAGACGCGAAAGGTCGATGATGGCATCGACAGTCGCGTAGCGCAGGTCGTACAGCGGGTTGCCACCCACACGACCGGTGAAGGTCTGGCTGTAGTCTTCGGCGATCGGCTGGCTGAGCGAACCGGGGGTGACTTCCTGGTTGTAGGCAGGGCCGAGGTTGATCGAGAAGATCCGCTTGATCGGCGCTTCGCTCACGCCCTGTCCGGCGTTGGCGATCTGCACGATCTCAAGGAGATCCTGATGGACCCAGAGGGCGTGCTGCCAATCCCAGAAGAGCGTCTGGTACCGGTCGCGAGTGACCATGCCATCGGCCGGCACTTCGTTGAGTTTGACGAAGATGTCCTTGGTCGCGAACACGGCCTTGGAATCGGCGTGCGCCTTGAGCAGGCTCAGGCGCAGCTTGCCGAGCGCCTCGGTGATTTCCTGCTGCTCCTCGGCGGTGAGCTGCTGGCTCGCGCGAGAACCGAGGATGCGCTCGATCTGCTGCTGACGCTCGGTTTCGAGCTGGGAGATGAGCTGCTGTGCGTTGACCGGGCCACCGGCGTTAATCGCGGTCAGCAGTTCCTCGTGAGCCGCGGGCCAGCGCTCGACCATCTGAGCCGAGAGGCTGACGCGCTCGGCGTCTTCGTTCTCGGGCTTGGGGAAGAGCCCTTCAACGAGCAGCTGCTTGCCATCGCTGTTGTGAGCGATGGCCGCCTCGCGGACCTGCTCGCTCTGCTGGGTGATGGCGACGAGCCGCTCGGCGACCGATTCGGTGAGTCGCGTGTTCGGCGTGGCGCGGGCGAGTGTCCAGGGCTGTTCACCGGGCCGCAGAGGCGGCAGTTCGTAGTCCGCGGCGATGCCGTTGATCGAAGTCGCGGCCGCGACGGCGTCTTTCCGCACATCCTCGACCTGCTTGGCGGTCATGCCGCTGCTGATGATCCAGCCCGCGACCAGTCCGGCGAGGCCGATCACCAGCGCAATGATCGAGAGGAGATTTTTCTTGACGAAATCCATGGATCAGGCTTCCTCCGGTCGTGCGGGTTGGCTCGGCGCATTGCCTGAAGCCACATCGTCGGAGGAATCATCCTCCGGCTGCTCACCGCCGGAGGCTCCGGCGCGGCGATCTTTCAGGTTGAGAATCCAACTGAATGTGTAACTGCTGACCTCATCGGTGCCCGAGAAGCGCTGGCGTGGAGCCGGGAGCGGAGCGATGCCGTCGGCGCCGTTGGGCTGGCCACCGCCGCCCGCACCGCCACCACCTCCACCGGGGAAGCCGCCGCCTCCACCGCCGGGGCCGGCAGGGGGAGCGCCCCCACCACCGCCGAAGCCACCGCCACCACCGGCAGGACCGGAGGGAGCACCGCCGCCGCCGAAGCCGCCGCCACCACCGGCCGGGCCGGAGGGAGCGCCGCCGCCGCCAAAGCCGCCGCCACCGGGACCGGAGGGAGCGCCCCCACCGCCACCGCCGGGCGGCGTCGGGCGATCCGCGGGCTGATCGGGCATGCGGGTGCTGCGAATGACTTCATCGGGGTTCGGACGCACCGCGATGGTGAACGGAACGGATTCGCGCTCGGCGTTGTCGCGAAGCCACGCGATGATCGAGCGGTCGAAGAAGGGCAGGCCGCCCTGGTTCTGTGTTTCGATGGTGATGGAGATGCGGATCGCGCCGAACTCACCGGCCACTGGCGCTTCGCCTCCGCCCTGATCGCCACCCCCGCCGGGGTTGCCGCCGCCGCCGAAGCCACCGCCTCCGGGTCGCCCGCCGCCGCCGCTGGAAATGCTCAGCGGCTGGCCCGGAGCGATGTAATCGGTGGACAGGTAGGAGACCGTGAACCCTTGGTTGGGCTCGGTTGATCCGGCGGTTCGCTGAGCCGAGGCGAGCATGGTTTCGATATCGCGATTCACCAGCGTGAGCAGGCCGCGATGGTCGATCAGCTGTGCGAAGTTGATCGGCGTGGTCTGCAGTTCGTTCTCACTGCGGACCCGATCCCACTCGGACTTCAACTGATTGCCCAGACTGGTCGTCTCATTGATGATTCGGCTGTCTCTGGGGCTCTGGATGCCCGCGTTCTGCACGAACGGACGGACAAAGGACACCGCGCCGGCCGCGAGCAGGATCGCCGCCGCCGTCACGAAGTACGGCGTCTTGCGCTTCCAGCTGCTCTCGCGGAGCACGGTCGAGGGCATCAGGTTCGCCGAGATCGGCGTCATGCCCAGGCCCTGCAGCGCAAGGCCGTAGGCGGTCACGAGATTGATGGAAGCCGCCTCGAAGTCCGCGGCGCCCGCGCCGTCCACGCTGATCTGCTTGAACCGCTCGAAGCGGAACACCTCGATGCCGAGCTGCTGCGACAGCAGCTTGCGCAGGGCGAAGAGCTTGAAGGTCGAGCCGATGCCGATCAGCCGCTCGAGCTTCGCGTCGGGGTGCGTGTCCTGGTAGTAGCTGATCGAGCGCTGCACATCCTGGACGAGATCACTCAGGATCGGCTTGAGCGCCTGGAAGACATGCTTCTTGTACTTGGAGCTGTCGGCCTCGGCTTTGAGCTTCTCGGCCTTGCTGTAGCTGAGCTGGAACTTCTCGGCGATCGCCTCGGTGAAGTTGTGTCCACCCAGCGGGAAGGTGCGAACCCAGACGCGCCCACGCTCGGTGATGATCAGGTCGGTCGAAACCGTGCCGATGTCGAGGATGATGGTTCCGGGCGTGTCCGGCGTGAAGCGCAGGTCGTAGGCGATGGCGTTGAACGCCGCGATCGGCGAGATCGTGATCCCGCTGGGGGAGAGCCCCGCATCGCCCCAGAGAGCCAGCTTTTCCTGCACCTTGTCGCGGGTCATGGCAAAGATGCCGACCTCGACCTCAGGCGAATCGTCGCTGGAGAAGAGCTGGTAGTCCCATTCCACATCCTCGATGGGGAATGGGATCTGCTGAGCCGCCTCGAACTTGACGACATTCTCGACATTCTTGGGCTCGACCGGCGGGAGCTTGGCGAACCGCGCGAACGCGGAGTTGCCCGCGACCGAAGCGACCACGGTCTCGCCACGCATGTCTTCGCCGTACTGGCTCATCAGCGTGCCCAGAGACAGGCGGACGGCCTCGTTCGGATCGATATCCGGCGTCGAGAGCACCTTCTTATGGGGAACCACAACAAAGTCGGTCACCCGTACGGAATCTCCATCCCGCTCCAGCTTCAGGGCCTTCACCCCGGCTGAGCCGATGTCGATACCCCAGGACACATTCGATGACGGCATACCCGGTCCTCGCAGAGTCGATGAAACCACACCCCGGTCGGTCGACGCCGGAGCAGCACGGCCATCCTAACGCCATTCCTGCCATTCGCACAGACCGCACGGGAACCCGCCAAAAGCGGTCGGGCGTCGGCCCTATACGCAGGCGGACCCGGGGCGGTTCGAGGGGGCTTGCCGATCCGTGCAGACCCGGTGAGCTTTTTGGATTTCCACCCGCCAATTCCGCGACATGACCCAAGACGCGGGTACACTGGACCTTCCCGGCGTGTGGGCGTCAGGGATCGAACCTCTTTCATACGCATATCCAGTTGCTCCGCCCCGTGAGGCGTTGCACACACCATCGACCGGGTTTTTCCCGGTGCCCCGCGTCCGGGCTTCGGTCGCAACAGCTCCCGAGCCCCGGCGATACCTGCCGGGTGACCACGCATGAACGACATCAAACCGACGGACCAGACCACGCCCGAAACCGCCAACCCGAGCCCCAAGGCCGAGGCAGCAGCGCCCGCTCACGCGGACGCGCCCGGGCAAGGCCAAGCCTCCGCGGCTGGCGCTCCTGCACCGGCTGATTCCCAGTCCAAGCAAGACGATGCTATGGACCCCGTCGAACTGAGCCAATCCATGAACGATGCTGCCGATGCCGCCATGCAGGCCGCCACCGGCGAGGCCCCGTCTACCCCCTCTTCCGAGCAGGAAAAAGCCGCGGTCACCCCGTCCGGTCCGGCCAAGGTCCGGGGACCGCGCGTGGTCGAATCCGGGCGTGAATTCCGCGAGGGCGTGGTCGTTTCGGTCGGCCCTGAGGACATTTTCGTCGAATTCGGCCCGAAATCGCTGGGTGTGGTCCCCCGGATCCAGTACCGCGAGAAGGACGGCACCGACGCAGCGGACCTGCCCAAGCCCGGCGACACCATCAAGGTGGCCGTCGACCGCTACGAGGCCAAAGAATCTCTCTATATCTGCTCGCGCCCGGGCGTCGTCCAGAAAGCCGAGTGGGAACTGCTCCAGCCCGGCCAGATTGTCGATGCCAAGTGCACCGGCTCCAACAAGGGCGGGCTCGAGATGGAAGTCGCCAACCACCGCGCCTTCATCCCCGCCAGCCATGTCGATACCCGGCGCATCGAAGATCTCTCGATCTTCCACGGCGAAAAAATGGCCTGCAAGGTCATCAAGGTCGATCGCTCGGGCAAGGGCAACATCACTCTGAGCCGCCGGGAAGTCCTCGCCGAAGAACAGAAGAAGGCCGCCGAGGAGCTCAAATCCAAGCTGCAGGAAGGCCAGACCGTTGAGGGCGTGGTCAAGAGCATCATGCCCTTCGGTGCGTTCGTGGACATCGGCGGGGTGGACGGCCTCGTCCACATCTCCGACCTCACCCACGAGCGGGCCCGCCGCGTCGAGGACCATGTCAAGGAAGGCGAGACTGTCCGTGTCCAGATCCTGAAGCTGGACTGGGCCAAGGGCCGCCACAGCCTTGGCATGAAGCAGCTCCAGGACGACCCGTTTGATGTCGGCCTCAGCGAGATGAAGGAAGGTGACATCGTCCAAGGACGCATCACCAAGCTGCTCGAGTTCGGTGCGTTCGCCGAGATCGCCCCGGGCGTGGAAGGCCTCGTGCACATCTCCGAACTCGACTGGAAGCGCATCGCCAAGGTTTCCGACGCGGTGCAGCCCAACCAGATCGTTCCGATGAAGATCCTCAAGATCGACGGCGATCAGCGAAAGATCTCCCTCTCGGTGAAGCAGGCCCAGGATCGCCCGGCCCAGGCCGGTGGCGGCGGTGGCGGACGCGGGGGCCGAGGAGGACGCGGCGAGCGCGACGAACGCTCACCCGAGGAAATCCTCAAGGAAACCCCGGAACTGCGTCGCCTGCGCGAGAAGGCCAAGAAGCAGCACGGCAAGGGCCTGAAGGCCGGCCTCGGCGACGGGCTCGGCATGGGACTCGGCGATCTGAAACTCTGATCCCCCTCTGTCAATCGAGCAAGTTGGGCCGTCCTTCTCGGGCGGCTTTTTTCATTCGTCCCGCGACTCTGAATCGGTACACTCCCCGCCATGACCGCTGACCCGACCGCCATCCTCAACGACCGCTTCGACGCCGCCATGAAGGCCGCGTTCGGTAACGACCTGCCCGAGGGCGCTTCCGCCCTGCTTTCGCCCTCGAAGAACCCGAAGTTCGGGGATTTTCAGGCCAACGGGGCGATGGGGCTGGCTAAGCGGCTGGGCAAGCCGCCTCGCGAAGTGGCTCAGGCGATCCTCGAGCATCTGGACATC
>CAZIXS010000045.1:10908-12509 GCA_964543335.1 uncultured Phycisphaeraceae bacterium | reverse complement strand
CTCAACGAGCGCCTCGGCCACGAGGTCATCCGCCAGAACCACTTCGGTGACTGGGGCCTGCCGATCGCGATGGTCACCACGGCGATCAAGGACGGCATCGACGCGGGGAACATCAATCCCGACGACCTGACCCTCGGCGACCTCGAGCACTACTACCGCAGCGCTCAAGCCGACTGCGCGCCCGACAAGCGCGGGCTCGCGGCGGTGGAGAAATTCGGGTTGGGCCCCAAGGCCCGCGCCGAACTCGAAGAGCAGGTCGCCGGAGCCGAGGACTCGCTTGCTCGCGCGAAAGCCGGGCTCATCGCGCTGCAGTCGGGTGATGCGGCGTTTGTGCGCGTCTGGGAGCGCATCAGCCAGATCACGCTCGATGCCTGCTTCGCGAACTGCGCGAAGCTCCAGGCCAATGTGACCGACGAAGCCACCGCCGGTGAGAGCACCTACCGCGACGAACTCGCGCCTGTCGTCGATGATCTCGTGAAGCGCGGGGTCGCCGAGGAATCAAACGGCGCGCTGATCGTGCGCATCGAAGACACGACCGGCATCAAGGAACCCTGCCTCATCCGCAAGAGCGACGGCGGCTTCCTGTACGCCACCACCGACATGGCGGCGATCCGGCGGCGCGTGCAGAAACTCGGCGCCGACCGCGTGATCTACGCGGTCGATGCGCGCCAAGGCCTGCACTTCAAGCAGGTCTTCGCCGCGGCGAAGAAGGCCGGCTACGCCAAGCGCATCCACGGCGAGGGCGATGCCGAGCTGTTCCACGCCGCGTTCGGCACGGTGCTCGGCGAAGACAACCGGCCCTTCAAGACGCGCTCGGGCGAGAATGTGAAGCTCAGCGACCTGCTCGACGAGGCCATCGCCCGCGCCGACAGGGCCGTCGCGGAGAAGAACCCATCGCTGAGCGAGAACGAGCGCCGCGAAGTTGCCGAGGCGGTCGGCATCGGGGCGATCAAGTACGCCGACCTCTCCAGTGACCGCATCAAGGACTATGTGTTCAGCTTTGACCGCATGCTCGCGTTCGAGGGCAACACCGGCCCCTACCTGCAGTACGCACAGGTCCGCGTGCGCTCGATCTTCCGCAAGGCCGAGAAGGAACTGGGCCTGTCCGAAGCGGATGTCGCGAACGCCAAGCTGATCATCGACCAGCCGGAAGAGAAGGCGCTCGCGCTCGAACTGCTGAAGTACGCCGGCGTCGTTCGCGCCGCCGCCGACGCCTGCGAGCCGCACCGGCTCTGCGGCTACCTGTTCGATCTCGCGACATCGTTCAGCGCGTTCTTCACGGCCTGCCCGGTACTCAAGGCCGACTCAGACCACCTCCGCGATTCCCGCCTGCGCCTGGCGAGTCTGACCGGTCGTGTACTGCGCGATGGTCTGGGCTGCCTGGGCATCGTCGCGCCGGAACGGATGTGAAGTCGGGATTTTGCTCGATTTTCGGCGCGACTGGATTACATTGATTGGGGAGGATCCGCCGTGCCCCGATCAGTTTTTCTTCAAAGCATTGTTCTCGGACCGCTCGCCACGCTCGTGCTATGCAGCGTGAGCGTCGGCGCGCCGGTGGAGAGCGAAGGTGACCGTCGCATCGTGGCCCCGTGGGAACCGGT
>CAZIXS010000045.1:0-10898 GCA_964543335.1 uncultured Phycisphaeraceae bacterium | reverse complement strand
CGATACCGTGCTGGTCCGCTGGCCCCCCGTCCACCCCGGCATCGTGTACAAGGAGATCGATCAGGCGGCGTCGCTCACCTTCCTCATCGCAGACCCAGGGCAGCGGGACGCCGCGATCGGCTACTGCTCGTCGCTCGGCATCGATCCCACGCGGCTGAATTTCATCACCACCGGTCAGGTCTCGCCGTGGCCTCGAGACTGGGGGCCGTACTGCGTGTTCGATGAGAGCGGCCAGCTGCTCATTGCCGACCCGCTTTGGAACGGCTACCCGTATGCCGGGCCGTACTGCGCCGAGCCGACGAGCATATTTGTCCCGAACAATCCCGCCGACTCCACCGCGAATGTTTTCGCAGCGGCGGGCCTGGGCTTCAACCATGCGCCGCTGAGCTTCTACGCGACCGGCGGGAACCTGCTCACCGACGGGTTCGGGCGCGCGTTCTCCTCGTGCCTGCTGGTCACCGAGAACCTCAAGATCATGTCCGAGTCTCAGCTCCGCGCCGATGCCGAATCGCAGATGGGCATCACCGACTGGGTCATCATCGACAACTGGGAGACGAGCGGCATCCAGCACATCGACTGCTGGGCGAAGTTTGTCGACGAGGAAACCGTGCTGGTCAAGCGTCCGCCGGCGGGCCATCCGGAAGAAGCACCGACGAACGCGAACCTCGCGCTGCTCGAATCGCTGACGACGCCGTGGGGCAACCCGTACACGATCATCCGCATCGACTGCCCGCCGTACGAACCGAACCGGCTGGCGAATTACCTGAACTCGTACATCGTGAATGATCGCGTGCTGGTGCCGGTCTTCGGCATTCCCGCCGACGAGGCCGCGCTGCAGGCGTATCGCGACGCGATGCCCGGTTACCGCGTTGTCGGTGTGCCACACCAGGGTTTCTACAACTATACGGACGCGATCCACTGCCGGGTCCGATCGATCCATGACCCGCAGATGCTGCGGATCGCGCACCCGAAGATCCGCGAAGCCCAGCCGCTGAACGCGCCGATCGAGGTGCGTGTCTATCTTGAACCACTCAGCGGCGCTGCGCTGTCGATGTCGGAAACGCGCGTCCGTTGGCGCGAGGTCGCCACCTCGTTCTGGCAGAGCATCGATCTTGCAACCGCGCCCGACCTCGGCCCCGACTGGTACCGGGCCACGATCCCCGCGCTGGCATCACCGACCACCGTCGAGTACTACATCGAGGCCGCGGACCTGTCGGGGAGGCAGGAGTTCATGCCGCCGGTCGGAGAGGCCGGGCCGATCTCCTTCGAAGTGGGTGCGGGTGCGCTGACCCTTTCGCCGCTCGATCTGCCGGCACTGCTCGCCCCCGGCGTCGGTGCGAGCGTCCTGATCGCTGTTGAGCCGGGCGATGAATCGCTGGTAACTGAGTCGGTCACGCTCCACCTGCAGGTGGATGCCGGCGAGCCGTTCGGTGCGCTGCCGATGCTCGATCAGGGCGCCGGCGTGTACTCGGCTGATCTGCCTGTGTTTGTGTGTGCTGATCGGCCCCGGCTGTTCTTTACGGCGCAGACGCCCACCGGCGACACCCGGCGATGGCCTGCCGCCGCGGGCGCAACGCATGCGATCGAGATCGCCGAACAGACCCGCGTCTCGCTGCTCGATGAATCGTTCGCGGCTCCCGCGCTGCCGGCTGGATTCAGCGCGACGGGGCTCTGGACGGTGGCGGCGTCCTGCGGTTCATCCGGCTCATGCGCGGGGTCCAGCGCGTATCAGGCCGCGTTCGCCCGCACCGATACCTGCACTTACGAAACCGGAGAGCGCGTGAGCGGATCGCTGCGTCTGCCGCCGGTCGTGATCGACGCTGCGGCGGTAGCCGCGACCTTCGCCATGTGCCATCGCCTGCAAACCGAGGCCACCGACTTCGGCTTCCTTGGCTACGACATCGCCTCGGTGCGCATCAACGGCCGGACCATCGAGACGCTCGCCGACACGCTCGAGCCGACGGAGTACACGATCGACCTGATGCCATGGGCGGGACAGACCGTCGAGATCGAGCTGCACTTCGACACGATCGACGAGCAGTACAACGACTACCCGGGCTGGCGGGTCCACAGCACCGAGATCAGCCAGACAGTGCTCGACTGCCCGGAGTGCCCCACGGATGTGTCGGGCGACGGCAGTATCGACCTTGCCGACCTCAATCTCGTCCTGGGCAACTTCGGGCAGGCCTTGAGTCAGGGCGATACGAACGACGACGGCGTCGTGGATCTGGCGGACCTCAACGCTGTGCTGGCGGCGTTCGGGACCCTCTGCCCGTGATTAAAGCCCGGTGTTTCCGGACTTCTGGCATCGACGCGGATTGGCCGTATGCTTATCGCAAAGAGGAGAGAAACACCATGCGTATGACCGCCCCGCTGTCCGTCGCCGCTGTGCTCGGCGCCGTTTGCAACACCGCTCTGGCCGTTCCCGTGCTGTTCGAAGTGGACCCCGAGGTTTCGGTGACCACACTCGAAATCTGCGAGTCGATCAACGGCTCCTGCGACAGCGACACCTCGCCCATCACGGGCTCGGTTGTGCTGCTGCTCGAGCCGGGTCAGGACCCCACCCAGGCCTCGATCTTCGACCTGACATTCGCCCTCACCGAGACGCTAAACCTCAGTTACAGCCTCGGGTTCGGCCAGACGCTCACCATCAGCGGCGAAGGGTTGGCCACGCAGTACGCCCAGGACGGCCCCACCGCACCCGAGCCGGTCGGACCCGGCGGCGAGTTGCTGTTCCCCCTGGTGCCCCTCGCGAACGCGGGCACGCTGAGCTACAACTCCTCCACGCTCCTGTGCATCCTGCTGCAGTCGCAGAACATCCCCTGCAGCGCTTCGATTGACCTCGCCGAATCCGGTGTGATCGTCGCTCCGATCGCCGCCACCCTGACCCGAGACGGCGACTTCTACCTGCTGGAGGTCAATCTCTCGGTGTCCTTTAGCGGCGACGACCTGCCCGACGCTCCGCCCGTGAGCGGCACGATCACCACCACGATCCAGGCCATCGCCCCGATCCCTGCCCCCGAGTGCCCCGCGGATGTGGACGACTCCGGCTCGATCGACCTCGCCGACCTGAACATCGTGCTCGCGAACTTCGGGCAGGCGACCAGCGTCGGTGACACCAACGGCGACGGACAGGTCAACCTTGCCGACCTCAACGCCGTACTCGCGGCGTTCGGGACGAACTGTCCGTAAACGCAGGCCTTCGTCTCGCGCAGATAATCTGAAGATGTCGGGAACACGGCATCCGCTGGGGCATCCAAGGGGTATTCGAGCCGCTTTCGATACCCCTTTGGAGGCCACAAGATGCTTTCTTTCCATACCATACATCGCATCGCCTGCTTTGCTGCTCTGCTCGCCGCCAATGCTGTTGCTTCCGGGCAGGAGTGCAGCCCTGGGCCCGACAACGATGCGTTCGGTGTCCCTGGCACCGACTGGCGCATCCACGGATAGACAACCTGGGACGATGGAACAGGTCCCGATCTCGTTGCGGTTGGCAGTTTCTGGTCGGCCGGTTCGGGCAAGGCGTTCCACGTTGCACGCTGGGACGAGGACGGCTGGAAACCGTTCGGCGACTACTCCGTCCCGTTCGAGATTCCCGAGACGTTCTACTTGAACTTTAACTACGGGATCAGCACGGTTGTCTACGACGACGGGTTAGGCCCCGCTTTGTATGTCTGCGGTCAGTTCGAATTGATAGGGCCCGACGGCACATCGGTGAAGGACCTCGCGAAGTGGGACGGGGAGCAGTGGGTCCAAGTACCCGTGATCGGACCGGTCTACCACCTCAGCATAGAAGACTTTGGGTCCGGACCCGAGCTTCTCGCGACTGGGATCGGCATGCTGCCGTACGAGTCCGGGCTGTCCAGGAATCTCGGCGCGTGGGACGGAACACAATGGCGCCGCTTCCCTGAACTCCCAAGCGTTGGCGAGTTCCGATATGTCTATAGAGGCGTTGTCTTCAACGGTACCGGCGACCGAGAGCTCTATGTGATTATCTGCGATAACTCGTTCGCTTCGGATACGCCGTCGTTTGGGGGCAGTTTATACAGATTGGAAGCGGGCAACACATGGCGCGTTGTCGACGATTCGACCGAACTGCTGAATAGTTCCGGAATAAAAGTTACCGCATTGGAGGTACACGATGACGGCACTGGGGAGGCGCTCTATTTAGGTGGCCGGAACTTTTTCCTGGACGGTAACCCGAACGCCCGCTTTGGTATCGTGCGATGGGACGGCAAGGCGTGGTCGTCAGTGCCAGAATTCGGCAACCCAACAGATGGATGGGTTAGGAATCTGCATTCGATCCAGCGGAACGGTGCCAACGAACTTATCGCAAGCGGAAATTTTTTCTCGGTCAATGGTTCACCCGCTGACGGAATCGCAATTTTTCGCGATGGATCGTGGTCCACGCCGGGCGCGGACGGACTCGATCCTATTCCGGCTCGTTCGTATGTCGATCTCTACGCATCCTGCGTGCTCCCGATCAAAGGGACAGACGAACTGGTCGTTGCTGGTTGGCTCTCCGGTGCCGGAGGTCTTGCTGCATCAAACATCGCACGCTGGGATGGAGCAACCTGGCAGCCGCTGCAAGATCCCTCGCCCAACGAGGTGTTTGGGACTGTCAAGACCATGGCCGAAGTCGTGGTGGACGATGCGCCCGCTTTGATCGTCGGCGGCCAGTTCACCAGCCAGGACCAGCCGGACTCACGCTCGATCGCCGCGCTCAACGACGGCGGCTGGGCTTCGCTGGGCGCCGGGTTCGATCTGGAGGTTCGAGCCACCACGTCCGTCGATCACGGAGACGGCCCGGAGCTGTACGCGGGGGGGTGTTCCGTTTCTCGGGCGATACACCGGTGAACCGCGTCGCGCGGTGGGACTCGGCCTCACAGTCATGGGCTCCGCTCGGCAGCGGGCTGAATAGCGTCGCGACAGCAGTGATCGGCTACGACAGCAAGCTGGTCGTTGGCGGTAGTTTCAGCCAGGCCGGGGGTGCAGTAGCCTCACGCATTGCGCAGTGGGACGGTTCAAGTTGGTCTCCTCTCGCTGGAACGAACGGCGGAAGCCTGAGCGGGGCGGTTCTTGCGCTCAGCCGCTACGACGATGGGAGCGGCGAAGCGCTCTACGCGGGCGGGCCCTTCCAGCAGGCTGACGGTCAGCCTGCGATCGGGATCGCTCGATGGGACGGCAGCTCCTGGTCGCCGCTGATCGGCACCAACGGAGGGGGCTTGAACGGTCTCGTACACTCGATGCGCGTATTCGATTCGGGATCCGGCGACGAACTGATTGTCGCTGGCACATTCAGCGAGGCCGACGGTCTCGCAGCCGACAACCTTGCGCGCTGGAACGGTTTCGAGTGGATGCCGATCGATTGCGCAACGCAGCTCGACACGATCACGGCGCTCGAAGTCTTCGACGACGGCTCGGGCCCAGCGTTGTACATCGGCGGGTTCATCATTGAGTCGGGTGGTCCATTCCAAGATCCGTTCCCAATCGGGCGTGTGCTCAAGTGGCGAGGCGACGAGTGCGAACCGATCGCTCTCGAAGTGAACGGCACCGTCAACGCGCTGCGGGCTTCGACGATCGGACCGGCTCCATCGCTCTACATCGGCGGCGATTTCGACTACTACGCTTCTGGCGGCGAGGTAACACGCTCAGCAAACATCCTCCGATGGACCGGCTGCACGCCCTCCAACAGCTGCCCGCCGGATGTCTCGGGCGACGGCTCGATCGACCTCGCCGACCTCAACATCGTGCTCGCGAACTTCGGGCAGACCACGCCCGATGGCGATACGAATAATGACGGACAGGTGAACCTCGCCGACCTCAACGCCGTGCTCGGGGCCTTCGGGCAGGCCTGTCCGTGATCATCGCGTCACGGGCATGCCCTGGCGATTCTCAGAAAAACATCGTTCGTAATGCCCCGGCGCGTTGATATATTCAATTCGATGGGGCTTTTCGTTGGTGGCGGCCCTTGGAGGAGGATTGACATATGAGACTTTGCTAAATGCTCACGGCACTTCTGTGCGTCTGTTCGTCTGGGCGTGCGCAGGTGATCGACTTCGAATCGCTCCCAAGTGGGCTACCCACTATGGACGAGATGCCGATATCAGATCAATACGAAGCGGCGTTGGGTGTGCGGTTCGATCTCGTTGATGCCGTCACACTCCTGCCGATCGGCTCTCCGCTGATCGCGAAAGTGGGAGCGCCTGCAACGGCGTTCGATGGCTGCGGCCCGGATACACCCTTCGATCTTTCGACAACCGGCCTTGCCTTCCTGACCGATGACGACAGCATCACGAATGAGGCGGGCACGCTCTTGCTGACCTACAGCACGCCGGTCGCCGCCGCGGCGGGGATCATCATTGATGTGGATCGTCGTTCGGCATCCGTGTTCGAGGAATGGACCATCGAAGCACTCGACGCGTCGATGCAGGTGCTCGACACACGCGTGCTCACTGCTCCGATCGGTGATGATGTCTGCAACAACAATCAAGGTCCAGGTGATGCCGGCGCACTCGGATTCGCATTTGAACGCGAGCAGGCCGACATCGGATACATCCTGATTCGATACACCGGGAACGCGGGCAGCGTCGGTCTTGCATTCGACAATTTCTGGCCGGCTTCAATACCTCCAGCGCCTGCCGTCGCCTTGCAGAGTTCGCCACCAGAGGGTGCGTGCTATGGTGATGTGTTCACGATCCGGGCCGTACCGGAGAGCGGGCTGTTCGGATACACCGTGCAATGGCAACAGGCCGCAGCCGGCGAAGAATTCTCGGATATGAACGGCGAGCGATCCTTCGAACTCGCGGCTCCTGTCGTTGACGGGCAGCGATATCGCGCTGTGATACGAGATGCTTTGGGACGCGAAGCGATCAGTGGGGAAGTGGTCGCCCCGGCGTCGCGCGAAGTGCGATGGTCACTGGCCATCGAGACGGGAGCGGGTACAGGCGAGTTCACGGAGCTGAGCGGTATCATCGCGCCGTATCTGCTTCCCACGAACATCGATGCCTACTACGGATGGCGTTCCAACGAGGAATTCTTCCACGGCCCGCTTCCGATTCTTTCCATGAATCGGTCGCACATGTTTCTGTCAATCGGTGCGGGCGGCACAAGCGTAGTGATCGTACACGACGCGGTCACGTCAAACGGCGGTGGCCGAGCCGAGATGGTTCTGGAGTTTGATGGTGCGGCACCCTCGTTCCAGGCCCGCGACGATCCGAACGATGGGTATCGAGGGGAAGGAACTTCGCTCATTGAAGTCCGCCACAATTGGGTTTCTCCAAACACCGATGGCTTTGCTGTGGGTCCGCTGCCAGGATCTTGGAGCAGCGAGATCAGATTCAGCGATGTGTTCTCGGGAAATCCGACGATCGGCGGACTTGGGACTTGGGCATTCATGTCCGGCGACGGCGTTGCCATCGAGTTGCCACTCGAAGAGGACCGCCGGGTCCGCTTGGTCGGATCCTGCCCGTGTCCGGGCGATGTCAATGCGGACGGCACCGTCAACCTCGCCGACCTCAACCTCGTCCTCGGCAACTTCGGCCAGACCACGCCCGACGGCGACACGAATGGCGACGGCCAGATCAATCTGGCCGATCTCAACGCGGTGCTCGCGGCGTTCGGGCAGACTTGCCTGTGACCTTTCGATTCTGACATCGCCGTCAAAACGACAACCGCCCGGCACGAGTCCGGGCGGTTTTTCTTTGGTCGTTGATCGGGCGGCGATCAGGCGTCTTCGGCCTTGGCGATCTGCCATTCTTCGAGCTCGATCGGGGCCTGGCGCCCGAAGATCGTGACGAGGACTCGGACGAGACCCTTCTCGGGGATGAGCTCGTCGACGGTGCCCTCGTAGTTCTCGAAGGGGCCTTCCTTGATGGTGACGGCCTCGCCCTTCTGGAAGACCATCTTGATCTCGGGCATCTCTTCGGGCTTGCGCGAGTCGAGGAGCATCTTCTCGATCTCGTGGGGTGCCAGTGCGGTCGGGCGGCCGGTTGTACCGACGAAGTCACCCACGCCGGTGGTTTCCTTGATCAGGAAGAAGACATCCTGCGGGATGCGTCCGTCGTCCTCGAGACGCATCTCGACGAACACATAGCCCGGGTAGAGCTTGGTTTCCTGGATGCGCTGCTTGCCGCCCTTCACCGTCTTGGTCTTTTCCGTCGGGACAAGGATGCGGTTCACGAGGTGCTTGAGACCCTCGATCTCGATCTTGCGCAGCAGCGTGTCGCGGACATAATTCTCTTTGTTCGACGCGACGCGGAGCGTGAACCAGTTCATGCCCGGGTAGGCGATCGGCTCGCCGTCGATCAGCTTGCCCTCGTAACCGGCCATCTGAGCGGCGGTCGGCAGCGTGGTCGCGGTGAGGTCGCCCTCGATCTGCATGGTCTTCTTCTTGGGCTTGACCTCGGCGGGCGCGGACTGATTGGCTTCGGCCTGGGCCGGAGCTTCGGTCGAGTGGTCTTCCGCGGACTGGGCTTGATCGTGCTCGGTCATGGTCGGTGTTGCTTTCGGGCGAAGTGGTCGCGGTTGCGGGCTTCGTTCGTGGTTGACGCGGGAGCGGTGGACGCGTGGAGCATCCGGATCATCTGGATGATCACAGCACTGAGTCGGATCGATCAGGTCTGGATCAGGTTGATTCCCTCGGCGATGGACTTGAAGACGATGTCCGTAACGAACAGGATGGCTGCGATCAGCACGCTGATGGCGATCACGACCCAGGTGGAGCCGAAGACCTCGCGACGGCTCGACCAGTTCACCTTCTTCATCTCGCCCTCGGTGGCGATCAGGAACTCGCTGAACTTCTTGTTGGAGTAGCAGAACCACAGGACGATGATCGCGCCGATGAGCAGCACGCCCGCGGCGACGCCACCCTGGAGGTAGGTCTTCTCGAACTTCGGGACGATCTGGAGCGACTGCACTTCCACGGGGTCAACGCCTTCAGCACTGATGCTGAGTCCTGTGGCGGTCGGGAACTGATCCGACTGCATGGTCAGGTTCTCGAGAACGAGGATGGAGCCGTCCACGGAGCGGACAAAGGCCGAGCCGACCTCCTCGTTGTTGCGCTCGAGCTTAACCTCACGGGCCGGGGCGAAGCCATCGGTGCTGGCGACCGTGTAGTTCCACGAGTCGGTCGGCACGCTCATGGCGTTGATCTGGTTGGAGAGCCAGAGAGCACCGCCCGCGACGAGGACGCCGAAGAAGATGGCGCTCATCATGCGGGTCCAGTAGCCCTGACCTGCTTTGTACATGCTCAGCATCGGCTGCGATCTCCGTTCCGGGAGGCTTGGGGCATCGCCGGGCTACGACCGTTGCCGATCCGGTCCGGGGGCGCCCCGCGTGGGGCAAACAGGCCAGGAGTGACTCGAACACTCAACCTGCGGATTTGGAATCCGCTGCTCTGCCAATTGAGCTACTGGCCTAGCCGATCGAGCGAGCCTTGGGGTTTGACGGGGGCCCGGCTGGCTCGACCTTGGACGAATGGGAAGGTCCGCGCCCGAAGGCGATTACTTCCGCTTGATCTTATGGACCGTATGCTGGCGCAGACGGGGGCAGTACTTTTTGAGGCCTTCCTTGAGACCCTCGGGCAGGCCGCCCTTGACATTGACCTGGGTCCGGTAGTTCAGGTCACCGGTTTCGGTGCACTGGAGCCAGACATACTCGCGGGCGTCGCCCTTCTTCTTGGCCATCTCAAAGCTTCCGTTTCAGTAAACGCCCCGCCGGATGACGGGGTCGTGTGGATCGGTCGAATCTGAAAGCCGCGTGGCCCGGGTCAGCGGGCCAGGCGGGAAAAACTCTATCAGCCGGCAGGATTGCCGGAGCCGGGCTGAGCCCGGCGGGGATCAGGCGACGATCTCGGAGATGACGCCCGAACCCACGGTGCGGCCACCTTCGCGGATCGCGAAGCGGAGACCGGCTTCCATGGCGATCGGCTTGTCGCCGAGGTCGACTTCGATCGCGACGTTGTCGCCGGGCATGCACATCTCGGCGCCGCCGAGGAGGTTCACGCTGCCGGTGACGTCGGTCGTGCGGAAGTAGAACTGGGGCTTGTAGCCGGAGAAGAACGGGGTGTGACGGCCGCCTTCTTCCTTGGTGAGGATGTAGACCTCGCCCTTGAACTTGGTGTGGGGCTGGATGGAGCCGGGCTTGCAGATGACCTGCCCACGCTCGACCTGGTCCTTTTCGATACCACGGAGGAGGACGCCGCAGTTGTCACCGGCGACGGCCGAGTCCAGGGTCTTGTTGAACATTTCGACGCCGGTCACGGTGGTCGGCTTCTTCTCGGTGGTGAGGCCGACGATCTCGACGGCGTCACCAACCTTGACGGTGCCACGCTCGACGCGACCGGTCGCGACGGTACCACGGCCCTTGATCGAGAACACGTCTTCGACGGCGATCAGCAGGGGCTTGTCGACTTCGCGCTCGGGCTCGGGGATGTAGCTGTCGAGGGCATCGAACAGCTCGTCCACACCCTTGCAGGCGGCGTCGTCCTTGGGGTTTTCCATCGCGGCCTTGGCCTGACCCTTGATGACGGGGGTGTCATCGCCGGGGAAATCGTACTTGTCGAGGAGTTCGCGAACTTCCATCTCGACGAGTTCGAGCAGCTCGGGGTCGTCGACCAGGTCGACCTTGTTCATGAAGACGACGATGTAGGGCACACCGACCTGACGGGCGAGCAGCACGTGCTCGCGGGTCTGGGGCATGGGACCGTCCGCCGCCGAAACGACGAGGATCGCACCGTCCATCTGGGCGGCACCGGTGATCATGTTCTTGACGAAGTCGGCGTGGCCGGGGCAGTCCACGTGAGCGTAGTGCCGGCCTTCCGTTTCGTATTCCGTGTGGGACGCAGCGATGGTCACCGTCTTGTCGGACGAACGCACGGTACCACCCTTGGTGATCTC
>CAZIXS010000044.1:12298-22109 GCA_964543335.1 uncultured Phycisphaeraceae bacterium | reverse complement strand
ATTCTTGGGAGCAGGGGCCGTGCGATTCAGCGTACACTTGCCTGTCCCCTATATGGCCAAGAAGAAGAAAAAACAGACCGCGACCCCTGTGATCGAGAATCGGCGTGCCCGGTTCGATTACTTCATCGACTCCACGCTGGAGGTGGGTATCCGCCTGACCGGGACGGAGGTGAAGTCGGTGCGCGCGGGCAAGGTTTCGCTCAAGGAGGGGTATGTGCGGGTGCAGGAGACGAACCCGCCGTCCTTGTGGCTGCACTCGGCGCACATCGGGGAGTACGACCACGCGAGCGCGGCGTTCCAGCACGACACGACGCGGACGCGGTTGCTGCTGGCTTCGAAGCGGGAGATCGCGGAATTGGCGAAGGCGACGGCGGTGCGGGGCGTGACGATCGTGCCGCTGAAGATGTACTTCAAGGGTCCGTACGCGAAGCTGGAGATCGGTCTGGCTCGCGGCAAGAAGCAGCACGACAAGCGCGACACGATCAAGGAGCGGGAGTCGCAGCGGGATATTGATCGGGCGATGACGACGAAGGTTGGGTGGTAGGGGCGTGGCGGGGTTCTGAGATTGGAGCCCAACGGCGCGAGCCGTGGGTTGCAAGCATCCGAGCAGCACATGCAACCAAAGATCCTGTCCGCACCCCATGCCAAGTCCCTCATCGGGTGAAACACATGTCTTCGCCGGAACACGCAACCCACGGCTTGCGCCGTTGGGCTCTAATTCTTGGCGATCCATATTGGCTGGAAGATTCGGGCCGCCCCCTCATCCGTCCGCGTGCTGAATCCGCACGCGGCCACCTTCTCCCTCGAGGGGAGAAGGGCGCGGGTCAATCCGTGCGGCGGGCGGATTCGTTTTCGTCGATGGGGCGGGGTTCGAAGACTCGGGCTTCGCCTCGGCCGGCTTTCTTGGCGGCGTAGAGGGCGCGGTCGGCGCTGATGAGCAGTTGGTCGGCGTCGATGGGTTTGCTCTGGCGGAGGCTGGCGATGCCGAGGGACATGCCGCATTCGTGGTTACAGCCCTGTTTGCACTCGATGCCCCAGGCCTGGGCCTGGGTGCGGAACATGGCCTGCAGGCGCTGGGAGACGGCCATGGCGACTTCGCTGGAGGTCTGGGGCATGATGATGACGAACTCGTCGCCGCCGTAGCGTGCGGCGAAGTCGGACTGGCGGATGCAGTCGGTGATGACATGTCCGACGAGGCGGAGGATCTCGTCGCCGGCGGCGTGCCCGGCGGAGTCGTTGATCTCCTTGAAGCCGTCGAGGTCGATCATGACGCAGGCGAGGTCGGTGCCGTAGCGCACGGCTTCGGCGAACATCTGGCTCAGGCGGTTTTCGAGTTGCCAGCGGTTGGCAAGGCCGGTGAGGGGGTCGGTCCAGGCCTCGGCTTCGAGCTTGGCGATGCGTTGTTCGAGGGCTGCGGCGCGTGACTTGAGCTGGTTGTTGGAGGCCTTGAGTTCGCGGATGAGCATGGTGCGCCGGACATCGAGTTCGGCGCAGGCCATGGCGCGCTCGACGATGAGGCCGAGGCGGTCGGCGGTGATGCTGGAGCGGTCGATGGCGTCGGCGGCTCCGGATTCGATGGCGGCGGCGACCCACTCGGTGTCGGCGGGGTCGCCGAGCACGACGACGGGCGCTTCGCTGGAGAGGCGATCAAGGGCGGCGCGGGCATCAAGGACGCGGCTTTCGACCTGCGGCGCGGTGAGGGCGTTGGCGTCGATCATGACGAGGTCCACGCGGGCGAGGTCGGTCGAGGTCAGGGCGGCATCGTGAGCAGCGGGGGAGCGGAGGGAGGACTCGCCGAAGCAGGCTTCCAGAGCGGCGCGCAGAGCAGCGGCGAGCGCGGCGTCCTGGCTGATGAGCGCGATGGTCGGGAACGGGTTGTGCGTGTGATCTGGCAACGCCTTGGACTTCCTCCGCAAAGATGCGATCCGCGTGGGGGCCCGGCAAGGTGCAGTCGGGGCCGTGATGGGTGCGGAACCGCGCTGATCCATACGAACGGTCCGGAAAGACGGTTCGTCAGAACATCGGCAGCGGGTGGGAAGAGGTGAAGCAGGGGTGGCTTTGGGGCGGCAAATCGTCTGATAACCGGTCGATTGTGCGCTTTAGCGGGGCTGGCGGGACTCCCAGCTCCAGGTGGCGGCGGGGTCGATCGGGGAGACGCGGGCCTGATCGAGGAGGCGCTGGGACAGGGCGTCCATGAGCAGGCGCTCTTCGCGCAGGCGAACGAGGCGCTCGAGTTCGGGGCGGACCTGCTCGCGGGTGGCCAGGCGGGCCGGTGGGACGACCTCGTCGAGGACGAGGAGGGCGATCTGGAGCGGGCCGTCGATGTCGAGGGGGATGGGGTTGCTGAGGTCGCCGGGGGAAAGTGTGGTGAGGGTGCGCCGGATGGCGTCGGGGTAGGTGGGGTCGGCGGGGTTGATGGGCTCGACGACGCCGCCTCGGACCGCGCTGGGATCGGTGCTGACTTCGGCGGCGACGCGCGAGAAGTCTTCGCCGGCGGCGATGCGGGCGCGGGCGCGCTCGGCCTGCTCGACGGTGTCGGTGGTGATGATGCGGACGCGGAAGGATGGTTCGTAGCGGATGCGGTAGGCGCGCTCGATGCTGGCTTCGTCGATGGTGACGCGGTCCTGCACGAGGGCGCGGAGCATGGCAGTTCGCCGGAGCAGGGACTGGTAGCGCTTGGGCCCGAGGCCGCGTTGGCGCCGGATCTCGTCGAGGAGGCGCTGGGCCTGATCGGGTGTGGTGTCGGTGGCGAGCGAGTCGCGGAGGAGGAGTTCCTCGCGCTCGATCATGGCGTCGGTCAGGGTGAGGCGCTGCGTGAGCATTTCCCGGATGAGGAGCGTTTCGAGGGCGACTTCTTCAAGGATCAGTCCGCCGGCGGCTTCGGCGAGGAGGGGCTGGGCCTGGGCCCAGGGGATATCGGTGCCGGAGACGGTGGCGAACCGATCGGTGGGTTGTGCGCCGGGCGCCGCTCGAGGCGTGCGGACCGCGGGGTCGCGATCTGCGATGTAGCGTTCGCTGGCTTCGAGGCCGCTGGTGACGCGGATGTCGCGCTGGGAAGTGGAGTTGGAGCAGCCGGAGGCGGTGATGAGGACGAGGAGGGGGAGGATGGTCGTCGCGCGGTGGTTCATGCGGGTACGCTAGCACACCAGCGATGAGTACTCCTGCCGATCAAAGTGGATCGTCCCTGCGGCTGCCGGCCCTCTGCCCCTATTGCGGGCATGGGCATGAGCTCGCGCCGGGGAAGCCCCGGCCTTTGCAGTGTGAGGCGTGCAAGGGGCGGTTCGAGCCGCTGTCGCGTCAGGCGACGCAGAACGCGATGGGGCCTTGGCAGGTTCGGGATGAGACGCAGCCGTTCCGCCCGCCTTGCTCGTATGAGACGATCGTGAAGTTGGCGCAGCGGGGGAAGATCGGGCCAACGACGATTGTGCGGGGGCCGACGACGCGTCAATTCTGGTCGTACGCGCGGGACACGCCGGGGGTGGCGGCGGTGCTCGGGTTCTGCCATTCGTGTCACACGCCGATCGGGGCGGAGGATGCGAACTGTCCTTCGTGCGACGCGGTGCTGCGTCCGGTGACGGACCGGCAGCAGCTCGGGCTGAGCCCGAAGGCGGCGCTGCCGGGCGAGGCACCGCCGGAGCAGATCGCGGCGATGATTCGGCCTCGAACTCCTCAGGCGATGCCGGCGGCGCCGGCTGAACCGAATGTTGAGCGGCCAGCGGAACCGGTCGCGCCGGAGGTGGAGCGCGATGCCGTGGTTCGGGTTGAGCCGGTGGCGGATGCTGCGCCGGTCATGGTGGCGACGCGGGGGAAGCGATCGAAGAGTGGGCTGCTGAAGTGTGTGATCGCGGTGCAGACGGTTGCGATCGTTGCGCTCGCGGCGGTGCTGGTGGTGCAGTGGCCTCGTGGTGAGGCGACGGGTGGTGGCGGTGAGCGGATGGCGAGTGGGGAGCAGAATGCCGCAGAGCCAACACAGCCTGTGTCGGTGGAAGATGGAGATGATGGTGAGGATGCCGATGCGCAGCCGCCGGTGAATGAGCAGCCGGATGCGGGGGAGGATCTTGAGACGCTGATGGATGAGGCGCTTCGGCCTTATGCGGATCGGTATTGGGCGATGGTGGAGGGGACACGCTCGGATGATGCGGATGTTCTGGAGCGGTCGATCGGGCAGCTCCGAGAGTTGCGAGCGGAAGCCGCGGCGGCGGAGTCGGGGGTGGACTTCACGCTCGTCGATGATCTGATTGCGCGGGCGCAGGAGCGGCTGGAGCGGCTGCGGTTGATCAAGGAGTTCGGCGGAACGCCCTGAGCGGCGGTGCTAGCATTGGTTTTCACGACCGAAGGGACTGCAGACCATGTCAACCACTGTTCTTGTCACGGGTGCCAATCGCGGGCTTGGCCTCGAGTTCGTCCGTCAACTCAAGGAGGCGGGGCACACGGTGATCGGCACGGCCCGGGATCCGGAGTCGGCGGATGAACTCAAGGCGCTGCTGACGGGAGAGGGCGACCGGCTGGAGCAACTGGATGTGGACTCGGAGGAGTCCGCGGCGCGTCTCGCAAAGAACCTGAAGGATGGGAGTGGGCACGCGACCCCGATTGATCTGCTCATCAACAACGGGGCGGTGTCTGGGCATCGGGGCGGCATCGCGGATCTGGATATGGAGGGGCTCGCGCAGGATCTTCGGATCAACGCGGTTGGGCCGATGCGGGTGATCAAGCACCTGTTGCCGAACCTGCGTGCCGGGACGGGGAACCAGATCGTGAGCATTTCGTCGCAATTGGGCTCGATTACGAACGCCAACGGCGGCTCGTCGTACGGCTACCGGTCGTCCAAGGCCGCGCTGAACATGCTGAACAAGCACCTGTCGGTGGAGTTGAAGGACGAGGGGTTCACCTGCATGGTGCTGCACCCGGGTTGGGTGCAGACGCGGATGGGTGGACAGGAGGCGCCGCTGACACCGCCGGAATCGATCGCCGGGATGCTGAAGGTGATCGAGGGTGCGAAGCCCGAGACGCACAACGGCGCGTTCCTGGATTACAAAGGCGAGACTCTCCCCTGGTGAGCGAGCACCCTGTCATCGCGGACGCGACCGGAGCGGACCTTGGTCCGATCTTCGGGATCTACGACCACTTCGTGCTGCACTCGACGGCGACCTTTGAGACCGAGCCTCGGAGCGAAGCGGATCGGCAGGCGTGGTACCTCGCGCACGATCCGAGGGGGCACGCGCTGCTGGTGGCGAAGGATCGCGAGAGCGGTGAGGTGCTCGGCTGGGCGGGTCTGAGCCCGTGGTCGCCTCGCGCGGCGTATCGGCGCACGGCGGAGGTGTCGATCTATGTCATGCCGGATGTGCACCGGCGGGGCGTTGGTCGATCGCTCATGGGCGCGCTGATCAAGCGGGCGAAGACGAACCGGTTTGGGGTGCTGATCGCGCGGATCGCGGGGCCGAGTGATGCCTCGAAGGGGTTTCACGAGAGTTTCGGATTCCAGCCGGTGGGGCTGATGCGCCGGTGCGGGAGCAAGTTTGGGTCATTGCACGATGTGCTGATTATGGATCTGCATCTGGATGGTTGAGCGGGGTCCAGGCGGCCCGGGCCTGCTACACTCCCCTCCCCGATTTTGACTCTCCAAACCCCGATTTCCTGCTCTGGAGGAGCGTTTCATGTCCGACGTCAAGACTCTCGCTGTCATTGGTTCCGGCCAGATGGGTGGCGGCATCGCCCAGGTCGCGGCGACCGCCGGGATCAACGCCATTGCCTACGACGCCCATCAGGGTTCGCTGGACAAGGCGAAGAAGCTGCATGAGAAGCTGATGGCCCGGGCGGTTGAGAAGGGGCGGATGGAGCAGGCGGACGCGGACGCGGCGCTCGGTCGGATTTCGTACACCACCAAATGGGACGACATGGCGGGTGCGGACTGGGTCGTTGAGGCGGCGGTCGAGAACGCCGCGATCAAGGCGGAGATTTTCGGCAAGCTTGCGCAGACCTTTGAGCGTGATGATGTGGTGCTCGCTACCAACACCTCGTCGATCTCGATCACGCAGATCGCCGCGGCGGCGGAGGTGGCCCGAGCGGGTGCGGGGCAGCGCGTGATCGGCATGCACTTCTTCAACCCGGTGCCGGTGATGAAGCTGGTGGAAGTCATCAACGGGCTCGCGACCAGCGCGGAGGTGACGCGGCGGACGATTGAACTGTCGAAGCAGATGGGCAAAGAGCCGCACGCGGCGAACGACCGGGCAGGGTTCATCTCGAACCGCGTGCTGATGCCGATGATCAATGAAGCGTTCTACGCGTGGATGGAGGGCGTCGCGGAGCCGGAGGACATCGACGCGATCATGCGCCTGGGTATGGCCCACCCGATGGGCCCGCTGCGCCTGGCCGACTTCATCGGGCTGGACACCTGCGTGTTCATCATGGATGTGCTGGCCGAAGGGCTGAACAACGACCGCTACCGTGCGTGCCCGCTGCTGAAACAGTTGGTGACGGCGGGGCGGCTGGGTGATAAGACCGGGCGTGGGGTGTTTGAGTACGGCACCAAGTAAGGCCATCTGGAAGAGTTGAATGAAAAACGCACGGTTCGTGGCCGTGCGTTTTTCGTTGATCAGGATCGTGGGGAGATTGGCTCAGTTGCCGCCGTCGCCGTCGCCGCCGCCTCTGGGGCGTCCGGGGATAAGGCCGTCGAGGCCGTCGCCGATCTGGTCGCCGATGCCTTTGAGGCCGTCGTTGATGGCGTCATCAATCTGGCCGCCGACATCTTCGATGATTTTGCTGGCGGCGGCTTCGAGTTCGACGCCGAGCGAGTCGAGGGACTGGAGTTGGGCGAGGCCGTTCTGGAGCTGGGCTCCGAGGTCACCGGGGAGTTGTCCGGCGTTCTGGGCGACGGCGGCGAGGATGGCCTTGACGATGGTGGCGACGACTTCAGCCATCTCCATGGGCTTGGTGTCGCCCTTGCCAAGGTCGGTCAGTTCGATCTGGGGGACCACGACTTCCATCTTGGTGAGTTCGCCGACGCCGCCGGGGATGGGGGCGAGGTCGATGTTGACGGTGACATTGGTGATCAGCACGCGGTCGATGGCGAAGCCCTTGCCGCCTTCGGCCTTGGGCTGGTCGGCGGGGGTGTCGCCGGATTCGAAGCGCTTAAGGTTCTCCATGATCTGGCCGTAATTGGTGTTGCCATCGGCACGCTGTAGGTAGACGCTGATGTTGTCGAGCGTGAGGGTGGGGAGGGTGACGACATCGCCTCGGAGGGAAGCGAGATCAACGCTGACGCCACCGTCGCCGAGGGAGAGGAAGTGGGGGGTGCTGAAGCCCTCTGGGTTGGAGACGGTGAGGCCTTTCATGGCGAACTCGCCGGAGAAGACCTGCACATCGGCGCTGTTGAGGCTGGTGGGGACACCGAGAGCGTAGGCGCTGCCTTTTTCGATGCCGGTCTTGGCGATGGAGTCGATCATGAGGAAGGCGATGAGCACGACCAGGACGATGAGTCCGATGAGGGCGATGCCGGCGCCGAGAACGATTTTGCCGAGTTTCATGTGGGTCCTCCCGTGGAGCGGGAACCGGGAACTGGTTCGCGCGACGCTTAAGAATAGCAGGTCGGGTGACTAAAAAGCGGCAAATCGCGGCGGCAAGGCTTGTCGGAGGGAACTGGCGGTGGGCCTCGGTGCCGAACCGGTGGATCGCGGCTACCCTGCACTGGGGGAAGGGTGTCTCGTATCGTCTGGCTTTGCGGATCTGCGAATCCGGAGCCGTCTTGCGGTGCTGTTGGCGGTGCCGTGCGGAAAGGGATGTGTGTCATGGCCAAGGCCGTAGTGGACCCGGATGAACTGAGGCGTTTTGCGACCGATCTGAAGCGGTTCAACAGCCAGCTCGACCAGCAGATGAGACAGCTGCATGGGCGGCTGAATGCGCTGTCGCAGACCTGGCGGGACCAGGAGCAGGCGAAGTTCGCGGAGGAGTTCGAGGAGACGATGCGGGTGCTGTCGCGGTTCGTGGCCTCCTCGGACAACCACATCCCGTTCCTGCTGCGGAAGGCGGAGCGGGCGGAGGAATACCTGCGCCAGCGGTGAACGATCGGGTGAGGTCGCAAGCGGATGAACCAGGGAGCACATGTCAGGTCGGTGGAGGCGCTGGGTGATCTGCGCACGGCGATCGTGAGCTTCGAGGAGGAGGCCGGGGCGGCGCTGTCGATGGCGGAGGCGGACATCGTGCGCACGATCGACTGGGTCCGTGCGGACCGGATCCCGTACTGGAAGCGTGAGATCATGCGGCGGGAGGAACTGCTGACGCGGGCCAAGTCTGACCTCGCGCGGGCGCAGCTCACGAACCACGCGATGGGGCCCAAGTCGACGGTGGACGAGCGGAAAGCGATTGCGCGGGCACGGGAGCAGGTTGGTGAAGCCCAACGCAAGCTGAAGGCGTCGCAGCGATGGTTCCGGGATCTGGAGAAGCAGTACACGCTGTACAAGGGGCGGGTGGCGGCGATGCAGCGCCTGGTTGCGGCGGACCTGCCCAAGGCGCGGAGTGAGCTGGAAGTGATGGCGCGGACGCTGGATCAGTACTTGGCGATTGCGAGTGATGGTACGGGGGCTGAATCGGCTTCGGTGCGGAGTGTCGCCAGCGAGAGCGGGCCGAAGGAGGGCGGGGCGCGTCGGGTGTGGAAGGAAGTCGCGCCGAGCCGGCGGCAGCGATCGCGGGCGCCGCTGGCGGCTGATGCGGAGGAGGTGCTGCACGCGGCGAGCGGCGCGGCGCAGTGGGCGCTGCTGGACGAGTCCTCGACTCGGCGGCTGGCGCACATGCTCGGGGTAGGGTCGGCGCTGGAGGTGCTGCGGTTCGATGCGGGGCAGGCGGCGCGTGAACTGGGAGATGTGGCGGAGTTGCCGCCCTCTGAAGACAAGATGGTGGTGGCGGGCGACTGGACGGTGGATTCGCCGACGCTGCTGCTGCGGTCTTCGGTGGCTCCCCTGGGCGACAGCGGGTGGGTGCTGTGCCGCTCGGACGCGGAGGGACCGCCCGAGAACCTTGCGGCGGTGAGAACCGCACAGGCGATCGATGCGTACCCTGAACTGGCGATCGCGCTGGCATGCCCGCGTGGGACGGCACTTCTGATCCGCGAGGGCGAGCTGATCGCGATTCACGATGAGCGTGGGAGGCCACTGACGGCGTTCGATGCGGATACGCTGGAGGCTTCCGAAGAGGAAGACGGCACCGAGAAAGGGACCCGATGAGTTTGAGAACGGGCATGCACCGGCTGCAGGACGCGACGAAGGCCTTTGAGGTTCGTTGGTGGTCGGCGCGGGATCAGTGGGCCGATCGGCGCGCTCGAGAGTTTGAAGCCGAGCGGATCGAGCCGATCCAACCGGCGGCGCGGTCTGCGGTGGCGGCGATGGAACAGATGGCCGAGATGACTTCCCGTGCTCGACAGGAGTGCTCGTGAATCGCAGCAGTTCGCCCGCGACTGGGCATGAATCGGGGTTGGCGTCTTCTCTTCGCGAGGCGGTCGATCTGGCTCGGCGGATGACCCGCGAACGGGCCGAGGCGCAGACGCGCATCGATGAGCGGTGGAACGAGGCGACCGGCTCGGCGCAGCGTCAGCGTGACAAGGTGCTGGGCAAGGCGGCGCAGGAGCGGGACGCGGTCATCGAGCGTGCAACGGCGGAGCACGCGGAGGCCTCATCGCAGCAGCAGGCGTCTTTCGATGCGGAGCACGGCAAGCTCGAACGGGAGTACCGATCGAAAGAAATGACGCTGCGCGAGGGTGCGGCCTCCATACTGTGCAAGTACAAGACGACGCGCCAGCGGCCGCGTTGGCAGGAGGTGGAGG
>CAZIXS010000044.1:2170-12288 GCA_964543335.1 uncultured Phycisphaeraceae bacterium | reverse complement strand
GACGAATTGGCTGGCGGAGGAAGTGGCCGAGTCGGATGTGCGGCAGGCCCGAGAGATTCTCAACGCGACCACGGACCGGCTGAAGGAGATCGAGAGCGATCTCGATGACACGGTCAACGCGGTGCACGCGGAACTGGACGCGTTCGGGCTGTTCCGTCCGGACGCTGCGCGGCGGCTCGGTCGCGTTTCGATCGACTTCGATGACGAGGACGCCGCGGCGACGGAACGCGGTGCTGGTGCGGATGGGACGGCGGCTTCGGCTCTTGAGGAGGCGAAAGCGGTGTCGGCCCGGATCGCGGCCTGCCCTGCGGCGCGGTTCTCGCAGGTATCGTCGCTGGTCATCATCGGTACGGTTCTGACGCTGAGCGGCGGTGCGGCGGGGCTGTTCCTGGGCCCGGAGAAGGCCTTTGGCCCGATGGTCGGCGTGGGTGCCGGGATCGGTGTGGTGCTGACGGTGGTGGTCGCGCTGCTCCTGCGTGGGCGTGCGAAGGCGAAGCTGGATGGGCTGTACAGCGAGCTGGAGCATGCGGTCTCGCGAGCCTCTGCGCGACTCGGGCACGAACGCGATGCGGCTCGCGCGGAGTTCAAGCAGGCTTCGAAAGCGATTACCGATCGGCGGACACGCGAGGTTGCCGAGTCGAACGAGTCGCACGACAAGCAGGTGCGTGAGATCAAGGAGCGCTTCGAAGCGAAGCGGGCGGAGCTGGCGGCGTCGTATCGGCCCAGGCTGACCAGGATGGAAGAGCAGCACAAGGCGCGGATGGCCGAGTTGCAGGGCGCACTGGATACGACGCGCGATGCGGCCAATGCGCAGTACGCCGAGATCGAGAGCGCAGCGCAGCGTGAGTTTGATGGCCAGACGAAGGACGCGAGCGAGGATCGCGACCGGGCGAGAGCGGCTATGGCCGAGGATTGGTCGAGCCGCCTGTCGCGGTTCGAGGAACTGGCCGGGTCACTCACGAAGCGCGATCATGCGGATTTCCCGGACTGGTCGGACGGGGCGTGGGCGGCGTGGGCGCCGCCTCACCGCTCGCTGGGCGCCTCGAAGTTCGGTCGAGTGAAGCTGGATCTTTCGGAACTGCCCGGTGGGCTGCCGGAAGGTGATGAGTTGCCTTTGCCGAAGCACGCGAAGGTGGACCTGCCGGCCCTGCTGGAGATGCCCAGGCATGCCTCGCTGCTGCTGGAGTATCCGGCGGCGGATGACCGACAGGCGCGACGGGACGGTGAGTCGCTCGGCGAGGCGAGGTCGCAGGCGATCCGGACGCTGCAAGCGGTGATGCTTCGGATGCTGACGGCGCTGCCGCCGGCGAAGTGCCGGTTCACGATCATCGATCCGGTCGGGCTCGGTCAGAACTTCGCGGGGTTCATGCATCTGGCGGACTACAACGATCAGTTCGTGAACCACCGGATCTGGACGGAATCGAAACACATCGAAGCGCGGCTGTCGGAACTGACGGAGCACATGGAGAATGTGATTCAGAAGTACCTGCGCAACGAGTTCGAGACGATCGACGATTACAACGAGAAAGCGGGCGAGATCGCCGAGCCGTACCGGTTCCTTGTGATCAGCGATTTCCCGGTGAACTTTGATGAGGCCTCGGCGAGGCGGCTGGCTTCGATCGTGTCCTCGGGGGCGCGGTGCGGTGTGCACACGCTCATCGCCTGCGACACGCGCGAGAACCTGCCGGCGGGGATCCAGCTGTCTGACATGCGCGATCACGCGACGACGCTGGTCTGGAAGGATCGGAAGTATCAACTGGTCGATGCCGTGCTGGCGGACGCAGACCTGGTGCTCGATCAGCCGCCCTCGGAAGAGCGGATGACCGAGGTGCTCAAGCGGGTCGGCGAGGCCTCGCGCGATGCGTCGCGTGTGGAGGTGCCGTTCAAGGCGGTGGCGCCGAGCGAGGAGGATGTCTGGTCGCGGAGCAGCGCGAAGGACATCCGCGTGCCGCTCGGGCGTGCGGGTGCGACGAAACTGCAGGATCTGGCGCTGGGTCACGGCACGGCCCAGCATGTGCTGCTGGCGGGCAAGACGGGTTCGGGCAAGTCGACGCTGCTGCATGTGTTGATCACGAATCTCGCGATGTGGTATTCGCCCGAAGAGGTCGAGTTCTATCTGGTCGACTTCAAGAAGGGTGTGGAGTTCAAGGCGTACGCCGGCAAGGACGGTCACGGCCCGCTGCCGCACGCGCGGGCGGTGGCGATCGAGTCTGACCGCGAGTTCGGTCTGAGCGTGTTGCAGCGTGTGGATGAGGAACTGAAGCGCCGGGGTGATCTGTTCCGCGATGCGGGTGTGCAGAACCTGGATGGGTTCCGGCAGGCGAAGCCGGGTGTGGTGATGCCGCGGACGCTGCTGATCATCGACGAGTTCCAGGAACTCTTCGTTGAGGATGACAAGCTGTCGCAGGATGCGTCGCTGCTGCTCGACCGCTTGGTGCGTCAGGGTCGTGCGTTCGGTATCCATGTGATCCTCGGCTCGCAGACGCTGGGCGGGGCCTACAGCCTTGCGAGGTCCACGCTGGGACAGATGGCGATCCGCATCGCGCTGCAGTGCAACGAGGCGGACTCGTACCTGATCCTCAACGAGGAGAACTCCGCGGCGCGCCTCCTGAGCCGGCCCGGCGACGCGATCTACAACGATCAGGCGGGCATGGTCGAGGGCAACAGCCCGTTCCAGATCGTGTGGCTGCCCGATGCGCAGCGCGACGACGCGGTGGAAGCGGTCTGCGAGCGGGCGGCGAACAGTTCCGTGAAGACCGGGTCTCCGGCGCTGGTGTTCGAGGGCAATGTCCCGGCGAAGCTCGAGCGCAATGACATGCTGAGAAGGGCCGCGGCGGATGGTTCGAACGCGGACCGGATGTACCCGAACCTGTGGCTCGGCGAGGCGATCGCAATCAAGGACCCGACGGCGGCGAAGATGCGTCGTCAGAGCGGTTCGAATGTGCTGGTGATCGGTCAGCGGGAAGAGGCGTCGCTCGGGCTGATGATGGGCGCGAGTGTGTCGGTGGCGGCGCAGTGCGACTCGGGACAGGCGCAGCTGTACATCGTGGACTCGACGCCGGACGATGATCCGAGGGCGCACCAGTTCGCTTCGCTGGCCGGCAAGTTGCCTGCTGATGCGCGAGTGGTCGCGACGCGAGATCTCGATGGCACGCTCGAGCAGATCGCTGAGGAAGTTCGGGCCCGCATCACGGAGAACGAGACCGATGCCCCGGGCGTGTTCCTGCTGCTGCACTCGATCCAGCGCCTGCGTTCGCTGCGTCGAAATGAGGACAGCTTCGGGTTCTCGATGGATGACGACGAGAAACCGAGCCCGGACAAGCTGCTGATGGAGATCCTGCGCGACGGTCCGGGCGTCGGTGTGCATGTGGTGATGTCTTGCGACACATTGACGAACGCCGAGCGGTACCTCGATCGAAACGCGATGCGCGAGATCGAGAACCGGGTGCTGTTCCAGATGAGTTCGGGCGACTCCACGCAGCTCATCGATTCGCCCGCGGCGTCGCGTCTGGGGCCGAACCGGGCGATCTTCTACAGCGAAGAGTCGGGCGTGATCGAGAAGTTCAGGCCCTACGCGGCTCTGGATCCCGACGATGCGGTGCGCGCGCTGCGTTCGCTCGGGCTCGGCCAGGGGTGACCGCGCGGGCTTTGCGCGTGCTGGCCGAATAACGCGTCTGTCACGGGGTTATCAGCACGAGGATCTTTTCAATTACCAGGATTTTTCTTGGTGCGCGGTGCATCGACCTTTAGGATCGTGGCTGATCGGCACCGGGACCGCTTCGGATCCGTGTTCCGCACGGCCCGGCGCTTCAGACGGCAGCGAAAGGATCGGTCATGGATCTCCAAGTGCGCGGCGTCAACCTTCGGCCCACCGAACCCATTGTCGAGCATGCGAACCGGCGATTCGGTTTTGCGCTCGATCGGCTCAGCCACCGGATTCAACGCGTGATCGTGAAGATGTCCGACCCGCACGCGAACGGCATGATGCGATGCGATGTGCATGTGCAGCTCGCTGGTGGGGCGCAGCCGATCATCGTGGAACAGTCGGGCAACGATCTGTATGGTGCGATCGATCGTGCTGCGGATCGTGTGCAGACCTGCGTTCGCCGGATTACCCAGAAAACCCGTCGGCACCGCTGACGATAACCCGTCTCTCTTTCTCTCCTCCCTTTGTTCGCCCTGTCTGAAGGCAGACAGGGCGAGAACAGGCGGCCTGCTGACGCGGGCCGTTTGTTTTTTTGGGGATTGGTGGGTGAACTGGAGTCATGCTCAAGCGATTTTGAGCATTGCACACGGAATGGCGTGGATCGCGTGTGGCATGCTCAAGCTTGCTTGAGCATGGGCTTTAGAAGCGCTGGGGGCGTGGTGGGAGCAATCGGAGATCCAAGGGGACCATGACCGGGCGGCGGTCACGAAAGTATGCCGCGCTCGACCACTTCCAGTTATCCGGAGAGTCGCAAAGCACGGCGTGGACCGGATTGTTGTGGATGTAGTCGATTGCTTCCCAGATCGCTTTGGGATTCCAGAGATTGCGATCAAAGCCTCCGCCGCGCTGCCAGAAGCGATGCACGCCCTTTGGATCGAGCATGTGTTCGAGCAGGTGGGGATTGTCTGATTTTGCGTGCTGAACCGCCCTGCGAGAAACAGACTGCTTGAGACTCTTCATCAGTTCGGCGACCGGCGTGCGCGGCCAGATGAGCAGGTGAACATGCGTGGGCATGATCACGAACGCCCAGAGGTCGTAGTTGTGCGTCGCCTGCGTAGATCTGATCGCATCAATGACGAGCTGCCTGCATCGATCGTCACCAAGGAAGGGACGATTCAGGTAGCACGAGAAGTTGAGGAGTCGGGCAGTCCCTGTGTTTTCGATTCGTTTCAGGCGTTTGCGGGGTGCGGGATCCATCGTAGGTCACGCCGACAATGCTCGATAGAGTTTGAACATCAAACTTATTAGGAAGCGCGGAGACATGCTCAAACAAGTTTGAGCATGCCACACGGGAAAGCTCACGTGAGTTCACGACGCCGGGTAGAAGGTCGCGCCGGGCTTGACGGCGAAGGTGACATGGTCGCCCAGGGTGAAGTCGCTGGTGCGCTGGAGGTTGTCGAGCTTGGCAACGATGGGCATGCCGGCGTCGACCACGATGCAGCCGTTGGACGAGTCGATGTCGATGATGGTGCCCTGGATGCGGCGCGGGCGGCCGTAAACGGGTTCGACATAGGAACCGCCGGTGCCGCAGACATCGACTCGACGAGCTTCGACGCGGATGGTGCCGAGGATGCGCTTGCCGGGCTCGGTCTTGACCGGGGTGTTGATGGCGAGGTGCATCTGGTGGGTGGGCTTTTGGACCTGGCCGGTGGTGTGGCTGGTGAAGGTGAGCACGACCTTCTCGGCATCCTTTTCGAGCAGCTTGGCGCGGGCGGTGCGCTTGCTGGTGGGGGGGGGGGGGGGGCGGCTGTGGGGGCGGCGGTATCGGTCATCGGTGGGCTCCGGCGGGGCGGGCAGGGGGCTTTGATCGCTGAAAGTTGCCTGATGGTAGCGGGGGCGTGAGAGGGTGTCAGGGTTTGAGAGCCGCGGCGTCTGGGCGGGGCAAGCCGAGGAAGTTGGCGAGGATGAGCGGGCCTTCGGTGGTCATGAAGGACTCGGGGTGGAACTGCACGCCGTCCACGGTGGGCTGGCCGGGCGGGGTGACCTTGCGCAGGCCCATGACGACCTTGCGGGCGGGGAGGTCGCCTTCGGCGGGTTCGTCGCACCAGGCCGAAATTTCCCAGCCGTCGGGCGCGCCCTGAGCGACATCGACGACCAGCGAGTGGTATCGGGTGGCGGTGAAGGGGTTGGAAAGGCCTTCGAAGATGCCTTTGTCGTCGTGGAAGACCGGGCTGGTCTTGCCATGCATGATGCGGCTGTGGCGGACCACCGGCATGCCGGAGGTGAAGCCGATGCACTGGTGGCCGAGGCAGACCCCGAAGACCGGGACGCGGCCCGAGAACCGCTCGACGATGGCGTTGGAGACGCCGGCCTCGTTGGGGGAGCAGGGGCCGGGGGAGATGATGATCCGCTCGGGGGGCGAGCCGGCGTTGAGGGTTTCGACCTGGTCGGGGGTGATCTTGTCGTTGCGGACCACGCGCAGGTCGATGGCCGGGTCCAGTTCGCCGATGCGCTGGACGAGGTTGAAGGTGAAGCTGTCGTAGTTGTCGATGAGGAGGATCACGCTGGCGCCCTCTGGGTGAAATGGGACCCGAGAGGATAGCGGGATCGGGGCTTGCTCGTGTCCGGCTGGCTCGGTTCAGGCGGCCTTGCGGGTGGTTCCGGCGATCCCGTCGCGGCAGACATAGAACAGCCGGTCGGTGATGGGGTAAGGCAGGCGGTTGAAGTCTTCCTCGACCTTGTGCGTCACCTGGCTGATGAAGCCGGGTTCGTCGGCGGCGATGGCGAGGAACATGTCGCGGCTGGGGGTGGCGACCATGAAATCGCCGCCGAACTCGGGCGCGAGGGTGCGGAAGAGGGAGGAGAGCAGGAGGCGGGAGGCGTCGTAGCCGTCCTGGATGGACAGGAGGATGGCCTTGCCGCCCTCGTCGGATTCGAGGGCCTTGAACTCCAGGGTGGGGGCGTACTCATCGAGGTTCTGGCGGGCGACCTCTTCGAGGTCTTCGGCGGTCTTGCCCCAGCGGAGCATCTGCTCGGTGGTGACGCTGACGGTCATGTTGGGCAGGTCGATGACGAAGACGATGACGGTGTCGTTGACGAAGGGCACATGGGCGACGAGCTCTTCGGAAAGGTGCTCGAAGATGCTGACCGGCTGGATGCGGGGCATGATGCGCGTGGCGGCCATCTCCCAGGGCATGTTGCTGACGGAGAAGGTTTCTTCGTCGAAGAGGTGGTCGAGGTACTGCTCGACGATCTCGACGCCTCGTTCCTCGTCGGTGATGACGAGGCGGTGGAGGTTCTCGAGGTCGAGGCGTCGGCCTTCGACGATGAGTTCGGTGGGACCGGTGAGTTCGATCTGCAGTTCGGGCTTCATGCGCGCCAGGATGGTGCGGACCTGTTCTGCGAACGCTTCTGGTTGTCGGGGCAATCGTGCCATGGGTGCGGTCCCTCGCTCATCAGGCGTGGCGAGCCCATCGGGGCGTACCACGCAGTGTGAAGGGACTATCGGGCCGGGGCCAGCCCGACTTCGGACCTGCGCCTGGTGATGGGACAGATAACTCGCAGCCGGACATGAGCAGGCCGACCGGAGCGGCAGGGATTGCGCGTGTCAGTAACTGAACTTGTACTCGAAGCCGAAGGATTCGAGGGAAGGTGCCTCCCCGGGAGTGTGGTCGTACTCGAAGGGGTTGCCCGTCTGTGGGTTGATCGGGATGGTGTCGAGGTAGTCGGGTACGAGTTGGTCGAGGGTTTCGGGCCAGTGGCCCTGGTCCGCGCGGAAGCGGGCCATGGCGATCATGGTTCGTGTGATGCTCACCGATTGCTGCGTTATGTGCCATTGGGTCACGAACCTGTTCAAGGCGGGCAGCAGCAGGCGCGGCAGGGGGTAGCGCCAGCTCGCCTCCTGGACGGTGTGGACCGCGTCGATGAGCAGCCGGTCGCGGATGAGGGGGTTGGTCTCGTCGATGGCCCGGGTGATCAGGTCGTAATAGCCGTCGGTGAATTCGAGACTGTCTTCGCGGGAGGCGTAGGCGTAGCCGCGGATGTCGGCGAGTCGGTCGAGCGTTCCCTGCTGCGGGGAATGGCCCTCCTCGGCGCCGACTTCGCCCATGAACATCGCTTGCGCGGAGGGGATCAGGCGGCCGCCCGCGGTGTGGGTGCGGTCGTGGGCGTCGCGCGAGCCGAGGCGTTCTCCCTCGAACGCGACGCGGGGGGAGTTCAGGTTGTTCAGCGGATCGATTGCGTTTTTGAGTGCTTCGGGTGTGGCGGCATCGGCATTGGGATCGGTGGCGATGGCCCGTGCTTCGGTCAGGATGAGCTCGGCGATCGCGTAGCCGACGAGGTGCTCGATGACGGTGGCCTGGCGCGTCAATGCGACCGGAAGCGGTGCGATCTCGCCGAGCAGTGCCGCGGCCTGCTGGGGATTGCCGCGTTCGCGAGCGAGGCGGACGCGCGCGAGCTGCGCCATGGAGAAGTGACGCATCCGTCCGAGTTCGGGCAGTTCCACGAGGTAGAGCGCGCGAGGTTCGTCGTTCTCATCGACGCCCGACGCGTAGGTGTTGGCGAGGTTGTCCGAGCGGAGGATCGCGGCGATGTCGTCGAACAGGTTGGCATTCTCCATGCGATCGAGCGCGATCTGTGTGCTTCGGGTTCGCAGTTCCATGGCCTCGAGCGTGGTGGCTTCCGGGTCGGCGGCATCCGGGTCCGGCGCGAGCGATCCGAAGTCGATGAGGTTCGACCGGTCGAGCCCCGTGATGGACCGCTCCTGGGCTTCGATCCAGGCCTCGGCTTCGATCTGCTGAACGATGGCGTCGAACTCGGCGAGTTTGGCGAGGAGATCGGGGTATTGGCTCGGGGCATCCGGATCAGGCTGGACGGACTGGGGCAGGGCCAGGAACTTCGCTCGCAGGGATGGGTCAGGGTTTGGCGAGGCGAGCATGACGCTGGCGATCATCCACGCCGCGATCAGGGTGAACCCAGCCGCGGCGATGAGGCCGAGGCGGAGGGCCCGGGAGGGTTCTTTGGGCGCAGGTGGCGGGACGGGGTTGACCATGGGCGTTCACTCGGGGCTGGGGGTTCGGGTGCCCGGTGAGATGCCGCAACCGGCATGGCGTGTGGGGATCGGAGGGGGCGATTCAGTCTTCGATGCCCAGCCGCTCCAGCGAGGGCGGCTGGCCGGGCTCGTGGTCATACTCGAACGGGTCGCCGGTGACCGGGTTGATGGGGATGGCGTCGAGGTAGTCGGGGACGAGATCGTCGAGGCTGGTGGGCCATTCGCCGTGGTCGAGGCGGTGCTCGGCCATGGCGAGGAGGATGCCGAGGGCGGTGGACTGGGCCTGGTACTCGGCGGCGTTTGTAACGATCCGTGCCATGGCAGGCATCACCATTTGAAGCAGTCCGAAGCGAGGGCTCAGCGAGTCGACTTGGCGCCCGTAGTCATCGAGGATGGAGTCCCGGGTGGCTGGGTCGGGCTCGTTGATGGCCCTGCGCATCATGTCGTGGAACTCATCCGCTTTGGCGAGGCTGGCATCGCGGCGAACCGCCAGGTACCCGGTGACATCCTGGAGTTTGATCACGATCGTGTTGCCACCGGGCGTGCTGCCCCATGACCCCGAGAGGTCCTCGCCGGCGGAGGGGATGTAGCGGCCGCCCACGGTGTGTGTGCGGTAGTGGTAGTCGCGCAGGAAGATGGCTTCGCCTTTGATGGCGGTTTCCAGACTGCCGATGTTGGCGAGTCTTTCGTTTGCCCGACGGAGTGTGGCGATCGTTTCGGGTGTGAGGCCCGGGCTTTGCGCGATGAACTCGATCTCCTGCGCGATGGCCGCTCCGATGGCGTAGCCGACGAGGTGTTCCACGAGCGTGATATGACGCGTCAGGACTCCGGGTACCGGCGAGATGCCTTCGATCAGAGCCGCGGCTGCTCCGGTCTCGCCTCGTTCGGCGAGCACGCGGGCGCAGCCAACGACCGTCATGGTTTGCTCGCGAAACAGGGAGAGTTCGTCCAGGGTCCACTCGTACATCGGAAGCAGGTTGCCCGCCGCATCGTGGGATGTCGGGTAGTCGTTGGCGAGATTGGGAGACCGAAGGACGGAGAAGACCTCATCGAAGAGGTTGCGTTCGAGGATGACATCGACCGCGCGTCGGGCGTCTTCGGCGTCGGCGATCTCCGTGTCGAATTCGGGGCCCGTGGGGTCGGGCGGGAATCGGACCGTGGCGAAATCCACCATCCTTACGCCGGTTCCGTGATAGCCCTCTGCACGGACCACATCGTTGGCCACCCTATCCATCGCAGCATCGAGGTCGGTGAACGCTTCGACCAAATCCGGATAGCGGCTGGGTGTGTTGGGCTCGGGCTGCTGGCTGTTCGCGAGGGCCAGGGCGTCCGTGTGCACGGTCGGATCGACCGAGGGCCTCGCCGTGAGGAGACTGGCGACGACCCAGGTCACGACGATGAAGAACAGGCCGGTGCAGACGA
>CAZIXS010000044.1:0-2070 GCA_964543335.1 uncultured Phycisphaeraceae bacterium | reverse complement strand
ACCCACGCGGGGGAAGTGATCGACCTCGGGGCGTGGCCTGCGCTGGCGCCGCGGATTGCTCCGGGCGGCGGCATCATTGGTGTGCTGCACTCGGGGGAAGCGGAGGTCTCGCCGCGGCTGGTCCGTTGGGAATCGGCGCTGGTTCCGGGTGTTGTCCAAACCACGCCGCACTGGCTGGAGCCGACGCGACTGGCGATCGGGCCCGGGGACGCGGCGGTGCTGTCGGGCTGGGACACGCGCGGGGCGTGGCTGGAGACGCCTTATGTGCAGCATCATGGCGATGATCTGATCGCGCTGCCCCACGAGGGTAAGTTTCCGGGGAGCGTATCGCTCGCGGCTGTGGCGATGTCGCCGAGCGGCGCGGTGTACGGCTTCGGGAGATTGGAAGCAGGCGATCTACCGGTGGCGTACGACGATCCGGGCGAGTTGCCCAAGCCGCTCCCGGAGCTGGGCGCGGGGGCGCGGGTGGAGTCGGGCTTTGCGATGGGCGACGGTTCGCTCGTGATGAGCGTGTCGGGGGACGACGGGCTGGCGCCGCGAACACTGCGGTTCGATGGCGCGGGCTGGACGGACCTTGGCGATCCGAGCGAAAGCGGGCAAGACGGCTGGATGATCGCGCGGGGTGTTTCGCCGCATGGGCGGTTGGTCGGAGCCGGCGCGACAGGGCTGGGCGAGCCGACGCAGCCGGTGCTTGTGGAATTGTCCGGGGTGATCCAGACGCTCGGCCTGCTGTCGGGGTGGATATCGGGCGAAGCGGAAGCGATGAACGCCGGGGGCTGGGTGGTCGGCTCGGCGACGGTGTTCGATGAGCACTCGTTTGAGTTGCGGACGCAGGCCTTTGCGTGGACCGAGGGGGCGGGGCTGATCGAGCTAGAGGGTGCGCCGGGATGGACACTCCTGAGCGCGACGGGCATCAGCGACGACGGCTGGGTGGTGGGGATCGGCGTGCTGGATGGCGTTGAGCATGCTTACGCGATGCGGATTCCGACGCCGGCGACGATCCTGCTGCTGCTGGGGGTCGGGGTGCACCGGCGCTCGCGTATGATCCGGTGATGAACACGGATGTGAAATCGGTGGTGCCCGAAGGTCTGCGCTGCGAGGCGCTGGTGGTGGAATCGCCGCGCTTTGATGGCGAGAGCGGCCGGCTAACGCTGGGATACCGATTTGATGATGAGGCAGCGGTTGAGGAAACGGTTGTGTTTCCGGGTGCGCCTTTCGCGATGACACAGAGTCAGCAGCGCACGCTGCACGCGCTCGCGCAGATGCTGGGCGCGGTCGCCTCGACGAGCTACTTCAAAGCCCGCCTTCCAGAAGTGGTGCGCGTGCAGGGTGGGTTCGGCGAATGTGGTCGGGCGTTGATTCAGGTGGTGTTTCGCGAAGGCCTCGGCGAGTTCGCGTACCGCAACGGGCTGGATCCGGTCGAGCCGCGGTTCGAGTTCGAGGGAGAACCGGAGCCCGGCGCGAGCGATGAAGCGGATCGCGATGGGCCGTGGCTGGTCGCGGTCGGGGGCGGCAAGGACTCGGTCGTCGCGATGGAGATGCTCAAGCAGGCGGGGCAGTTCATCAGCGCAGCGTGCGTCGGGTCGTACCCGGCGGTGCGCGAGTGCGCTTCGATCGCCGGGCTGGACTTGGTGGCGATCGAGCGGCATCTCTCGGCGTGCCTCGCGGAGTGGAACGCGGCGGGCGCGCCGAACGGGCATGTGCCGGTGACGGCGATTCATTCGCTGATCCTGCTGGTCGCCGCGGTACTTCGCGGCGATCGCGGGGTGGTGATGGCCAACGAACGGTCGGCCGATGAGCCCACGCGAATCGATGACACGCGAAGCGTGAATCATCAGTACAGCAAGAGCTACGCGTTCGAGAAGACGCTGCGGGCCTGGCTGAGGGAAGAAGTCGGCGGTGCACCCGAGTATTTCTCACTGCTGCGTCCGCTCAGTGAGCTTGAGATCTGCCGCCGGTTCGCGGCGATGCCGGAGTATCACGGCTCGTTCGTGAGCTGCAACGCGGCGTACCGACGGGATCCGGAGCGGCGCGCTGCGAAGTGGTGCGGGGATTGTCCAAAGTGCCGCT
>CAZIXS010000043.1:8877-22223 GCA_964543335.1 uncultured Phycisphaeraceae bacterium | reverse complement strand
GATTGGGCTCTAATCTTTGGTGCCCGTTGTTGTCGGGTGGCATGGCTATGTCTTCAGGGTTTGGAGGTGATTCTGCACCCTGCAAGCCATCCTTTTGCATGGCCATGACACCCTGGGGAGGAGTTTCGTCCCGATTCGGAACCCCGGATGGGGCGGGTCGTACAATCTTCTGACCACTGCCAGTCCCCTGATCGAACGGAGTTGATGATGACGGACCGTCCTACCGCTTCCCGGCGCCCGAAACGCAGGCGCAGGATCTTCAAGAAGCTGCTGATCCTGGGCGTGGTCGGCGTGGTTCTGTTGGTCGGCGCGATCGGTGTGCTGGTTCCGATGTTCGCCGGGGATTACATCATCCCGAAGGTTCAGGACGCGGCGGCGAAGACCATCGAGGGGTCGATCCGGATCGATTCGATCTCGGTGTCGTGGACGGGAAATCAGGTGGCGCGAGATGTGGAGCTGCTCTCACCGGACGGCAAGGTCGTGGCGATGGCGAACCTGACGGTGCACCGTTCGCTGCTGCAGCTGCTCCGGTCGCCCAACGATCTCGGGACGGTGGAGATGACCGGGTATGTGGAGGTGGAGCGGGCCCTGCCGCAGGCACCGACGAATCTGGAGCGTGCGATCACGCCGCGCCAGCCGACGACGGTCGCGCAGCAGCCGCGCGGCAAGGCGATCACGCTGCCGCCTTTGAAGATGAATCTGGATCTGAAGAATCTGCGGTTCAGTTACCGGGTGAACGGGGATCTGATCGGGGTTTCGAACTTCGCGGTGGCCGGGCCGCTCGAGCTCGAAGGAAATTCGAACCTGACCATCTCCGGCGTTCCGACGCTGGACGGCCAGGATGTGCCGGGACGATCGATCAACGGTTCGATCCGCAGCGGGCGGCTGCTGAACAGCGCGGGCGAACTGGCGATCGAGGGCTCGGGGCTGACCGTGACGCTGAACGCGGATTTGCCCGAGCGGTACGCGCAGCTCGCATCGGCGTATCTCGATGGCGTGAAACCGATGGCTGGGAATGCGAGCGGTTCGGTGCGTGTGGCGGTCGCGGTGAAGGAAGATGGCGGTCGGCTGGTCGGGGCAGGCGGAGAAGCCCTGTCAGTGCGTGGGCCGATCCCTGCACCGTTGATCGCGCGGCTCGCGCCGCGGGGATCACTGGCGATCCAGGATTCCGGCTCGTTTGATCTGACAACGACCTCGTTCAACCTGCCGGTTGGAATAGTGACAGGCGGGCTGGATGGGACGGACCTGCGCGGCAGCGCGCTGCTGTTTTCGTTGCAGACCGAGGCCGCGGAGGCGACGCTGACGACTGAGGACGGTGTGGCGCGTCGTCTGCGGATCGAACCGATCGACCTGAAGATCGGCAGCGAAGACTTCGCCCAGCAGGTGTTTGCCCAGGGGGACATCCGCGCGCTCGTGGACGGAACCCCGGCCGGGACCGCTTTGCTGGATGCGACGGCAACCGGCCTGCTCACCGACGGCGGGATGCTGGCGGATATCGAGCGCGTGAAGCCCTCGGGGCAACTACGGCTCGTCGATGTGCCGGCGTCGCTCGTGGATCCGCTGGTGGCGGGGATGGAACAGTTCGGGGACGGGTTCGTGCGTGAGGCGTTCGGTGAGACGCTGAGCGTGACGGTCGGCGCGAACGCCCGGGCGGATCTGGGCAGCGCGGACACGGCGCTGGAATCGCCGCGACTGACGGTGGAGGTGGTGTCGGAGAAGACGACGATCCGAGGCGCGGCGGTGTACGACGGGGACCGGATCGAGGCGCCGGGCGAGGCACTGGTGATCGAATCGAGCGCGGGTCGGGCGATTCTTGAGCGGCTTTCGCCTCAGACGCTGGAGGCGATGGAGCTTCGGGACGGTCAGGCGGTGCGGATGACGGTGAGCGCGACGGACCTCAGCGCGATTCAGGGCAATGGCAGCGCGATCGACTGGGATCGACTCGCGGCATCGGTGCGGGTGAGTGTGGATCGTGGGGTCGCCACTGCTGGCGGTCTCGATCGCGTGGTGCTGGCGGTGGAGGCGCCGGGCAACGCGCCGGTGCGCCTCGAGGGCAGCGCGACGGGGCGCGGGGATGACGGGTCGTTCTCGATCGCGGCGGATCTCGGGTTGGTCGGCTTTGGTGCTTTGGTCGAGGCGGAAGAGCCACTGCTCGCGCGTGGCGTGCGTGTGGATGGCCTGATCGAGATCAACGGCCTGCCACTGGACACCGTGGAACGGATGGGCGGGATGCAGCCGGGCGAACTGGCCTCGCTGGCCGGGAACAGGGCGGACGGGCGGATGGTGTTCGAGTCGGGGGCGGATACAAACTCGACGACAATCACGCTGACGACGCCGGTCGCGGAACTGGAAGCCGGCTTCCGTCTGAACGGCACGGTGCTGAATGCCTCGCGTGCCCTCGTGATCACGACTCGTGAGCCGCAGCGGTTGCTGAACGGCATTGCACCCAACGGTGTGGAGGTGAACGGCGAGCGGGTGCTGCGGATCGGCGCTCCTCGGGAAATCGTGGCAACGGTTGAGGGGATTCGGCTCGATCTGACCCGACTCGATGATGCTGCAGCGATCGCTGGTGGGATTGGGCGTGCGAGCGTGATCGCTCCGCAGATTGAGCTGGTCGGCGAGAACGGGCAGCGCGTGTCCTACTCGAGTGTTACCGCGCATGTGGTGCCGGAGAACGGCATGCTGCGGGCGCAGTTGGTCGGCATGTCGAACAGCCGCGCGACGCTCGATGTGCAAGCGGATGTGCCGCTGGCCATGCTGCTGGATGGCGCGGAGCCGATGGAGATGATCGCGAGTGTTCAGGAGAGCGTGCGGGCGACGGTCGAAGCACCGAACTGGCTGGTTGCGGCGTTCCTGCCGGAGCAGCGCGAGTTGCTCGACGCGGCGATCGAGAACGATGGCGTCACTGTCGCGATTGAACCCATCGCGGGCGCTTCGCGCGTGCGAGTGACCAGCGGCGACACGGAAGTGGTCTCCACCGCGCGGCTTGAGCCGAACGCGGTTTCGCTTGGCGAGACGATCGCAACGGTCCGCGCGACTCCGGATCGCCTGCACGCGGTGCTCGCGGCGTTGAGCGCGGATGGCGAGACTCCGGCGATGGGGTTGCGTGGGCCGGTGACGGCTCGGGTGTTCGTCGAGCCGGTGGACATCCCGATCGGCGAGGGTGCCGCGTTCGAACTGGCCGGGTTGAACGCCCGGGCGGTGCTCGACGGCGAAGCGGTGGTGACCGGGGTGATGGAGCGCGAGGGTTCGCCTCGGGACCTCGGTGTTCGCAGCGCGAGTGCGCGGATCGCGTTCGGTTCGAGCGGGCCGACCATCGAGGCGAGCGCCGAGGCGTTTGATCCGGACGGCGCGGCGGCGCTCGGGACACTGCGTGCGATACTCGAGCCGGACGGGCGGTTTGATGTCGGGCTGACGGATGGTCAGCCTCGTGCGCTGGACCGCTGGTTCGAGGGCGAGCCGACGGTGAACGGGCCGTTCACGCTGACTTTCGGGAACTCGGTGGCGCTGAGCGCGCGGAGCCGTACGGTAGCGGGACTGCCGGAGGGGACGGACCGCATCGAGGTGGGGATCGCATCGCCTCGGGTGACGACGCAGCTGCTGGCGGATCGATCGGAGTCTCGGATCGCGTTGGCCGAGCCGTTCCAAGTGGTGTGGACGCTGGCGCCTGCTCTGTTTGATGAGCTGATCGCGCCCGTGATCGCCGACACCGAGGGTTCGGAGATCCGGCTGCGTGAGGCGGCGCCGGCGGCGGTGGTCATCCGCACGCTGGAGATCGAAAAACGCGATGGTTCGTTCGACCCGGCGACGGCACGGATCGATGCGGAGTTCGGCATGGTGAATGCGAACTTCGATGCGATTCTGGGTGAGGATGAGAGGACGCGGGTGGAGCGCCCGATCGATCTGGGCAAGGTGCAAGGCACGGTGAAGCGCGAGCGCGGCGGTGAGGGGCCGATTCGGATCGAGATGACGGCGCTCGATGCCGAGACCAGCGAACCGGAGTTCACGCTCGAGGGAACGCTGGTAACCGGCGGCGAATCTCCGGTCCTGAGCGCGACGGCGCAGGGCGAGGTGCCGACGGCGCTGATCGATGTGCTGGCCGGCCAGCGTGGGCTGCTGCTGGATGCGCTGGGGGAGAGCGTGCGCGTGCAGGCCAGCGCCGAGGGGATCAACGCGGAGCGCACCAGCGGACGCCTGACGGCGTCAGTGCTGACAGGGCGGACGGAGACGACGGCGTTCGGGCGGTTCGAGAACGGGGCGCTGGTGCTTGGTGACGGCGCGGCGTCGCGCACGAACATCACGCTGAGCGAGATCACGCCGCAGCTGAGCCGGCGCGTGCTCGAGCCCTTGTTCCCGCTGCTGAAGGACTTCCAGAAATCGCGCAACGAGCAGCCGACGATGATCACGGTCACGAGCGCGGGGCTGGCGATCCCGACCGATGGCGATCTTTCGAAGCTCAACGGCAACATCAACCTGAACCTCGGGTCGGTGCGCTTCGAGGCGGGTGATCTGCTCTCGACGGTGCTGAGCGCGACGGCGAACCGCACGGCGGGGCAACTCGGCGGCTCGGTGCCGCCGGTCCTGGTGCGGTTCACGAACGGGGTGGCGAACTACGACACCGTGGATATTCCCTTCGGTGACTTCACGCTGCGCACGCGTGGCTCGATCGACCTGGTGAACCAGCGGATGGATGTGCTGGTGCTGCTGCCTCTGGACTTCATCGGGGGCGATCTGCGGCGCGAGGTGCAGCGGAACCCGCTGCTGGCGCAGATCGCGGCGGTCCCGATGCGGGCCCGCGGGCCGATCGGCAGCGCTTCGCTGCAACTCGATCCGAGCGCGATCCAGGACATTCTCCCGGGAGCGCTCGAGCAGAACATCAACGATCTGATCAATCAGGGGCTGCGCGACCTCTTCCGTCGCTGAACGGATTACCCTTCGCCCTGCCCCCTTCCGGAGAACCCCCACACGATGACCCCTCCCGCTTCAGTCGATGCTCCCGCGATCGAGACCATGCTTGCCCACAAGTCGATCCGCCGCTTCACCGCCGACCCGGTACCGGAAGGGGATATTCGTCGCGCGATCGAGGCGGGGCAGATGGCCTCGACAAGCTCGAATGTGCAGGCGTACAGCGCGATCCGGGTGACCGATGAAGCGATCCGGGCGGAGTTGGCGGATCTGTCGGGGCCACAACAGAAGGTGGTGGACTGCGGGGCGTTCTTCGTGATCTGCGGCGATGTGCGTCGGCACCGGCTGCTGACCGAGCGGGCGGGCGAGGTGTATGACGCAAAGCTGGAGGCGTTTCTGGTCGCTGTGATCGACGCGACGCTGTTCGCGCAAAACGCGTGCGTGGCGTTCGAGGCGATGGGGTATGGGATCTGCTACATCGGCGGGCTGCGCAACAACCTGCCTAAGGTCGGCGAACTCCTCCGTTTACCCGCAGGGGTTTACCCGCTCTTCGGCCTGTGTGTGGGCGTTCCCGACGAGGCACCGATGACGCGTCCTCGGGTTGGTGCGGACGCGGTGCTGTTTGAGAACGCGTATCCGGATGATGAGTCGGTGATGAGGCACATCGCCGAGTACGACGAGGTGTACGAGCGTTACATGGCCGAGCGTTCGGGTCGCGGGGCAAAGTGGTCGGAGATGATGGCCAGCAAGTACACCAAGGCGGCGCGGATCGATGTCGGTCCCCATTACCGAGGGCAGGGCGCAGATTTCGATTGACCGCACAATACCACCTATATCGGTGGATGCGCCCTGTCGGTACGCGTTCGCGGTTCGATCGATAGCGGCACGAAACAAATATTTTTTCGCCACTGGTGATCCGCCAACGCGGATTTTCTGCACCCCGGTGAAATTGCCGCGTGCGAGCATTCGCCCCTTCGCAAATCAGAGTCAGTGTGTACTCGCCCGGTTGAGAGTCGGGCGGATATCCAGATGCCTCGGAGCGTCTCCTGTGTGACATGACCCTGGCGTGGGGTCATGCCAAACGCTCACTGCCATGTCTCATGGCGCCGGGTATGGACACCTGGTGTGGGATCGAACGGAGTCAGAGTCACGATGAAGCATGTGTTCCTGGGTACGGCCCTCGCCGCGTGCACGCTGGCGGCGGAGCGATCTGTGCAAGCCGATGTTCCAGCACCACCCGAACCGGGGTGGATTGAGCTTGAGCGCCCGTTTCTTTCGGGCACCACTCGAGCGTTCTACCCCGCGGCGCTCAGCGGGAACGGTCACATCGTGGTTGGGCGGGAGTGGTTCAGCGACTCCGAAGACGGTCTGGCGGTCTCCCGGGCGGCCATCTGGGACCAGGGAAAGCTGTCCTGGCTTGATGAGCCGAACCGGCGTTCGGCGATCCCCGCGCACGCCTTGGCCTACGCGATCAACGAGGACGGCAGCGTGATCGCCGGGTTGGCCTCGCTCCCGGATCCGCCGGGGCGAACGCTGAATGGGGCGTGCATCTGGTACGAGCGTGTGCCCTATCAGCCGCGATTTGAGGCCGAGGGGTCGTTTCAACCGGTGTTTGTGAGCGATATGAGCCGCACCGGGAATGTCGTGGTTGGGCGGGCGCTGATCGACGAGGAGTTCGAGGCGGCGTTCGTGGCGAACTTCGGCGTGATCAGCCCGCTAGAGCCGCTGAACGGTGCAGCGGGCGAGGCAACGGCGGTCGCGGTGAGCCACGACGGGAATGTGATCGTCGGATACAGCACCAACACCGAGGGCGTACGCGAGGCGGTTCGGTGGGTTGACGGGCAGCCCGAGTCGCTCGGCGTGCTGCCGTGGTGGGCGACGGCCAGCTTCGCCACCGATGTGAACGAAGACGGCAGCGTGATCGTGGGACGGATCATGGCTGGCGAACTCGCGATGCACTTTCGCTGGGAAAACGGCGAATGGGAGGAACTCGAAGGGCTCGAGCCGATCGGCCCGGTGGACATTCCCTACGCCCGCGCGATCCGCACCAACGCCGACGGCTCGGTGGTGGTGGGTGGCTTCAACGACCGGGCGTTCTACTGGACGCGCGAGGACGGGATGCGCTCGCTGCGCAGCGCGGCGATCCAGAGCGGCATCGCGATCCCCTGCTGCACACGCCTGCTCAACGCGCTCGATGTGAGCGACGATGGGCGGACGGTGCTGGTGCGCGGGCGCGGGCGGGATCTGGTGATCACGCTGGGCTCGCCTCAACTGCCCGGCGATGCGAACGGTGACGGTGTCGTGGACCTCGCGGACCTGAACCTGGTGCTGCAGTCTTTCGGGCTTGATGGCTCGGATGGGGACCTGAACGGCGATGGCGTGGTCAACCTGGCGGACCTGAACATCCTGCTGCAGAGCTTCGGGTTGATCTGATCTCGCTGCTCGGGGCGGCTCAGCCGGAGATATCCAGCGAGCCGCGCGAGATGGCGATGCTGGCGGCGGCGGCGTTCTTCATGGCCGGGTTGCGGTACATCGGGATGGCGGCGGACGAGGTATCGACCGGGGCTGCCGCGGCGCGCCCTTCGACGGCGGCACGGATGGCCTCGGCGCTGCGCAGGTCTGCGGCGTTGGTCGTGGGCTCGGGGCCGTTCTCGGTGAAGCGGATGCCTCCGGGCACGGTTGCGCCGACGAGTTTTTCGAGGCGCTGGGTGCGGGCGGCTTCGGTGGGACGCAGTTCCAGCACCTTCCCGGTGAGGGAGGCGGCGTCTGCGCGCGAGGTCAGATCGAGCGCGGGCTGGGTTTGTCGCGTGACCGGGTTGACCGGCTGGACCGTCGGACGGGTCTGCACGCCGTAGGTGCGGGCGACATGGAACGGGATGGAGGGGGGCGGAATCCTCATGCGTTGATACGAAGATAGCCGCGAGATTCCCGTGTGGGACCGGGTAACCGCGCAGGGACGCAGCAAAAAGGCGCGAGGCCTGCCTGGAATCCGCAGATCTTGCGCCCGACGGGGGGGTGCACCGCCGGGATCGGCGGCCTGCGGAGGATTGAATGCGGGCGACAGGAATCGAACCTGCACGTCGTTTAAGACACGGGAACCTAAATCCCGCGCGTCTGCCAGTTCCGCCACGCCCGCAGCGATGTTGAGCATTCTATCGAGAGATGTGGCACCGGATGGCGGAGAAGCCACGCCGGGCGGGTAGCATGTGTATGCACGGACCGGGGGGCGGGTGGCGTGGGGTAACCCGGCGGCCCCGCCTCCCAATCAGACCACGGACGGAACCGGCTCCGCCATTGAATCCCCGCGACGCGGGCCGTACGGATATCGCAGAGGAGAGCACCCATGGGACTCGGCCAGAAACTCAGCACGAACATCGCCCCCCTGCTGCTTCGCACGGCTCTGGCGGCGACCTTCATCTGGATCGGGACTCCTATGGTCCGGACGATGGTCCTGACCCCCGAGCAGACGGCTCGCCTCGCCAACGCGGACATCCGCGAGCCCGGGACGGCGCTCACGATCACACCCCGTGATGACAATCGGAATGGCAATGGTGCTCCTGAGGTGACCCCCCCCGCCCCCGCTCCGAGCGGCAGCGGTGGTGAGGCGCGGGACCCCGGTAAGTCGCTGGTGCCGCCTCCCTTGGCGGCGATCGCGCAGGCCGAGGGGGAGCAGGGTGAATCTGCGTCCGCTGGCGTGGTCTACAGCCCTGAGCAGTTCATCGGGACCGAGCAGAAGGCACGGCGGTGGGTGCTGGTCGCGCTGACCGCCTTGGATGCGGCGCAGCCGGTGGATGACGGCGATGACGCGACGCCGAACCGATCGGTGCTGCCTCTGGGGCTGGCCAATGGCGGGCCCTGGGTGAAGTACGGGGCGCTGGCGTTCGGCCTGATCGTGGCGATCGGCGGGTACGCGGTGATGCTGGGATTCCTGACGCGGCTGTGGGCTCTTGGGCTCGCGCTGTGCGCGGGCCTGTCGCTGTGGGTGCTCGAGCTTGGGCCGTCCTGGGCGATGCGCGGGGGCATGTTCGGTTTCCTGCCCGACCCGCAGATCAGCAACCCTGAGGTATCTAGCGAAGTCTGGATGCGGCTGATGCTGCACTTTGTCGTGCTGATGACGGCGCTCTCGCTTCTGATTCTGGGCCCGGGTCGCCTGAGCCTTGATGGATTTGTGTTCGGGCGCGGCAAATCGACCAATCACCGCGAAGCGTTCGCGGAAGATGAGGGATGAGGGGCTGTCGCCTGAAGCCCCGGCTGGTTGGGCGGTAGACTCTGGCGATGGGCACCCGGCGGATGGATCAACGCGAGATCGTGGAGCGGACGCTGCCGTGGGCGGTGTCGCTTGCGCTGCACGCGGCCTTGGTGATCGGCGGGGTATTCCTCGTGTGGTCGGTGTCGAGGCCGGAGAAACCGGCGGGACCGCCGGTGGAAACGAGCTTTCTGAACCCCGCACCGGCCCCGGATTCGCCGACGGATGAGCCGGAATCCTCGGATCTGGAGAGCCCTTCCCCACAGGACCTGGAGCGTCCCAAGCTCGAAGAACTGCAGCCGGAGATGCCCCGGCCGGAACTGTTTGATCCGGTGGTGCCGACCACGGAATCGGACCCGATCACGCCGGAACGAGATGCGGGCGCGGTGGAGGAGCTTCAGGACACGCGGATGACCCGCCGGTACCCGGAGGTGCGGTTTGCGGGGCTTGGGGCGGGCAACGCGCAGGATGTGGTGTATGTGATCGATGCCTCGGGGCCGATGGTGAGTTCGCTGCCGAGTGTGAAGGCAATGCTCGCCAAGTCGATGGAGCAGCTCTCGCCGACGCAGCGGTTTCAGGTGGTGCTGTTCAAGGATGGGAGCTTCGTTTCGGCTCCGGACCCGGCGAACCCGCAGCTCCAGCAGCAGTGGCGGCTGATCCGGGCTCTGCGCGAGAACCGCGAGGGTGTGGAGGAGTGGGTCGAGACGGTGCAGGCCTCGGGGCGGGGCAATCCGGCTCCGGCGCTGGAGCACGCGGTCGGTCTGCTGCAGGCCTCGGAGACGGGGGCGATCTTCATTCTGTCGCGGGCGAGCGCGGGTTCCGGGGCGTGGGAGCAGAGCCGCGAGCAGATCCTGGCGACGCTGGACCGGCTGAACCCGCGTGACCAGCGGACGGGCAGGCGGCGTCTGGCGATCCATTCGGTGCAGTTCATCGACCTCGACGAGGCCGGCGTGCTCGAAGCGATCGCGCGCGAGCACGGGTCGGCCCGGGGCGAATCGTTTACGGTGATCTCCCGCCAGCAGCTCGAGGAGCTGCTCGACCAGTGATTCAGAATCGGAGCGGTATGCAACGGATAGCTACACGGACGGCCTTGGCGATTTCAACGGTGCTCATCTGTGCGCCGTTTGCGAGCGCCCAGGATCAGGCACCGCAGACGACCTCGCTGTTCGAGGCGTTCTTCGTCCAGCGTCACGCCGACACCGGGAAGATCGAGCTGCTCGGCACGGCGATCATCTGGCTGCTGCTGGCGCTGTCGGCGCTGTGCGTCGGGCTGATCATCTCGATCGCGCTGGAGACCAAGCGTGAGAAGATCATGCCGGCCTCGACGGTGAAGGCGGCGAAGTCGGCGCTCGCCAAGGCGGATTACCAGGGCGGCCTGCGGGCGGTCGCGGGCGATGAGTCGTTCTTCGGGCGGGTGCTGCACGCGGCGCTGAACGATGCGTCGAGCGGGTTCGGCTCGATGATCCGCGGGCTCGATCAGACTGCGGAAGAGCTGACGATCAAGCGGCTGCGCAAGGTCGAACCGCTGAATGTGATCGGCGGGGTGGCCCCGATGGTCGGGCTGTTCGGGACGGTGTACGGCATGATCCTCGCGTTCCGGGAGATCGTGGCCTCGGGCGGCACGCCGAACCCGGTGGGGCTCGCGGCTGGCATTGGCACCGCGCTGACCACGACCTTCTGGGGGCTCGTGGTCGCGATTCCCGCGCTCGCCGGGTACGCGCTCCTGCGGAACAAGATCGATGCGCTGACGGTAGAAGCCACGCGTGAGGCCGAGGAACTGATCAATAAGTTCAAGCCGTCCGACGAGAAACCCTCATCGAGCGCGAAAGCGGAAGCGAAGAAACGGGCGTAAGACCACAGTGAAGTCACGGGTATACCAGCGCGGCGCGGCGGGGGTCTCGGCGAACATGACGCCGATGATCGATGTCGTGTTTCTGCTGATCATCTTCTTCATGCTGGTCAGCCAGATCCAGCGGGCGCGGCTGGTGGAACTGACGCTGCCGGAGATCGAGGATGCCTCGACGGACACGCCGGCGCGGGACTCGGTGGTGGTGGTGAATGTAGTGCCGGAAGGGCGCGGCGGTGCGCCGTACCGGTTGGGGTCACTGGAATTCGACAACAGCCGAGCCGGGCTGGATGCGCTGGTGAGGCAGCTCGCGCGCGAGCGTGAGCGGGACAACGCGACGATCGTGCTGGTGCGTGCGGACCGGACGGAACCCTACGAACGGGTACACCCGGTGCTGCAGGCGGTGAACGATGCCGGACTGACGCGTGTGCAGCTGCTGACGCTGGCGGAGGAGCCGGGCTCGTGAACAGCGACACGAACGGAACCGAACGGCGGCGTGTGGACCTGCGTAACCTCGAGTGGGGCGAGCGGGTGATCGAGCGGGCGGGCGAAGAACCGCGCGGTCAGCGGCGGAGCACGCGCCGGCACGGAGCGGTGAGGCGGGCGAGCATCGTCCTGAATTTCACGGCGATGATCGATGTGGTGTTTCTGCTGCTGCTGTACTTCATGCTGACGGCGGATTTCGCCCGCCAGGAGGACGCGTTCGCACTCGATCTTCCCGGGCAGGGCGCGGCCCAGGTTGAGGATGACCCGTTCGCTCTGCCCGAGCAGCCGATCCTGGTGCGCGTGGTGTCGGGGGGCGATGGCCGGGAGGAGTACGCGCTCTCGACGGATTCTCCGTTCATCGAGGAGGTCCGCAGTTACGACCAGCTCACGGAGCAGATGCGTTCGCTGATCGGAAACCTGCTCGCGCCGGATCACGAGATCGTGATCTCGCCGCAGGACGATGCCCGCTGGGAGCACACGCTGGGGGCGTACAACGCGGTGACTCGTGCGGGGTTCGAGCGGGTGCGCTTCGCCCGCCCGGGCGGCGGCTAAGATGCTGGCGATGCCACTCGCCCGACTCACCCGGAACCGATCTCTTTCCTGCGGCGTGATGACGCTCGCGCTGCTCTCGGGGCTGGCACAGCCGGTGCTCGCTCAGTCGGGACCGCAGCGGGTAGAGCAGATCGTTCGAGCGCACGGCGAGAGCCTCGGTGATCTGTGCCGCGAACTGGATCGTGCGATTTTGGAAACGATGCCGTCGTGGTCGGATCCAGCGCTGCGCTGGGCGTTGTTCGGCGTGCCGACCGATGTGGAGCGGGCGCGTCTGCGGGAGCGGGCAACCGAACTCGGTGCTCTGCTGGACGCGATGGAGCCGCTGGTGCAGCGACGGCTGAGTGAGGCGGATCGGACCAACGCGAGCGGGATCGATCAGGCGGTGCAGTTGTCGGAGGTGCTGATCCCGCTGGCGCGGGCCCGCGGGCTGCTGATCGCGGCGGTGGCGGTCGACCCGGCACTCGCGGCATCGGATGAGGCGAAGCGCGACTATGAGCGGGCGCTTCGGATCGCGGAGCTCTCGGAGTCGGTCTCGGCGTGGTCGGACCTGGAGCGTGCGCTGATCATCGCCTTGGCATCGCTGCGGCTGAATGATGCGGAGCGGGCGGTCGAGGGCGTGAGGGCTGCGCGGGAGGCGCTGCGCGAAGATCGCGATCTTGCGTCATCGTCAGCGGCTTCGGTGCAGACGCTTCGTGCGGCCGAGGCGCTGCTGGTGGCGGTCGCGCGATCACCGGCCGAGGCACGGGAGGCGATGCCCGATGACCCCGAAGACCAGCAGCGGCTGCGCCTGCGGTTCGCGGCGATCGGCGCCAAGACCGCCCAGACCGCGGACACGCGACAGCGCATCCTGCGGGCGGAAGCGGATCGGCTGGCCGATGAGGCGCTGACGATAGGACGCAACGAGAGCTTTGAGCAATTCAATTGGATGGAGCCGCTGAACCGATGTGCGGCGCTGCTATCGGGAGTGGATGCGCTTCGGGTGGGTGAAACCGCGGGCCACGCGGTGCGGTTGGCGGAGATCGCGGCGGGTGACGGCTCATTGTCCGCAGATGATGATTTCGGCGTGCTGCAGCCGCTGGCACTGGCGCTTGAATTGCGCGCGATTGATCCGTCGCGAGCCGGCGCACTGGAGCTCGATCGTCTGGTTGAACTGGGTCTGGATATCGATCGGCTTGCGGCGGGATCGGCGCTGGGGGCCTCTGCGCTCGAGCGGGTTTCTCTCTTGCTGCGTGCGCGGATCGCTGCGGCAGAGGGATCGCTGGCGCGTTCGGGAGCATCGCGTGATCGGTTGCTGGACCTGCTGGACTCGAT
>CAZIXS010000043.1:0-8867 GCA_964543335.1 uncultured Phycisphaeraceae bacterium | reverse complement strand
CGGATGCCTCACGCTCGAACCTGGATCTGATCGCGACGGTCTTGATAACTCCCGCGGAGGCGGGGCCTTCGACGCTGACGCTGATGGAGCGTGTCCAGACGCTGAAAGGTTTCGTGGAGCAGTCCGGAGCACAGGACGAGGACGCCGCGCGTGCGCTCACACTGGCCGGATCGTGGCTGACGGATGCGGTGGCGCGGAACCAGGTCAGCGCGCTGATGGATCAGCCGGCGATCTCGCTCGATGAGGAGAGACGCGCGATCGCGCTTCTGGCCACACTCAGCGACCTGCTCCGCGCTGCCGGTGGAGATGCGGGGCTGGCGACGGTGATGGAGTGCTTCGGTCTTGAGAACCCGCAAGACTGCTTCGAAGCGCTCTCGGGGCTTCAGAGTGCTGCGGTCCCGGGATGGATCGTGGACGCGCTGCGAACACGGGCGGCGCTGCTGGCTGGAACTGCTGAAGAACTCGCACGCACCGACGGTGCGATCGTTGGTGCGGCACTCTACGTTTCGCGCACGCTTCCCGGCTCGCTGGATGTGCGCCAAACCGTGCCGCCCCTGGACCAGTCCCGTACCGAGGCGGCTGGTGCGCTGCGTGCGGCACCGGTGCTGGCTTTGCGAACCGGGGTGTACACGCGCCTGGCGATCACCGGTTTCTCGGTGGCCCTGTACGCGTCTGATGAGCAATCGCTGACGCGACTGGCTGATGAAGCGCTTGCGGCATCGGCCCGCGCGGAGCACGAACTCGATCGGGACTGGCTGCGCCTGATTCATGCGGATGCGCTGTTGAAACTCGGTAAATCCGCCGAGGCCTTCGCGGTGTACCGGGATCTGGTCGCGACGACCGCTCCGGAAGATCGGGTGACACGCCAGTACTGGCACGCCTCGCTGCGGATGCTGGAGGTGCTGTCGGCCCAGAACGCGGACGGTTCTCGCACCGCGTCGATCGCACGGGAGATCCGGCGGCTGCGGCTGCAGCCGAGTTGGCGGGCACACGCGGATATCTGCGAGCGGATCGACGGCATCGCGGATCGTGTGCTTGGGGACGAGTGAGGGAGGCGCGAGAGGCCCGGGCTTTAGGCTGGGGCCTCGCCGCTCTCAATGGCGGTGATCTTTTCGATGCGGCGCTGGTGGCGTCCGCCCTCGAACTCCAGAGCGAGCCATCGGTCGACGATTTTCTCGATCAGGCGCAGGCCGAGCAGGTCGGCGGAGAGGCAGCAGACATTCGCATCGAGGTGGCTGCGCGAGAGTTCGGCGGTGATCTCGTCGTGGGCGGCCGCGGCGCGCACGCCGGGGATCTTGTTGGCGGCGATCGACATGCCGAGCCCGGTGCCGCAGATCAGGATGCCCCGGTCGGCGATGCGCTGGGAGACGGCGTTGCCGACGGTCGCGGCGGCGTCGGGGTAATCGGCGATTTCACCGGCCTCGGGGACAGCCATGACGACGATGTCGTGCCCGTTTTCGCGCAGGCGCTTTTCGATCTGCAGGGCGGCCTCGCGTCCGCGATGGTCGGAACCCAGAGCGAGTTTCATGGCGAACCCTCCCCCGGCACGGTCTGGCGGTGCTCGGACAGGCGGCGCTCGATCAGTTCACGCAGGCGCTTGGCGGTCTGGTCGTAGACGGATTGGCTCTGGCCGATCGGGTCTGGGACATCGCGTCCATCGGGATCGAGGAGCATGATCTTGCTGCCCGCGTTCGGGTCGATCGCGCGGATGGCGGCGACATGGGAGGCGGTGAGGCCGTAAATCTCGTCGGCCTGGGTGATCATCTCGCGGGTGAGAACCGAGGACTGGTGGGCGCCCATGGAGTAGCCGAGCGACTCGACGGCGGTCACGGCTTCGGGGGTGGCGGGCATGCCGCCTGAAGTGAAGGCTCCGGCAGAGCGGACGGAGGTGGGCAGGTCCAGGGGCGATTGCTCGATGAGTTCACGAGCGATCGCCGCGGCCATGGGCGAGCGGCAGGTGTTGCCGGTGCAAACAAAGAGGATCGTGCGCATGATCTGTTTATCGATGTACCGCTGGGAATACGCTCCCTCACGATCGACGCGGTAGCCGCCGGACTTGAGGAACCTCACGAGGGTAGACGATTGTCCGAGGGTTCGCTGGTCGCTGGCGAGAACCCCGGCGAGGGTTTCGCTGGAGCCGAGGCGTTCGACCGCCCGTCTTGCTTCATCGGTGGTACGGAGGGAACCCGCGCCGGGGACCGCGCGGACCACGACCGGGACTCCCGCCTTTTCGAGGGTGTTTTGCGTCTCGGGATTGGCCACGATTCGGACGAGCAACGCTCCGCCCTCGTCGATCACACCCGGGGCAACCCCGAGGTGCTGCTGGAGGCGCTTGAGCGGGTCCTGATCGAGTTCGATGGCCAAGAGCATGGGGCCGGGGCAGAGCTTCTGGATCAGGCGATTCTGCACGGGCGAAAGAGTGCGATGAAGTTCTTTTAAGGTTGAAAGCAGTGCTGAGACCGAGCCGATGTGCCAGGCCAGCGGCTGCCGGGCCGTCGGCTCTCCGATCGCCCAGAGCCGATCCAGAGCGGTGGGCGAGGAGGCGTCGGCCCCGATGCCGAAGACGGTTTCGGTGGGCAGAACGACCGGCAGGCCATGGCTCAGAGCCTCGGCGGCACCGGGTACATCCAGCGTCTTCGGGTTGTTCTGCGTTGTGGATCCCACCATGCATAGTGTATCCGCGGGTGCGAGGGCGCACCGAGCCCGGCGGATGACCTTCGGGAACACTCTTGATCCCCCGTGTGCGGGGCCGATAGATTGGTAGTGTCGCCGGGTGGGCGTATCTGCCCGAGTGTCGATCGAATACACCGCGCCGCACGAGCAGGCGCACAACACTGGAGGACCGGTGGATTTCCTCGCCTACGCGAAAGCACTTCCCGTCATCGAAGAACTCGGCGTCGAAGCCGACGAACAGGACGGGATGGTTCGCTTCACGATCGTCGATGACCGATGCGTCACCATGAGCATCGGTGCGAAACCGCCGGCCGACGAACCGACCGACCGAACCCTCGAAGTTGCCACGGATTTGCTGCCCCGGTTGTGCGATGAGGTGTTCCACGCGCTGAACATCAACGAGGTGGCGTTGGTGCCGTTCACGCAGTGGCGCGCGGTGCTGGACCTCACGGCCTTTGACATGGCCAATGTCGAACGGTGGCTGGACATCGATGCCGAGGCATCGCTGCACCAGAACAGCCGCGACCCGCTGTTCGTGTCGCGCGATGAGCACGAGACGCTGGAGACGATGGTGCGCTCGCTGCTGACCAACGCGGAGAAGATCGAGCAGAGCATCGCGGTGATCGCTTCGGGCGGGACCGCGCTGGTCGTCGAGGTGCTCCCGCCGGATCGCCTGTTCGTGCAGTGCGTCGGCGAGGGCGTGGCGGACCGGGTGATGGAGTACCTGCGCAAGGTGAAGTAAGGCCGAGCGATCAGGGCGAGGCGCTGGCCATCGCCGAACTGGTCGAGCACACGAGGCGCACCTCGCCGGCTTCGATGGAGAGCGCGTGGACGGTGACGCGACGCCCGTCTTCGAGTTTCCAGCCGAGGGTGTCGGACTCGAGTTCTCCCCGGATCAGGCTCGCGAGCTGATCGGCGATGGCGTCTTCGCCCGCGCTGTCCAGCCATTCGCTCAGGCGGCTGAGGCCGACCGAGCCGGGCAGTTTCAGGCGGTTGATCTGGGTCCAGTCGATGTCCAGACTGGATTGGCCGTTTTCTTCAACGCTGAGCCGGAACGCCGCGGCGACCACGCGGGGCTCGGTCGCCCCGGGCTCTCTGATATCCGCGCCGAGGACGATCCGCCCGTCGTGGAACCGTACTCGCACGCTGCGGATGCCCTCGGGCCATTCGCCCCGCTCGCTCTCGACCCACATCGGCAGGCGGACGGCCAGCCAGGCGTTGGCGTCTTGCTCGGTCAGCGAGACAACCCAGCGCTCTCCTTCGGGGTGCGCGCGGGTCATGGTGGATACCGCCCAGTTCTCGACGGCTCGCGAGGTTTGACGGACCTGTTCGGAGGTCGGGTCGGTTTCCTGCCACCAGGTGGGCGGATGACCGGCGAGCCACCAGCCCACACCGATCACCAGCGTGAGCAGAGCGACCAGGACGAACGCGCCGGCCTGGATCAGGCGCTGGCGAGCGGCACGCTCAAGGAGCGATCGCCATGCCGAACCGGTTGAATCACGCTGGCTGCGACCCTCGGCGTGGCGGACGAGATTCTCCGCGACGCGCTGCTTGCGTTTGGACAGTCGGCCTGCCGTCTGCGAACGCTCGGCCTGCCGGTTGGCTTGGCGATTGGCCTGACGAGTCTGGGCGGCGGCTTCGCGTCGCTCGCGGCGGGTCGGCCCGCGTCCCTTGCTCGCTCGCGATCCCTTCGGCACGACTCAACTCCGGTATCGCCGAACGACGAGGGTGTCGTTCTGACCGCCGAAGCCGAAGCCGTTGGACATGGCGACTTCCACACCGCCCACGCCGGACAGGTCGCGGGCCTGGTTGGGCACATAGTCGAGGTCGCAGACCGGGTCGGGCGTGCGCAGGTTCATTGTGGGCGGGACGAAGCCGGTCTTGATGGCCTGCACGCAGGTCATGAGCTCGACGGCTCCGGCAGCCTGGATGAGGTGGCCCATCATGGACTTCACCGAGGAGAACGGGATCTTCGGCGCGTTGTGGGCGAAGAGCCCTTTGACGGCGCGGGTTTCGATGGAGTCGTTTTCCTTGGTGCCGGTGCCGTGCGCGGAAATGTAGTGCACGAACGGGCGCCCGGAGTCGTCGGTGGCGTGGGGGTCGATGCCGGCCTGCTCGAGGGCCTCGGCCATGGCGGCGATGGCACCCTTGCCGTCGGGCTGGATGTCGGTGATGCGGTAGGCGTCGGCGGAGGAGCCGTAGCCGCAGACTTCGGCGAGGGGCGTCGCGCCGCGGGCGAGGGCGTGGTCGAGGTCTTCGAGCACGAAGATACCCGCACCTTCGCCCATGACGAAGCCGTCGCGGGTCTGGTCGAAGGGTCGGCTGGCCGAGGAGGGCTCGTCGCGACGAGTGCTCATGGCGGTGAGGCGGATGAAGCCGGTCATGCCCAGCGGGTGGATCATGGAGTGGGTGCCACCGGCGAGCATCATGTCGGCGTCGCCTCTGGAGACGATCTCGAAAGCCTCACCGACCGCCTGGGTGGAGGCGGCGCAGGCGGTCATGCAGTTGAAGGCCGGGCCGCACGCGCCGAAAGTCTCGGCGAGGTGCGTGACGGGCATGTTGGGTTCCTGCTCCATCTCGCCGTGGGCATCGAAGACCTCGTAGACGCGCTCGGCCCACTTCCTGAAATCCACGGAGCGGGACTCATCGTCCCAAGCCTCGAGATTAGCTTTGGCGTAGCCATCGAAGTTCAGGATGCCTTCGCCCGCGCCGAGGTAGACGCCGACGCGGCGCTCATCGAGGCCAGCGTGGCGCGCGAGGTCGATCCCCGCCTGGCCGGCATTGCCCAGGCCGGCCTGTTTCCACGCCATCGCCGCGGCGGCGAGGGCGTACGCGCTGTTGCGCTGGGCGTAGCGGAAACGCTCGTGGTCGGCGAAGAAGTTCGAGAGATGGAAGCCCTTGACCTCGGCGGCGAAGTTCGTGCGGAAGGTCTCGCCGGGGAAGTGCGTCACCGGGCCGATGGCGCTCGAACCGGCGAGCAGTTTCGTCCAAACGGAATCCACATCGAAGCCCAAAGGTGTCACCCAGCCCATGCCGGTGATCACCACGCGCCGTTGGGCGCCCACATTCGAGACCCCTGGTGCGTTCAATCCTCGTCCTCGTAGTCTTCGTCCTCGTCACCGCGCAGGGCGTCGAGCTTGTCGGGGTTGAGCACGCGAACGAGACCACCGTCTTTGAGGCGCCGGCGCGAGAAGTTGATGATCAGGCCCAGCTCGAGGTCCGCGGCGCGGAGCTGCGAGCGGAGCACGGTGCGGTCGTAGCCGGAGATCTCGCGATCGTCGGCGATGACCTGGACGACGAAGCGCTCATCGACGAACAGCGAGACGCTGTGGTGGCCGATGTCCTGCCCGCCGTAGTGGATCGGGAAGCTGAAGTGCAGGTCGTGGCCCACGCCGCACTCTTTGAGTTCGATCGAGAGGGCGCGTTCGTAGACGGAGGCGTCGAAGCCGGGGCCGAGGGATTTGTGGATGTCGATGGCGCACCCGATGACCTTGCGGCTGACCTCGGTCAGCGCGGGGTCGAGCTCGTCGTTGCGGAGCGTGGGGCGTCGTCTGGCATCATGGCTGGTCATAGGGGAGAGGTCCTCGTGACTCGTCGGATCAAGGTACCGGCGCGGGTCGGAGCGTCCGGCGGATTGTCTCAGGTCTACACCATAGCGAAAACAGGGGGTTTGGCGGAATCAGCCGCAGCGTTTGAGCACCATGGCTGCATTTTGGCCGCCGATCGCCCCGGTGCACACCAGCACATGGTTGAGTGCGGCGTCCCGTGACACCGTAGCGCCCGCGTTCAGGCCCGGCGCGGGGGTTCCGGCGTGAATCCGGGCCGGGAGTTTCTGCTCCTGCAGGCAGCGTGCCGCCACGCACACGCCGATCGCGCCCGCGCCGGCGGCGAGGGTGCCGATGGCCGGCGTCACGGTGACCAGTTCGATCTTCGCCAGCCGGTCGCCGAAGACCGCGCGGAGGGCCGCGGCTTCGGCGTCGTCGGCGCGCCGGTGGCCCGCGCCCTGCGGCACGATCGCGTCGATCTGGTCGGGGCCGATGCCGGCTTCCTTGAGCGCGGCCTCGATGGCGACCTCCAGCCCCACGGCGCGGCGCTTCGGGTCATCGCTGGCCGGGGTGTGGCCCGCGCCGAAACCGGTGATCTCGGCGATCGGAGTCGCGCCGCGCTTCTCGGCGGCGTCGAGCGCTTCGACCATCAGGATGCCCCCGCCCTCGCCGACGAGCGTGCCGGTCGCGTTCTCGTCGTAGGGCCGGACATAGGTTGAGGCCTCGACGCCGGGCTTGGTGTGCGCCAGCACACCGGTCAGGTCGAGGCGGAGCAGGCCCATCGGGTTGAGCTTGGATTCCACGCCGCCTGAGAAGCAGACATCCGCGTCGCCGCGCTCGATGACCCGCAGTGACTCGCCGATGCTCAAGGGGCCGGAGGATTCGCAGCAGGTGATGGTGTTCGAGGGGCCCTGGGCGTCGTGGATGATCGTGACATGGCAGGCGAGCATGTTGGGCAGGTACTTGAGCATCCAGAGGGGCGTGAGGTTGTCCATGCCCGCGCCGGTCTCGTCGTCGGCCCCCCACCGCTCGTAACTGAACTCGCCGTCCTCGCGCGCGGTGACCATCGCCATGGCGAGTTCGGGCACCTCCGCCGCGATCAGCCCCGCCCCGATCTGGCAGCCCACGCGATCGGGCGGGTAGGTCACGGCGGTGTCCTCGCCCTCCGCCGAGCCCTTGGTGACCAGGCCGGCGGCCTCGACGGCGCACTGAGCCGCGGCGACGGCGAGCTCGGTGTCCCGGGCCATGACCTTGACGGCCTTGCGGTAGTGCTTGGGGACGAAATCCCTGCCCTTGAAGTCCTTCACCTCAGCCCCGAGGGAGGAGCGGAAGCCGGTCGCATCGAAGGATTCGATGGACCCGAGGGCGGATTTCCCGGAGCAGAGCCCGTCCCAGAGGGCGTCCATCCCTACTCCGAACGGGGTGACGGCTCCGATCCCGGTGATGACGACTCGTCTAGGCATGGGGCGATTGTAGCGAGGGCAGGGAGGGCGATCCCTGATTCTCCTTCTCCCCTCGTGGGAGAAGGTGGCCGGGTGCGGATTCAGCATGTGGCCAGATGAGGAAGTGGCTGTAAAGCTCCGCTCCACTACGCCACCCGTGGGCTATGTTACGCCTCCACCACGCCACCCAGATAGCATCCCCCCATGCCCTGGACCGAATCCGAACGAGCCGCCGCCACCATTGTCGAGACCCGCCTGAAGGTCGGGCTCGAGATCCATGTCGAGCTGGACACACGCACCAAGATGTTCACCCGGGCCAGCAATCCGGCCTGCGCGGAGTTCGAGGGGGCCGGGCCGAACACGCTGCTCGACCCCGTGGTCCTCGCCTTGCCCGGCGCGCTGCCGGTACTCAACGAGCGGGCGATCGAACTGTCGATCCGCGTCGGCCTCGCGCTGGGCTGCTCGATCGCCGCGGTCACGCGCTGGGACCGCAAGAGCTACTTCTACCCGGATCTGCCCAAGGGCTACCAGATCTCGCAGTACGCGTTGCCCCTGTGCTACGACGGCTCGGTGGACTGGCCCATTGAGGCGGACGGATCCGAGAAGCGGATCGGCATCATGCGGGCCCACCTCGAAGAGGATGCTGGCAAGCTGCTGCACGAAGCGCCCGGGGGCGGCCGGATCGACCACTCCATCGTGGACCTCAACCGCGCCGGCACGCCGCTGCTGGAGATCGTGACGCAGCCGGACTTCACGACGCCCGAGCAGGTCGTGAACTTCGCGCGCACGCTGCGGACCATCTGCCGCTTCGTCGGCGCAAGCCGCTGCAACATGCAGCAGGGGCACATCCGCTTCGAGCCGAACATCAACTGCCTGCTGGTGATGGACGACGGGCGCACGGTGACCACGCCGATCACCGAGATCAAGAACCTGAACTCCTTCCGTTCGCTGGAGGGCGCGATCCGGAGCGAACTGGCCGCGCAGCCCGAGCGGTGGCGCACCGACGGGCGCGAGATGGGACCGGGCGAGAAAGTCACCCGCGGCTGGGACGATGCGAAGAACATCACCTTCGTGCAGCGCGAGAAGGAAGATGCCCACGACTACCGCTACTTCCCCGACCCCGACCTCTTGCCAACACCGATCGAGCGCGAATGGGTGGACTCGATCCGCGCCGCCCTTCGGATCGGACAGGAGGTCGAGGTCATGG
>CAZIXS010000042.1:16857-22355 GCA_964543335.1 uncultured Phycisphaeraceae bacterium | reverse complement strand
GCTCACACAGGAGGAGCCGAGCCCATGCAATACGCGCTCATCGCCGGAGGCATCGCACTGGTTGTGCTGATCGCCCTCATCGTTCTGATCATCGGGATCTACAACAAACTCGTCGCCCTGAAGAACCGCTACGAAAACGCCTTCGCCCAGATCGAAGTCCAGCTCAAACGCCGCTACGACCTCATCCCGAACCTCGTCGAAACCGCCAAGGGCTACATGTCCCACGAGCGCGAAACCCTCGAAGCCGTCGTTCAGGCCCGCAACCAGGCGGTCAACGGCCTCCAGCAGGCCGCCCAGAACCCCGGCGATCCGAACGCCATGCAGCAACTCGCCGGCGCCGAAGGCATGCTCGGCGGTGCGCTCAGCCGCCTCATGGCCGTCGTTGAGTCCTACCCCGACCTCAAAGCCAACCAGAACATGATGTCGCTTCAGGAAGAGATCACCACCACCGAAAACAAGGTCGCGTTCAGCCGCCAGGCCTACAACGACTCGGTCACCACCTACAACAGCTACCGACAGACCTTCCCTCCGGTGATCTTCGCGGGCTTCTTCGGCCACGGTTCCGACGCCGCCCTGCTCGAGTTCGCCGACTCCGAGCAGATCCAGGCCGCCCCCAAGGTCAGCTTCAACTGATCCCGAACCAGCATGGCACCTGACTCTCTGCAAAGTGGCCTCGCCACCATGGACTTCTTCGGCCAGCAGGACGCGGCGCGCAAGCGCTCGCGCCTGCTGGTGTGGCTGTACGCCATCGCGGTGGCACTGATCTGTTCCACGATCGGAGCTGGCGCATGGATCGCGTACGCGCTGAACACGGGTGAGAAAGGCCCACTCCCGGCCCCGGTCATCGGACTCGGCGTCGCCCTGATCACCGGGTTCGTCATCGGCTGCGGATCGCTCTACCGCATCGCCCAACTCCGGGGAGGCGGGTCGGTTGTCGCGAACGCGCTCGGCGGCAAGCGCATCAGCGCAGACACGACCGACCCCGATGAACGCCGGGTCCTCAATGTCGTCGAAGAAATGGCCATCGCCTCCGGCGTGCCAGTCCCTCCCGTGTACCTACTCAGCCAAGAAACCGCCATCAACGCCTTCGCCGCAGGCTACTCCCCCGGCGATGCGGTCATCGGCGTCACCCGCGGCTGCATCACAGGCCTGACCCGCGATGAACTCCAGGGGGTCATCGCCCACGAGTTCAGCCACATCCTCAACGGCGACATGCGCCTCAACATCCGCATGATCGGCCTGATCAACGGCATCATCCTCCTCAGCCTCGCCGGACACCTCGTGTTCCGCTCCGCCCTCTACGCGCCCCGCAGCCGCAGCAGCAAGAACGACGGCGGCGGCACACTCGCCCTGCTCGCCATCGGACTCCTCCTCCTGATCGTCGGCAGCATCGGTTCACTGATGGGCCGGTTCATCCAGGCCGCCGTCAGCCGCCAGCGCGAGTTCCTCGCCGACGCCGCCGCGGTCCAGTTCACACGCAACCCCGAGGGCATCGGCAACGCCCTGCGCCGCCTCGGCGGGGCATCCACGCGCGGACGCCTGAAGTCCGCCTACGCCGAAGAAGCCAACCACATGCTCTTCGGCGAAGGCGTTCGCTCCTCCTTCGGCTCTGCCCTCGCCTCCCACCCCCCGCTGCCCAAGCGCATCCGGGCCGTCCTCCCCCAGTGGGACGGAACCATGCTCGAACCACTCGTCGATGCCGCCCGTCAGGAGCGAGAGAAGCGCAGCACCCTGGAGCAGCGCATCGACCAGAAAGCAGCCGAGAAACGAGCAGCAGCCAGCAAGGCTCAAGCCGCACTCGAACTGCTCCCACTGCTCGCCATGACCGGCAACCCGAACCCGATGCATGTCGAACACTCCAGGCGCATCATTCAGGCCATCCCACAGGACCTCAAGGACTCCGCACGAGATCCCTACGGCAGCCGAGCGGTCGTCTACGCGCTCCTCCTGGATGGTCGCGAACAGATCCGCTCTCGCCAACTCGGACACCTGCGCACGCACGGCGACGCACCCGTGGTTCACCTGGTCGAACAGCTTGCCCAGACCGCAGTCGGTCTCGACAGACACCTCCGCCTGCCCCTTCTCAACATGACGCTCGGTGCACTCGCCGAACTCTCCCAGCAGCAGCACGAACGCTTCCGGTCCAATCTGACCGCGCTGGTTGATGCCGACCAGCAACTGGACCTCTTCGAATGGGTCACGCTGAAACTCATCGAACACCACCTCGACGAACGCTTCCATCCCGAGAACCAGCCGACCACGCAGTACTACTCCCTCCAGAAACTCGGCTCACAAATCAGCATGCTCCTCTCGGTCATCGCCTACGCCGGACAGCCCGACGATGATCAGGCCGCGGCCAAGGCGTTCCAACTGGCCGCCCGAACCTTGAAAGCGGATGGGCTCAACCTGCTACCCAAGGACCGCTGTGATCTGGCTCCCCTCGAAACTGCGCTGAGCACCCTGCGGACCGTCGCCAACCGCCACAAGCGGGACATCCTGCAGGCCGCGGCCATCTGCGCCGGTGCCGACCGCACCATCACCGCCGACGAAGCCGAACTTCTCCGCGCGATCGGCGACATGCTCGGCGTGCCCACGCCCCCGCTGCTTCCCGGTCAGCGATTGGCTTGAGAAACCGCAGACAGCCATCCGGACCGTTACGGCGCGAGGATCAAGACCGCAGCCCCCGCAACAGCGACCGCCGCTCCCAGAATCGCCCGGCGATTCACATGCTCCTTGTACACCAGCACCACCACCGGCAGGATCATCACCGGACTGAGCGAGCACAGGGTCTGGGCCACCCCCAGCGGAATCCGATCCATCGCCGTCAATGACATCCAGACTCCCAGATATGGCCCGACAACAGCCCCCATCACCGTGAACGCGTAGCCAGCGTTGCGAGTGCCGATGCGCCTTCCCCGCGCGGCGTGCCGCTTGGGAGAGTGCCGGTGCATCCAGTACACCAGCACAATCGGCAACATGCACAGCCCACCGAAGACCATGCGGACATAGGTCGCCCCCTGTGGCCCGATCTCAATCGCCACCTCTTCCAGACCGTGCCCCATCCCCCGTTTGGAAAACAGGAAGCCCAGCGCCTGACACAGCGCCGCGATCAGCGCCAGGATGATCCCCCGCCGCGCGTGCGGATTGTGCGCGAGGTCGGCCTTTCCTGCTGCCGTGCTCGGCGAGCGTTCGAGAATCACCCAAAAGATCCCCGCGAGGGTCATCGCGATCCCCAGCCCCGCGATCCAGGTCAGCGGCTCCCCCAGCACCACCCAGCCAAGCACCGCCGCCGCGATCGGCGAGGTGGTCATCAGCAGCAGTGCCCGGCGTGGACCGATGTCCAGAAACGCCGTGAACAGCGCCTGATCGCAGATCGTCAGACCGACCAGCCCCGACAACGCCAGCGCCAGCAATTGCGTCTCGTGCATCTGCGGCCACCAACCGCCGCTGAGCAAACGGTAGGTGCTCCCCAGCAGCACGATCGCCACCACCAACCGCAGCGCATTGACCATCGTGGACCCGATCCGTCGGCCCGCCGAGGTGAAGCACAGCGAGGTCGCCACCCACAGCGCCGAGGTCGCCAGGCCCGCCAGCCCGCCGACCAGCGCATCGGTATCCATCGAGCTCAGTGCACCGGACGCGGCAGACATGGTGTGGAGTCCTGACAGGTAAGAATGCTGGGGAAGAAGATCGTATCGCCGGTTCCCTCTGAAAGCTCAGCAGACCACCCGCGCGGTACCTTGTCCACCATGAAACCAATCGTGCTGGCGGTACTCGCAGGGCTGTGCTGGGGGATCGGAGAGGTCTTTACTCGCAGCGTGCTGCATTCAAAGGAAATCGGCCCCTTCGCCGCCGTCGCGGTGCGCTCCACGGTCGCACTCCCGGTGATCTGGCTCGCCTACTACATCGCGATGAGCGTCGTGAAGTCTCCCATGGAGGTTCAGGGCTGGGCCAGCGGTGCCTCCACCGCCACCTGGCTCAAGCTGCTCCTCGGGTCCGGACTCATCGCAGGTGCCGCCGCGATGATCTTCTTCTACGCCGCGCTCAGCATGGGCGAGGTCTCCCGCATCAAACCGGTCGCTTTCGCGCTGGCACCGGCCACAGCCGTCCTCCTCGGATGGCTGTTCCTCGGCGAATCACTCACGATGCGCAAAGTCATCGCGATCGCATTGATCGTCGCCGGCGTCGTCCTGCTCACCGGCAAGCCCAAGCAAACCGCCGTCCCCACGCTCGATCCCGATCAATCGACGCGCACGAACTCGTAGCCGCCCGCTGTCGCCCCCCAGACCTGCTCGCCATCCGCATCAAAGCCGCGGTCCCAGGTCACCAGCCGGTCGGGCTCCACCGTGACCTCGCTCACCACATACGCCGCACCCCGCAGGGTACTCTCGCAGGTGCCGATGCCAGTCGAGCCCACGAAGGTATTGGAACCCTCGTCGAACCCCAGCGTGACGGCACACCCGGTCAGTTCGGTCAGGTCGTCCGGCGTCAGCGTGCCTTCAAACATCTCAGGCGTCCGCCACCACCCCGCGAACGCGAGCGGATCACCCGGCAACTCATAGACCGCACTCACGAACTCGTTATCGCCAGTGCGGCTGAGCCGGTACACCCGCTGGCGATAAGGCCGGTTCAGCGCCGTCGAGGTGGCCTGCTCAACATACAGCCACACCGCGTCATCACCGGAATCCGGCCAGATCTCCACCATTTCCAGGCGAATATCGAAATAGTCCGGATCCCGCTCCGCCTGAGCCGCGCTGCTGAACGAGCCGGTCATGTCCGACGCCAGTCGCTCCAGAAGCTCCGAGGTCCCTCGCCCCGACAATGCCGCCGAAGGCCCAGACGAGGCACACGCCCACATCGAGCCGCAAACACCAAGACACGCCAAAACCTGAATCCATCGCATCGCGAACCTCCGGGGTTCCTCCGATGGTACCTTCCCTCCCAACCCGCGGCAGCCCGGCGCACCAGAGCCGCCCTCATCGCGGCACACCGCCATCCCAGCCGCATACAGTGCCACTATGACTGATTCATCCGCCTCCACCACCGCCCACAGCCACACCAACCGCCTCGCCGCCTCCTCCTCGCCCTACCTGCTCCAGCACGCCCACAATCCCGTGGACTGGTTCCCCTGGGGCCCCGAGGCCTTTGCTGAGGCCGCCCGGCGTCAGGTCCCAATCTTCCTCTCCGTCGGCTACTCCACCTGCTACTGGTGCCATGTCATGGAGCGGGAGAGCTTCGAGGACGAGGCGACCGCAGAGCAGATGAACCGAGATTTCGTCTGCATCAAGGTCGACCGCGAAGAGCGCCCGGATGTCGATGAGATCTACATGGCCGCCGTACAGCTCCTGACGCGCTCGGGCGGCTGGCCGATGTCCGTCTGGCTCACCCCACCGGCTCCAGACGACCAGACCGACACCCCCGGCTATGGCCTCAAGCCCTTCTACGCCGGAACCTACTTCCCGCCCAGGCCCGCCCACGCCCGCCCGCCCTTCCGCCAA
>CAZIXS010000042.1:14691-16847 GCA_964543335.1 uncultured Phycisphaeraceae bacterium | reverse complement strand
GTCGTTCCGCGATGTGCTGGCCAACATCGCCGACGCCTGGAAGAACCAGACCGATCAGGTCCTCGAGCAGGCCGAGAAGGTCACCGAGGCGATCGGTGTGCATCTCGGGCAGGAGGAGGGCTCGATTCGCCTCGACAGCCGCGAGGTCGGCATGGCGATCGAAGGCGTGCTGCGGATCTACGACCGCACCAACGGCGGCTTCGGCGGAGCACCGAAGTTCCCCCAACCCGTCTTCACGAAGCTGCTGATGGAAGTCGCCGGTGACATCAACGAACCCGCCAACCAGACCGCCGCGAAGACCGCCATCCGCCACACACTCGACCGCATGGCCTGCGGCGGCATGTACGACCACCTCGGAGGCGGCTTCCACCGCTACAGCGTGGACGAGCGCTGGCTGGTGCCGCACTTCGAGAAGATGCTCTACGACAACGGGCAGTTGGCTTCACTCTACGCGCGGTCCTTCAAGGAGCATCGCGACGCGTTCGACGAGCGGGTGGCCAGTGGCATCTGCACCTATGTCCTGCGCGAGATGACCAGCGACGAAGGCCCGTTCTTCAGCGCACAGGACGCCGAGGTGAACCATCGCGAGGGCCAGAACTATGTCTGGACCGCCGACCAGATCCGCGAAGCGCTGACCGATTCGGACGATGCCGAGTGGGCGATGAAGGTCTTCGGGCTCGACCGTGGCCCGAACTTTCAGGACCCGCACCATCCCAACGATGACCCGGTGAATGTGCTCTTCCTCGCCGACCGCCCGGACAAGCTGGCGTCGTCGATGGGGATGTCGCTCGACGCCTTCCAAGAACGCTTCGAGCACATCCGCGCTGCGCTGCTCGAGGTCCGCGACACCCGCGACCAACCCGGCACCGATGACAAGATCATCGTGAGCTGGAACGGCTTGATGATCGCTGGTCTCGCCGACACCGCGGCGGTCACCGACAGCGACCCCGACGCCGCCCGAGTCCTCGACGCCGCCGAGAAGGCCGCTCGCTGGATTCTCTCGAACATGCGCACCGAGAGCGGGGAGCTCAGGCGAATCGCCCGGGCCGGTACCGTCACCGAGGCACCCGCCCAACTCGAAGACTACGCCATGCTCGCCTCGGGCCTGATCGCCCTCGACCACGCGTGCCGCCTCCGCAACCGGATGGAGACAAACTGGCTTGCCGAAGCCGAGTCGCTGGTGGACACCGCGATCGATCGCTTCGGCTCCGGCCACCTCAGCGCCGACCTGCACGATTCGCCCGAGGGGCTGGCCGAACTGATTGTCCGCCCGCGCTCGGCCTTCGACGGCGCGATGCCCTCGGCCACCGCGACCATGCTGCATGTGCTCATCGACCTGCACCAGGCCACCGGCGAGCGCAAGCGCCTCGAATACGCCGAGGCCGTGCTCGCGAGCATCTCCCGGTCGGTCAAAGCATCGCCGGTCGCGACCATCGAATCCACTCGCGCCCTCTACCGCCTGCTCGCGCTCGACGGCAACCTCCCCGACAAACTCGGCGAGGACACACCCGCCGAGGAGGACAGCGCCATCGAGTCACCGGTGCAGGTGATGGCCGCTTCGGACCGCGTGACGGTGACGAAGGCCGATCCCGGCCAGGTCCGACTGCGTATCGAGATCGGCGAGGGCTTTCACATCAACGCTGCCGAACTGCCCATCGAAGTCCGCCAGATCGGCCTGCTCCCGCTCCGCGCAGCCGTCTTCGGCGGCAGCGGCATTCAAGCCGAACTCCGCTTCCCCGCCGGCAAGCCGTACACCGGCTCGGCCTTCGACAACCTCCCCGAGCCGCTGGTCTACGACAAGGCCGTCGAAGGGACACTCGTCATCAGACGCACCGACGAGCCGCTCTCGGGCCGCCCGATCGTGACGGTGACCTACCAGGTCTGCGCCGAAGACCGCTGCTTCGCTCCGCTCACGGTCGAACTGGACCTCGCCATAGACGCTGAGTGACTTCAACTGGTGCCGTAGTTTGGCTCCCTCTCCCCTTGAGGGAGAGGGCCGGGGTGAGGGGTTCGCACCGCAGGTGCGAGGGTTCGGCGGGGGGCGTGGTCTTCGCGCAGCAAAGCCCACGGGAGGTCCGCGATGAAGTCGCGTGCCTGAGGACTCCCTCTCCCCTTGAGGGAGAGGGCCGGGGTGAGGGGTTCGCACCGCAGGTGCG
>CAZIXS010000042.1:0-14591 GCA_964543335.1 uncultured Phycisphaeraceae bacterium | reverse complement strand
AGCACTGCACGCGGGGTGGCGTGGTCAGAGCGAAGCGAAGGCCACGCGAAAGTCGGAATCGAGTCTCATCATCTGCGTGGCCTGCATCCGACTCGATCGGACTCGACCTGCCTCCAAACCGATGAAGACCGATCACGCCGGCTCAATGATCCCCCGGCACTCCCCGAACCCGATCCGCCGGTACCCCTCGCGCTCGCAGAAACCCCGGAGGATCACCTCATCGCCGTCGGCCAGGAATTTCCGCTCCTCACCGGTCGGCAGCTTGATCGGCGTGCGCTGCGTGCCCGGCACCGGGTTGTCCTTATCACCGTCCCAGGTCAGTTCCAGCAGGCAGCCGCGGCTCTCGCGCGTCGGGCCCGAGACCGTACCCGAGCCGAGCAGGTCGCCGATCTGCATGTTGCAGCCGCTCGACGAATGGTGCGTGAGCATCTGCGCGATCGTCCAGTACATGCTCTTGAAGCTGCCTTTGCTGATCCGCACCGGCTCCATCCCCTGCTCGCGCATCTTCGCCGACGACAGAAAAACTTCCAGCGTCACATCCACACCACCGCTCTTTCTGTTCGCGTCGCTGTCGAGATGCTTCAGCGGCTGCGGGTCAGCGTCCGGACGCTTCTCGGCCTCGCAACGGAACGGCGCGAGCGCTTCCATCGTCACGATGTACGGGCTGATCGTCGAAGCAAAATTCTTGGCAAGGAACGGGCCCAGCGGCTGGTACTCCCACTTCTGGATGTCCCGCGCCGACCAGTCGTTGAGCAGGCACATGCCGAAGATGTGATCCTCGGCCTTCTCGATCGAGATCGGCTCGCCAAGCTCGTTGCCCTTGCCGACGAAGAAACCCATCTCCAGCTCGTAGTCCAGCAACTTGCACGCCTCGAACGACGGGCCTTTGCCATCCTCGCTCGGCGCGAGCTGGCCCTTCGGCCGGCGCACCGGCACGCCGCTGGGGATCACCGACGACGCCCGTCCGTGGTAACCCACCGGGATCCACTTGTAGTTCGGCAGCAGCGGATTATCCGGCCGAAACATCGTGCCAACATTCGTCGCGTGGTGCACCGACGCGTAAAAGTCGGTGTAGTCACCAATGGGCAGCGGCACGAGCAGTTCATCATCGTTCGCCGGCACCACAATCTCATCAACCTCCGCGTGCGTGCGGAGCGCATCGTTGCCCTTGCTCAGCAGCTTCTGCAGGTCCCGACGCACCGCCGGCCAGTTGCCCGACGCCACCAGGTCCTCCAGATCAAACAGCGCCCACTGCTCCGAGTCCAGACCAAGCTCATCGGCGAGAGCCGCGATGTGGTTCAGATTCACGAACATGTCGCCCACCCTCGTCACGATGCTCTGCCACACCTCGCCCTCGTGCTCAACCGCACGCGTCGCAAGAGGCAAGTTCTGCAACGGGAAATCGCTCGACGGATCGTTGGCCGATTCAATCCAGGACTCGAGCTTCGGATCGTGCGTATGGTCAATCGCGGCGGGCATGCTGGCTCCTCAATGAATGGAGTATGAAGACATACAGGGTAACCCGATGCCCAGATCTCTGCTCCAGCGTGCCCGGGTTGTCAAACCGGAACTTCAGGGTTCACCCGAATCACCATTTTCAGTATTCCAGTGCGTCACCTACACAACCAATTGCTCTTGTCTATGGTTGCCCATGAAGCGCGGGAATGGACCCGCGAGTAATCCAGAAGCGACAAATCAAGACGAAAGAGAGCCCATGAAGCAATCGCATCGAATCGGAACACTCATCGCCGCTGCCGCACTCGGATCCATCGGATCCGTGGCGCACGCCGGCACATCCTCGACCACCCTCACCGGCATCACCGACTTCAACATGTCCACGGTCTTCCGCCCGTTCCTGCCCGGCTTCAACGACCGCACGCGATCGTCGAGCAGGCCCGCTGGCAGGTCAACGGCGACCGGACCGGTACATTCGGCACCCTCGGCATCTTCACCGTCTTCGACATCGACGGCTCGTCCATCCGTCCGGACGGCGGAGCAGCTTCCATCGATAACCTGATCTTCAACATCTTCCCGGCCGTCAACAACAACACCGGCTCCAGCGGCATCGCCGGCGAGGGCGGCAACCTCAGCATCTACTTCACCACCAGTGATGTCGATGTGCTCGACCCCGGCAGCGGCATCATCTTCGACAACGGTGGCGGCACCGACCCCACCGGACTCGGCAGCCAGTTCGAGAACCTCACCCTGATCTCCTCCGCCGATCAGCCCGGCGGCATCTACGACATCACCCGCACCGCAAACCTCGACAGCATCGCCAGCAAGCTCCTTGAGCGCATCAACAACGGCGAAAACCTGCGATTTATCTTCGCCAGCCAGACCGCCGGCTTCAGCGCGAACTTCGGCACCGGCAACGAAGATCAGTCGGCCAACTTCGACTTCTTCGGCGAAGCTCCGACCGTGACCTTCGATGTCACCGCCATCCCCGCCCCCGACAGCGTCGCCCTGCTCGGCCTCGCCGGTCTCGCCGCCTCGCGTCGTCGCCGCTGATCCGCAGCCCGAAGAGACCGCAAACCACAAATGCCCCGCGAAAGCGGGGCATTTTTCATGGCCTAAATCAGTTGATGCTCAGACCTTCGACTTCTCCAGAAGCCCGATCTCCATCAAGTCCTCGATAGGCTCCGTGAACGAACAGGTGCCGACGCTGATCGCAAAGCTCTCGCGCAGCCTCGCCAGCTTGGCGATCGGCGCGAAATGCTCGTGCCAGGTCAGCCCCGTCTCCGTGAAGATGAACGACTTCGGATCGGTATCGTTGATGATGTCGTGCAGTTCATCCGCGCCCAGACGGTTCACCCGTGCCATCGCCGCCGCCGTGAACACATTCAGGAACCCGTGCATGGTTCCGCGGGGCGAGTCCTGCTCGTAAGTCAACGCCCGCTCCGATCGCACCGGGTGGTGCAGTCCGGCCGTGAACTTGAAACTCACCTCAGCCGCGGCACAGTTCGCGATGAACCGGGCGATCTCGCTGCTCGAGGGGATCAGGTCGGGTGTCACGCCGCCACAACGGATCTTCGCCCGCCCGCCGGTCCCGGCGATCGCCGCGAGAAGTCCCCGCACATCCTGGCGGTGATCGATCTCAATAAACGGCTCAAGCTGCTCGGGAACGACCTTCATGATCTGCTCGATCTCTTCGGCGGTCGATGCCTTGAGCTCGATCACATCGATCACGCACCGCCCCGCATCAACAACCGTTTCGTGGTGGTCGTTGAAGCGGAAGATGGTGTCGATCTGCTCAGACAGCTTGTCGAGCGCCACGATGCCGCTCAAACGCCACGGATCATCGGTCTCGCCCTTTGGCAGCAGCGGTATCGCCACCTCATCGAACGCCTGCACCTTCGCGACCGGGCACACGAATCGCCCGAGCATCCAGCGGTGCGAACCCTCGATATATCGCGCGTAATTCAGAACCGCCGCGTCCATATCCACGCTGCTCGGCGGGAACAGACCGGCATAATCGAACATCTCGCTGAGCAGTGTGCGAACGCTTTCCATGCCTTCGAACCCTTTTCAAGCTCTCGAGGTCAAATGCGAGCGGGGCAACGCCCCGAGCCGCAGCGAAATCACGCGTTCGCGGGCGAACCGGCAAACAGATCGTTGAACCGGCGCGCCGGACGGTTCTTCCACAGCCCGCGATGGTACGCGTCCGAAGCCACCAGCGGGAACATCGCCGTCAGCTCGCCGAACACCATCTGCTCGTGAACCACATCGACCTTGCCCCAGCTGCACGCCTCACGCAGCGTCGAGCCCGACAGCGCACCGTCCCGAGAGTCGGCCACCGTGAACTGCACGGCGTACTTGTGCATCGCGACCTCGTCGGTCGTGTCGATCAGCCCCTTTTCCTTGAGAAGCTCCGCCGCCACGACGATGTCCTGCGCAAAGTTCTTCGGCACACCGCCGGCCAGCATGAACAGGCCTGTGTCGGGGTTGGCGATCTTGATCTCAGTCAGCTCGCGGAAGTCCGCGCCCGAGTCGATCGCCACGAACGGCTTGCCCTCGGCAGCACGCTTCTTCTGGTGCAGCACCACGCCGAAGCCCGCCGAGCAGTCGCTGAACGCCGGTACGAACACCGGAACACCACGCTTGTGGCACTCGAGCACGATCGAGCGGTTGTTCGGGTGGTTCTTGGCCAGGTACGCACCCATCGCATCGACCACCGCGCGGGAGCTGTGCGCCCCCGGTTCCATCGAATCGAAGATGTCCGCCATCGTGTCATCACAGATGCGCAGCTGATCTTCATCAATGTAGGTGTCGTAGATCCGGTCGATCGCCAGCGACTGCAGCGTCGGGTCATCCACCACCGGCGCCTCGGGCGAGCCCGGCGCGATGTAGTGGCGGTACCCCAGCCCCTCGAAGAAGTCCTGGTCCACGATGTTCGCACCCGTCGCCACGATCGCGTCGACCATGTTGTGCTCAACCAGCGCCAGGATCGCCTCCTTCATGCCCGCCGAGATCAGCGAACCGGCCAGCGTCAGGATCACCGCGCAGTCCGTATCCGCGAGCATCCGGTTGTAGATCTCGCCCGCGTGCGCCAGGTTCCGCGCCTGAAAGGCCGTCTTGGCGTACGCGTCGATGATCGGACGAGCATCGAACGATCGGATATCCACATGCTCGACGGGGTTCGCGAGCAGTTCGGCTTTGGTCGGCTTGGTCATTCTGATCCCTTCTGCGGCGGAAACCGGCGGTCGCCGGGTCTTGAACAAGTATAAATCGTCACGGAAAGCTCCCTGCGGGAAGCCCTACTCCAGGTAAGTGTAGCCCTCGAGGCCCTGCTCGTAGAAACGCATCAAACCACGCCCCTCGTCGAGCGTCATCTGCCCCGACTTGGTCGCCCGCTCGATGTCCTTGCGGATGTCCTTCTTGAGCGCCTCGGTGTCGTACTGCACATAGCTCAGCACTTCCTTCACGGTATCACCCTCGATGTACTCATCGATCGAGGGGTGCCCATCCTCATCGATCGAGATGTGCACCGCGTGAGTGTCCCCAAAGAGGTTGTGCAGGTCGCCCAGCACCTCCTGATACGCCCCGACCAGGAAGATCGCCAGGTAATACGGCTTGTGCCACACCCCGCCCGAAGACTCCTCGGGGTCCGGGTTCACCTCGAGTTCGTGCAGCGCGAGCGCGTGCCGCGCATCGCCGCCCTCGGGCGAACAGAACCGGTCGATCTTGCCGTCCGAGTCGCAGGTGATGTCCGCCAGAATCGCCTTCCGAGTCGGCTTCTCGTCCAGCCGGTGGATCGGCACGATCGGGAAAAGCTGATCGATCGCCCACGAATCAGGAAGCGACTGGAACAGACTGAAGTTGCAGAAATAAATGTCGCTGAGCAGATCAGGCAGGCCTTCGACCGTCGCAGCCAGATCCACATCCTGCTCCGCCGCGGCGAGAATCGCCTGCCCGGTCGCCCAGAACAGCCGCTCGCACACCGCCCGCAAGGGCAAGTTCAGGTAGCCCATCCCGAACAGCACCACCGCCTCATCGCGGGCCGTCATCAGGTCGTGGAACACCTCGTACAGATCGCCGCCGTTCTGCGAACGCTCGTACGCATCCAGAAGGTCCAGCAGCGGCTGCGGAATCTCCTCGCCCTGCTCCTCCTCCTTCGCGATCGTCGACTTCACCCACGCGATGTTCGGGTTCGCGCTGAACTCGCTCGCGCTCAGAACATCCGTGATCAGGATCGACGAATGCGCCACCAGCGCCCGCCCGGACTCCGACAGAATCCGCGGGTGCGGCACGCCGATCTCGCCCTGGCCATGCCGCGCCTGATCGCACACCGCCTTGATGCGGTACACGATGTCCGTCGCGTATTCCTCCAGCGAGTAGTTCATCGAACTCGACCAGCTCGACTGGCTGCCGTCGTAATCAACGCCCAGACCGCCGCCAATGTCGATCGTGTCCAGCCCGGTCGCCCCGAGGCGGTAGAGCTCGCAGTAGATGTGCGCCAGTTCACTCACCGCCGTCTTGATCTGCTTGATATCGCAGATCTGGCTACCGACATGGAAGTGAACCAGCTTCAGGCAGTCTTCCATGCCTTCTTTCTTCAGCCGATCAAGCAGCTCGAGTACCTGCGACACATGCAGACCGAACTTGCTCCGCATGCCCCCCGAGTCTTCCCACTTGCCCGCGCCGCGAGCCGAGGGCTTGATCCGCACACCGATCCGCGGCCGCACGCCGTACTGTTTGGCGTGCTTCAGGATCAGCGTCAGCTCGTGGACCGATTCCACCACCGGGGTAATGTTCCGCCCCAGCTTGGTCGCCAGAATCACCGTCTCGATGTACTCATCGTCTTTGAAACCGTTGCACACGATCGGCATGGTCGCGCTGTCGCCATTCAGACGCGGAGCCGTCGTCAGCCCCAGCACCGCCAGCAGTTCCGGCTTGCTGCCCGCTTCCAGACCGAAGCCGATCGCGCTCGCGAAGTCGCGCAGCTCCTCGCACAGCGCCCGCTGCTGGTTCACCTTGATCGGATACACGCAGGTGTACCCACCCTGGTACTCCATCTCCTTCATCGCCGACTCGAACGCGCTGCGGATATGGCGCATCCGATGCCCCAGCATGTCGCTGAAGCGCAGCAATACGGGTGTGTTGATCCCACGCTTCACCAGACCCGACACCATGCTGTGCAGGTCCACCGAAGACGACGCATCCGAAGTCGGGCAGATCTCAAGCGATCCCGACTCCGACACACGCACATACCCGTTGCCCCACCCCGCGATGCCATACAGCTCGGCGGAGTCCTGAACCGACCATCCCGCACCCGAATCGGGGGCGGATTTCTCACTGCTCATCACACTCACGGGCAAACGCCCTCCGTCGGACAGGAATAAAAGCGAAAAACCAGGACGTCCCCGGCAAGGCATTTTACCGGCCTACGCCTCCTCGCGCAGCGCCGAAGCCGTAAAGGTCTTGCCAGTCGTCTCGGGGTCCCAGGTCCAGGCCGGTCCGCGCCGCCGCTCGTAATCCGCCCACAGTTCAAACCAGTACGCCCGGAACCGGTGCGAGCCGTACGGTCGATAGTGCTCCTCCACCCGTTTCCGCAGTTCCCGATCCTCCCCCTCCATCCCCAAGACCGACCGCGCGTGCCGCATCGTCTCGGTGTCCACCGGCAGATGCCCGTACCGCCCCAGCAACTGCATGATGTTCGACGCGGCGTACGGCCCAATCCCCGGCAGCCCGAGCAACTGTTCGTACACCTCATCATCACCACGCGAGCCGTCCTCCAGCCCGGCCACCTCCGCCGCTCCCGTCGAAAACAGCCGAGCGAGCTCAACCATCCGCGTGTCCCGGTACCCCACACCACACCGAGCCCGCAGCGTCCCCGGTCGGCGCCTCGCGAGTTGGGCGGCCCGAGGAAACGCCGCGTTCACCACCGAGCACAGCCGCTCGTTCATCCGGATCGTGCTCGTCCACGCCACATTGCAGCTCGTGACCGTCTTGATCACATCCTCAAACAGCGTCGGACTCCGGAACAGCCGCCCGCGTCCCGACTTGCGGAACTCCGGTGCCGCCCTGTGAAACCCCCGAACCCCCTCGTCACCGAGATTCAGCATCCGTGCCACCTGAGCCCGCACCGCGCCGCTCGAGGGCCGATCGAGCTTCCGGTCACACCGGACCCGAACCACCCCGCCAGCCCGCCCCGTCGGCTGCTCGATCCGCACCCGCGTCGGTTCCCACGCCCCCGGTCCCCCGACTTCCAGCACCCGGTGCAGCGTCCGCGTCCGGGGATCCCAGCGATTCGGAGCGAGCAGGAAATAGCCGTACGAGCAGACATCCCTGTGGAACAGGTAGTCGCCCGGAACCGAAATCGTCAGCGTCGAACCGCGTGATGCAGCCGCGCCATCAGGCACGGATCGCAGTCCCCACGCGCGGGATCAGGTAGGTCGCGATATTCACGCACAGCCGGTCACCAAGCCGGGCGAACATCTCGTATTTCTTGTCCGCATCGCGCGAGAACTCGTCGGTGGTCATCCCCGCCGCGTGCAGATCCGACCGGGCATCCGCCAGGAGCTCATTCATCATCGGACGGTCGGCTTCGAAGTGGTACTGGAACCCATAGGTCCGCATGCCCACTCGGAATGCCTGATTCGCGCAGTGCTCAGACTTGGCCAGCCGAACCCCGCCCGCCGGAAGTTCGGTCACCTCATAGCGATGCAACGAGAACTGGGGAGTCTTCCAGGCAATGCCCGCCATGATCGTGTCGGTGTGCGCCACTGGCAGCAGATCCACATCCACAAACCCCGCCTCACGCTGAGCCGCCTTGTCCACCGTCCCGCCCAGCGCCTTGGCGATCATCTGAGCACCAAGGCAGACCCCGACCACCGGAAGCCCCCGCTCATGCGCCCCACGGATGAACGCGCACTCCTTCTCGATCCAGCCGTGCTTGTCGTCCACATTGGCCGCGCCGCCAAGCGAGATCACCCCGTCCACATCATCGAAGTCAACCGGCACCGGATCGCCCTGATCCAGGCGACGGGTATCGAGCTTGAAGGCGTGGTCGCGCAGGGTCATCCCAAGGCGGCCGGGCTTGTTCTTGGCGTCGTGCTGAAAAACGATGATGGGCATGGCCGCCAGTGTAGCACCGCCCGATTCACTCGGCAGCAACCGCCGAAACCGTCCCCATCAGCGTGTCCAGTTCCGCCGCGAACAGGTACAGATCCTCTGGAGGCCGCGTGATCGGCAACGCCAGCCGCCCGCCCGCCACCGCCACGATGAACAGCCACGCCCGGGTTCCGTTCATCGCCACCTCAAACCCCGCGATCGCCTCACGGGGCCACTCGCGGCTCACGCTCCCCAGCGGCGCATCGGTCCAGAACCGGATCGTCTCCTCACCGAGTTCCACATGGTGCGTCCGCGTCGCCAGCACAAATGCAACCAGCGACAGCCCGAATCCCAGCACCCCACTCACGACCGCCGCCGCCACCACCACCCACGCCGGAACCGTTCCGCCCAACCACAGCGCAAACGCCGGCCCCACGATCAGCCAGGGCAGCGCGAGACCGAACAGCAGAACCGTCCGCGCAGGCCCACGAAAGCCCGTCCGCTCCAGCGAGACCACCACCCCATCCTCAAACTCGTCCACGCGCACACGATCAGCCGCCGTCATTTCCGCGTCTCCGCACGGTCCGAGTGAAACAGGGCAATCGTCCCGTCGTGCCCGTCGAAGTAGTCCTGCCGAAACCGAACCCGCGGCGTCAGCCCAAGCACACGCTCCAGCATCGCGCTCGGCTCAAACCGCTTCGCCGGCGCAGGGTTAATGGGGTTGCGCTCGTGGTTCTTCGCCGAGAGGAAATTGAACACCACCCCTTCCTGCGCCGCACGAAACGCCCTGCGAACCACCTCGAACGCCGCGTCCGGCTCAAAGGTGTTCAGCGACCCCGAAAACACCGCCACATCAAACCGGTCCGACTTCGCCAGCCTTCCGAACACCTCCGGATCCGCAGCGAAATCCGAATCCTCGAATCGCGCCTCAGGCAGCTCCCGCTTCGCAGCCGCCGCAACCATGTCCGGCATCGCCTCCAGCCCGATGTACTTCCCGTAACCGATGCCCTGCTCCTCGCAGTACGCCGCCAGATCCCCCAAACCGCAGCCCGCGTCCACGATCACCCGCCCCGTCAGATCCGCCATCTCCGCGATCACCGCGAACCGCCCGACCTGCTTCTCCTTGCTCGCCCACAGCGTCGCCTCGAACGATGCACCATGCGCGCGCACCGCGTCGGCATACGGCGCGAGATAATCAGGAGACGCTGGCGAGGGATCGGTCATGCCCCGATGGTAGCCCCAGCCGCCGAACCGTGGCCCCAGATCCCCTATCATCCCGCCATGAGCGTCAGCGTCATCATCCCGGCCGCCGGAGCGTCCACCCGTTTCGGCCAGCAAAACAAGCTCGATCAGGACCTCGGCGGACGCACCGTCCTCCAGCGCACCATCGAGCTCTTCGCCAACCACCCGCGCATCGACCAGATCGTCGTCGCCGGCCCGAACCACGAACCCGGCGCATTCGACGAATTCAAGCTCCGCTACGCCGACCGCCTCGCCCTCCTCGGCTGCACCGTCTGCCCCGGTGGCACCGAGCACCGCTGGCAGAGCGTCAAGGCCGCCCTTGAACATGTCGCAGACGCCGCCACCGTCATCGCCGTCCACGACGCGGCCCGCCCATGCACCCCGACGGCCCTCATCGACCGCCTCCTCGCGGCCGTCCTCGACCATGGCCACCCCGCCGTCATCCCCGGCTGCCCCTTGACCGACACCATCAAGCAGGTCTCCGCGCAGGCCGCGGCCGAAACGCCCGAAGACCCGCTCGACGCCATCCTCGGCGGAGCCGGCAAGCCCGACCTCGCCGCCCGCGCCGTTGAACGCACCCTCGACCGCTCCCAACTCGTCGCCATCCAGACCCCGCAGGTCTTCAAGGCCGACCTCCTCCGGCGGGCCTATGAGCAGAACGATCTCACCAGCACCGACGACTCCGCCCTCGTCGAACGCCTCGGCGAAACCGTCCTTGTGCTCGAATCCGACCCCTCGAACCTGAAAATCACCCACCCGCGCGACCTCGACCTCGCCCGCCTCGTCCTCGGACTCAAACAGGCCGAAGACGCCCGCCGGGCCGCCCACCAGCGATTCTGAGCCCCCCCGCCGAGGCCGCTACAATCGCAACGACCACCCTCCCCACCTGCCACAGGACTATTCCATGAACCAGCACAAGCTCGGCTCATCCGATCTCCACGTCTCCGCCCTCGGCCTCGGCTGCATGGGCATGTCCGACTTCTATGGCGAGCCCGACGACCTGGAGTCCATGGCCACCATCGACGAGGCCATCGAGCAGGGCATCAACTTCTTCGACACCGCCGATGTCTACGGCCTTGGCGCCAACGAACAGCTCCTCGCCGACGGCCTCACCGCCGTCGAGCGCGAGGACATCGTCATCGCCACGAAGTTCGGCCTCGTCCGTTCCGCCGACGGCGACTGGATGGGCGTTGACGGCTCCCCCCAGTACTGCAAGCGCCAGTGCGAGGAATCCCTCCACCGCCTCAGCACAGACTACATCGACCTCTACTACCTCCACCGCGTCGATCCCGACACCCCCATCGAGGACACCGTCGGCGCGATGGCCCGCCTCGTCCAGCAGGGCAAGGTGAAGGCCATCGGCCTCTCCGAGGCCTCCGCCGACACCATCCGCCGCGCCCACGCCGTCCACCCCATCTCCGCCGTCCAGAGCGAATACTCCCTCTGGACCCGCGACATGGAGCAGGAAGTCATCCCGACCTGCGCCGAACTGGGCATCACCTTCGTGCCCTACTCACCCCTTGGCCGAGGCATGCTCACCGGCACCCTCACCTCCCCCGACCAATTCCCCGAGAACGACTACCGGCGCAAGACCCCCCGCTTCCAGGACGACAATTTCCACGCCAACTGGAAGATCGCCCAGAAGATCATCGATCTCGCCAGCGAGAAGGGCTGCACCCCGGCTCAGCTCGCCCTCGCATGGGTCCTCAAGCAGAACGACCGATTCGGACAGAACGCCGCTGAGGGCTTTGCCATCGTCCCCATCCCCGGCACCAAGAAGCGCCGCCACCTGCTCGACAATGTTGGTGCCCTCGAAGTCGACTTGACCGAGGCCGACCTGAAGAACATCGAGTCCTCCTTCCCGATCAACTCCCCCGCGTCCGGCACCCGCTACCCCGAGTTCCGCATGGGCGAGCTCAACCGATGACCCGCCACACCCTCGCCCCATCCCTGCTCGGCCTCGCACTCATCTCCGGCTGTGCCTCAACCAGCACGCCCCCACGCCCGGCCGTCATCAACCACCCCGTCTTCTTCACGCTCCACGATCCGGCCCAGGCCGACGAACTCATCGCCGACTGCGACGAACGCCTCACCCGCATCCCCGGCATCGTCAGCTACTACTGCGGCCGCCCGTTCGACAGCGGACGCTCCACCGTCGACGGCAACTACACCGTCGGCCTCTATGTCGGCTTCGACTCCGCCGAAGACTACGCCGCGTATGTCACCCACCCCGACCATGTCTGGCTGGTCGAAAAGTGGCGCCCCCGCACCGCGCAGCTCCGCGTCCACGACATCCTCGACGAAACACCCTGAGCTCACCCGACACACGCAGCGCACGAAAAAGCCGGGCCATCCGCCCGGCTTGTCGTTTTCTTCGATCAACGCGCTCAGGCGTCGAGCTTGTTCAGGTGCACATCCATCTGCGGGAACGGGATGCCGATGTTCGCATCGTCGAGGTGCTTCTTCACCAGTCGGGTCAGCTCATCCTTCGCAGGCCAGAAGTCCGACGACGCCACCCACACGCGCACCGACCAGTCAATCGATGACGCCCCGAGTTCCTGCAGCACGATCGCCACATCCTTGTCGGCCAGCTTCTGCGGCAGCGCTTCCGCCGCCTTCTTCAGCACCGCACGCACCTCATCCAGGTCGGCGCCGTATTCGGTTCCGACCGCGACATCACACCGGCGTGTCGGGTGGAAGCTCACATTCTCGATCGTCGCGCCAAACACCGATCCGTTCGGCACGATCAGACGACGGTTGTCCGGCGTATCCAGAATCGTCGCGAACAGCTGGATCTCCTGCACCGTGCCCGCCGTGCCCGCCGCGTTGATGTAGTCCCCAACCTTGAACGGCCGGAATATCAAGAGCATCACGCCCGACGCAAAGTTGCCCAGACTGCCCTGCAGCGCCAGACCAATCGCCAGACCGGCCGCCGCGATCACCGCCGCGAAACTCGCGGTCGGAATACCAACCACACCGATCGCCGTGATCACACCCATCGAGAGAATCGCCCAACGGGCGAGATTCGAGAAGAACAGCGCCAGCGTCGTATCGACCCGCTTCGCCTTCTCCCCGCGATTGCGAATGATGCTCGCCACCCACTTGGAGATCAGCCACGCCACGAGAAGGATCACCACGACCTTCAGGATGTCGAAACCGATGTTGACGCCCCACGCGATCAGCGCGTCACGGTCGCCAAAGCCCGGAAAGCCATCCACAATCGTCGGACCTGTCGTCGCGGCATTTGCAGCCTGCTCAGTACCGGCCGCTGCTTCGGTCGCCTGACCCGCAGCATCCGCCGCGCCGCTCGCTTCACCATCTTGCCAAATCATCAGTCATCCTCCTGCGCAGTGCGGGATGGCACACCCGCATATTTTTGGGCCCACACCATAGCACAACCCGCCCGGGGCGTGTCGCACCCAAGTGCAATCCGCGCAAGCATTTAGCACTCTGTTCGCCAGCGTCCCCGGCTCAGTCGGTCGGGATGTCGTCGCTGGTCACGATGGCCCGGAACTGCTGACGCAACTTCTTCGTGATCTCGCCCTCGCCGTCGGAGATACGGGTGTACGAGTACGCGCTCGGCCCCTCGCCCGACCCGGTCTTCTGACCGACCTGCGTCACCGCGATGATCTCCGCCGCCGAACCGGTCAGGAAGATCTCATCGGCATGGAGCACATCCTCGAGCTTCAGCTTCTTCTCGGTCAGCTTCAGGCCGCAGTCCGGCACCAGCCGATCGATCACGAACTGGCGCGTGATGCCGTCCAGCATGCCCACCGGCACCGGGCTGGTGAACAGTTCGCCATCCTTGATGATGAACAGGTTGTCGCCCGTGCACTCGCCGACATACCCGTCCAGCGACAGCATGATCGCCTCGAGCACCGTCTCGGTGATCGGTGCATTCTCAGGCGTCGCGTCCATCGCCTCAACCTTCGCCAGAATGTTGTTCAGGTAGTTCAGGCTCTTCAGACGCGGATCCAGGCAGGCCGTCGGCGTGCGCGGGCGCTGCGCCACGATCACCTTCATGCCATTCTCGTACAGTTCCGGCGGGTACAGCGAGATCGTGTCCGCGATGCACACCACCGCCGGACGCTGGCACTGGAACGGGTTCAGCCCCAGCGTACCCGCGCCGCGGCTGAAGATCAGGCGGATGTACCCCTCCTTGATCCCGTTCGCCTCGACGCACTGCTCCATGATCCGGCGCATCTCGTCCTTCGTGTACGGGAACCCCGTCCCGCGACGACCGAGCTTGTCGGCCACCCCGCCGCCTTGTCGGAACATGTGGATCTCTTCCGCGTTGCGGTAGATCCGGTCCAAGTGCGCCTGGCACTTGAAGATCACCCCGTTGTAGATCCGGATGCCCTCGAACACCCCGTCGCCGTACAGATACCCGTGGTCGAACACGCTGACCTTCGCCTCAGACTGCGGCATCATCTCACCATCGATCCACACCAGGCGCTCTTGGCTGCTCTTCGAGGCGGGGACGGCGGGCTGACTGACGGGCTGCTGAGACGAGACAGAGGTCATCGAATGCTCCTTCGTTCGTGGCTTCTGTGAACAGATCGTGCCCCGCAAAAGGAGCGGGCCACCAACGGGCCAGTATATCCGGACGGGAGCGGCCTCAGGGCAAGCCCGCCAATTCCCCCTGATCAGAGTGGGTCAAAGCCGGTCGCCCGCTCGCGTGCCGGGGTCCGAACACGGCGAAGATCCCAAGAACCGCCGCTGCAGCGGTTTCTATGCTCGACTCGGGTGCCGGGGCCTGAGCGAAGCGAAGTCCCCGCGAACCGCAGCATGTCGTGTGC
>CAZIXS010000041.1:0-22384 GCA_964543335.1 uncultured Phycisphaeraceae bacterium | reverse complement strand
TCGAATTCGACGACGACCGAGGGCTGTACAAGATCCTCGATCCATGGGGCAACCCTGTGCGCTACTACTCCGGCTGGACCGGCGTACGCATCGTCAACGGCAACCGCATCCGCACGCTCGACGAGATCCCGATCGAACTGCGCAGCACCGAGGGCCTGCAGGCGCAGGCCGGCGGCGCCGACCTCGCCACGCTGATCGGCTTCGATAACGAACTCCGTACCGCCAAGTACGCGCTGCTCTCCGCCGGCGCTTCCTCCGATGATTACTTCGGGCAAAACCCGTACACCTTGGAAGAAAACGTCTTCATCCCCCCGTTCGGCGATGTCGTGTTCCAGTCCAACGGCAACACCTCGATCGTGACAACCTACGGCGCTCTCGATGCCGAGCAGCAGAGCTCGTTTGAGAAGCAGGTCGAAACAAACCTGAGGGTCATCAAGTGAACCGAGCCGTCCGAACCAACCCGTCCCGCCGCGGCTTCACACTCATCGAAGTGCTGGTTGCGGTCACGATCATCATCATCCTGATCGGCGCGGTCTTCGCTGTCGGTCAGCAGGTCTTCACGCGCCAGAAGATCAACCAGACCAAGGGCGTGCTGACCTCGCTCGACCGCGCCCTCGAGGAGTACCGCATCGAATCTCGGGTGCTGCCCAAGCTCGATACGGACGACTACCTCGACCAGCTCTGGCGTGACTTCACCGGCGGAACCAGCCCGATCGTCAACGACGCCACCGGCCAGACTTTCCTCGGCGCGCTCGCCACCTACCGGGGTGAAGAGTTCGCGTGGCTGCCCAACGCCGCGTACTTCGTGTACCTCTCCGATGGGTACGAGAACATCGACTCCATCATCGGTGGTATCCCCGATCGGTTCACGAGCAATGTGCAGGCCGACGACAGCGTCTTCCGCACCCAGATTCTCGATGCGTGGGAGAACCCCATCCTCTTCGTCACGCCCGGCAACCCGCTGGCCCAGGCGATCTTCGGCGAGTGCGTGAGCGAACGCCCGTACTTCATGTCCGCAGGACCCGACGGGCATTACGGCGTGCCGACGGATGTCCCCGCGCTGGGCCTGAACGGCCAGGAACTGGAACGCAGAATCCGGGAGATGCGCGAGGACAACATCTACTCCATCACGCCCGGTAGCGTCGACGCCTCGTTCGACTACGGCATCCTGACGGGATCCTGGCAATGACCACCATGCACGCACGCGTCATATCTCGAATTCGCCGTGCAGCCGGCTTCACGCTCGCCGAACTGCTGGTGGTCATCGTGATCATCATCCTCGGCGCATCGATGCTGCTCCCGGCGGCGAAGAGCATCCTCGAGTCCAACAGCTACTCGTCGGCGATCAACCTCGTCTCGACGACGCTCGCCAACGCTCGAGCCCAGGCGATCCGCACCGGTCTGCCCACCGGCGTGGTGTTCCTCTTCGACACCGAGACCGAGATCTGCACCATGCAGGTGGTCGAAGTGCAGTCCCGTCAGGGCGGCGCGCTCACCCAGTTCGTCTCTCCCGATCCGCGCCAGTCTTACGCCCAGGTGTTCCGCCCCGCGCTCGGTTCCGCTCCGGTCGAACTCCCGACGGGCATCGCGGTCATGGGCCTGTCGTTCTCCACCGCACCCGGTGACGACGACTCAAGCCTCATCGACGACGACACTTCACACTGGTACGCCGGAGAGGTCTACACCGACGCCGACGGCAACGACATCATCCCCTGGATCTTCCCCCGCAACGACCCGCTGCACTTTGTCGAGTCGCAGTACAGCCGCGAGCAGATCTGGGAACTCGACGGCATCAGCAGCGACGAGGCCCGCGACGCCGTGCGCCACGCCGCCTCGTTCATGATCCGCTTCAGCGAAACCGGATCGGTCATCACCACCTCCGTCGGCGGCGGAATCGCCACCCCGAACGCGTACCTGGAATTGCCGGGCGATCCGATCGACCGCACCGTTGACTTCGACCCCGACGACCCACCCCAGCCCGTCGACGCGCTCGACCGCTTCGATCCCGAAGCCGGGCTCGGCGACGACTTCGACCCGAACCCCGAGATCCTCCTGCGCTCGGCCCACCAGCTCGCGGTCGTTGAACTCAGCCGCATGGGCCGCGACCTCGGGCTCGAGCGTCCGTGGTTCTACCGCCCCGAGCGTCCCGGCAGCCTGCCCATGCCCGGCCCCAGCGGCCCGAACGACGAAGACTGGTACGCGCGCACCGACGACGACGAAGTCAGCCGCATCAGTCTCTGGGTGGACTTCAACGCCGAGATCATCAGCTTCAACCGCTACACCGGCGAGATCCTCAGAAAGGCCAACCCATGAGCCACGCCTTCTGCCACAACCACACACCCCGGAGCGGTTTCACGCTCATCGAGGTGCTGATCGCGGCCTTCGTGATCGCACTCGGTTCACTGGGCCTGCTCGCGCTGTTCGCGGGCGCCGCCTCGCAGCAGCGCGTCGCCTCGCAGACCACCGCCGCGGTCATCGTTTCCAAGAACGCCGAGGCCATCGTCTCGCCGCGCTTCGGCCGCATCGACGGCACGCTGTTCGACGGAATCGATGCAGGTAGCAACGAAGAACTCGAAAGCGGCGTCTGGTATGTCGTCCCGGCGGATGACGATGGCAACCTGTCTATCAGACCAGATGCTGACTCATTCGACACACGGCGCGAGGCTTACTTCCTCCTTGAGCGCAACGAGGCGACCACGCTCTTCGACCTGCCGCTCACCACCCAGTGGCGCCAGATCGCGCTCGGCCGCGGCTTCTACCGGCGCGACGGCCAGGGCCCCGACGGCACGCTGTTCAATGTGTCGCCGTACTCGATCCGCCCCTTCCCGGTCTCCCGGATCGACGGGCGGGCCATCTCCACCATCCGGGTCATCATCAACGACAAACCCCTCGACAACGACCCCGCCTACAACTACCAAGGCGAAGTCTCGACCCGCTTCATCTATGTGAACATCAACTACACTCCTGCCGCACCAGTGGGCTGGCCAAGCAATGCGCCGTATTCCGACGAAGGCGAATACGCCCTGTTCACGACCAACGGCGCACTGCCGGGCGACACGCAGCCCTTCATCCTGCTCAAGCGGATGGAAGACCCAAGCGAGAACGATGCGCTGTCCGAGATCGAGCAGTTCAACCTGCGTGCGCTCGTCGACCCCGTTCCCGGCAACCCGCAGTTCCAGCGCCACATCCAGCGCATCGAGGTGCCCCGTGTGGTCTATCGCTCTGCGGAAGTCATCTCGGCCCGCGACCGCGTCGTGGAAGTCCGCGACCCGGACTTCGACGCGGGCGTCCGCCCGGACATCGGCTACTCGCTGCTCTACCGCAAGCTCGCCAGCGGTTCCAGCCAGATCGCGATCTTCACCTACTTCATCCAGGGTTCCGACCGCTCCGGACGCTTCCTCCTCGAAGAAAGCGAAGGCGACAGCCCCGGTCCCTTCGGTGCCGACAGTGGCAGCGAGACCTGGGGCCTGCAGATGCTCGGCGGCGTGGTCCTCGCGTGGGACGATGATCGCGAGCAGTACTACTTCGAGGCGGAGTCCGATGAGGAGATCGATGCGCTCGAGCCCGGTGCGGTGCTGCTGGTCTCCGGCGAGCCCGAAGGAACGGCGAACCGCGTGATCGGTGCCGACCTGCCGGTGCGGGTCGTCCGCCAGATCCGTTCGCCCGACGGCAACGGCTTCCGCAGCTACATCAACCGCGTCCCCCGTTCCGCCGGTCAGTCCATGCTGCCCTTCCGCAACCAGACCAGGGCGCTCAACCTCTGGACCATCCGGCGTGATGTGGAGTCCACCGACGGCTCCGAATGGTCGCTCCGCCCCCGTGAACTGCGGATCTTCAATGTCAACTGACCCAGTCGTACAGACCAGGACACGAAAGCCAACGATGCACCTTCAACTCAGCCCAACTCGTGCTCGCCGACAGGGCTTCACCCTCGTCGAACTGCTGGTCGCGGTCGCCGTGGTCATCCTGCTGTCCATCGGCATCGGCCAGCTCTTCGGCAATGTCTCCAAACTGGTGAACACCGGCTCCGCGGTCGCCGAAGTGGATGCGCTCGCTCGCGCTCTTGAGAAGCAGATCCGCGACGACTTCCAGCGCATGAGCACGCTCCCGACCGATGAGACCATCCTCGCGATCCGTTCGCGCCAGGTCCGTCTGGTCTACCTCAACCCCGATCAGGAAGACGAGGATCGTCGCCTGAACATCGCCGCGGGCGCCCCCGGCTCTCAGGCGATCACCACGCGCCTCGATGAGATTCTCTTCCTCGCCGAAGCGGGGGGCAACGAGCTCTTCCAGACCGCGCAGGAAGCCGGCAGCGAATTCAACACCGTCTTCACGCCCGTCGCCCGCATCATGTACGGCCACGGGCTCAAGCCCGTTCTGGATCCGGATTACGCACCGGACCCCGACGACATCGATTTCGACGAGGCCGATCCCGCCAACCAGGATCTGTACCGCCAGCGCATCTGGTACGCCGACGGCGACTTCGGCTCAGGCCCGAACTCCAATCCGAACCACCCGACGCAGAACCGCTTCAGCCCCAGCGGCGAACTGTCCACCGGCCGAAACAAGTTCGCCGGTGAGTTCTCGCTTGCGCGCCATGAACTGCTGCTCGCCGGTGGCCTGGCCTTCTCGTACCAGGACCCTGGGACCGGTTCGCTCTCCGGGCGCAACCGCAACATCGCGATGTACGCCCGCGATCTGGACACACTGCGATTCAACGAGATCAGCGCGAGCGTCTTCGAGCCCTCGGGCGCGAACCCCGACCCGCCTTTCTTCCGCGTCCCCTCGTTCGGCAACTTCGATGTCCCCGGCATCGGCATCATCCGGCACGGCCGCATCGATATCTGCGCCCAGTCTCCCGAGTCGCTGAAGCGCTGGCTCGAAGGCGTGCAGGCGCGCGATACCACCAACACCGGTTTCCCGCCGCCGCTTCCCCCCGACGCAACCGCCTTTGACTCCGGCTTCTTCGATCTGGGTGCCGAGGAATGGCGACCGAACCAGTTGGCCATCGCCGACCGCCCGCTCTGGCTCCGCCGCACCATCCGTCGCGGCTCGGTGATCCCGCCCGGTACCCCGACCAGTTCGGTGCGGAGCTACAACCAGCGGCTCCTGCAGAGCGCGATCGCCGGAATGTTCAACCGCATCCTGATCGAGACCGAGCCGACCACGATCCAGCGCGTCATCCCGAACGACCCCGACGCGGTTCTTCCAGAGCAGACCCTCATGGACTACCACGCCGTGATCGCGTCGCGCTGCAGCCGCTTCGAGGTCTACTGGTCCGACGGCACGAGATGGCCCTTCGACAATCCGTCGAATGTCATCGACCTCAGCGGCGACGGCACCTACACCGTCCAGTACGAAAAGGGCGATGTCATGTGGTTCGGCTACGGCGATCCGCGCGAGAACTACCCCTCGATCGGTGGCGGACCCGTCAGCCCGGAGATCCCGCGCAACACCCGCGACACCCGCCTCAACACCACGAGCGACGGCCTCAACCAGATCAGCCTGGAAGCCGCCTACGACATCGAGCGCACCGGCGCATCGCCGGACCCCCGCACCGAGTACCTCGCCATCTGGGGCTACCGCGTGCCCGGGGCCTCCGGGTTCTACGAAGCCGGCGGCTGGCCCAAGCCCACGCTCCTCAAGTTCCGCATGACGCTCCACGATTCGCAGTTCCGCATCGCGGAAGGCAAGACCTTTGAATTCATCATCGAGATCGACACTGAACAGGTGAACTGACCCTCGACGACACGCATCCTGGATTCGATCCGCACACGACAGAGCCGGAGGGCTCACGCATGAACACCAAGAAATCCACCTCATCCAAGCGAACGAGCTCCCGCCAGGAACGAGGAACCATCCTCATCCTCGCGATCGCCGTGCTCGCGGTTCTCTCGCTGATCGCGGTGTCCTATGTCACCGTGGTCCGCATCGACCGGGATTCCTCCGACGCGGTGGCCGTGTCACGGGATTTCGACCAGCAGGTCGGGACCGTGGTCCGTCACATGCAGTCGCTCATCGCCGCGGATCTCTTCGGCAACAAGGTGGTCACCACCTCCGTGCCGCGTTTCGCCGGCGACGGCACCTCGGTTTGGCCGTCGATGTTTGAAGACGGTGATTTCGCCGACATCGACACGATCGATCCAATTTACGCTCAGAGTAATCCGGCCGACCAGCCCGCTCCAGGAAACGGTCGTGTGCTCCGAATCACGCAGAACGCCGCCGACCGGGTGGCCCATGCCGACGATGCGTGGCTGGCCTCGACCGAGCCCCGCTGGATCAACTCCGGCCTGTTCACCGGTGCGCCCTACTTCCAGCAGTTCAGCAACCTCCGCAGCGCCTTCGTCTGGGACACCGAAGACCAGCAGTGGGTGCGTGGCGACGGCCTGTATGTTGACCTGGCGCAGTTCTTCCTGAACCCGGTTGACGGCCGCGCGAACGCCGGTGTGAACCTGCTCGACCCCACCGGAAGCGAAGTCACCGATGTTCGCGGCCCGCTGTACACGCTCGGTGAGTATGTGCAGTCGCAGGACGGCATCGACTACACCTTCCAGATGCCCCAGCTCACCAACGACGGTCCCGCGACCATCCTCAACCACGCCGATGAGCGCTACTTCGTGGACACCACCGGCGACCTGCGCCCCGATTCCCAGTGGACCCAGCTCGAAGAGCTCGGCAACCTCTTCGGTCTGGTCTGGGTGACCGCCGGACGCATCACCGATGCCTCCGCGCTGGTGAACCTGAACACCGCGATCGAAGCGCCCGCGTATAACCTGAACCCCGGCACGATCGGCGCTCGCAATTACGCGGAAATCGTCGGCACGGGTGAAACGCCCGCCGATGTCGATCTGGTCCGTCTGCTCACCTACAACTACGGCCTTGTCACCCCCGCGGGCGTCTTCGTCAACGGAACGCCGAACATCAACCGCATCACCGGCGACGGATCCGCCTTCAACAACCACCTGGCCAACGGACGCGGCTTCTTCAATGTGCTCGAAGGCCTGCAGACCAGCGGCTCGCCGGGCTATGTCCCCGCGCTCGATCCCACCCAAGCGGGTATCGGCCAGACCTCGACGCCCTGGGGTGGCCTGAACCAGCCGCTCACCCGCAACCAGCGCCGCTACCTCTACGAGCGTGCTTATTCCCGTCCTGATGGCGGCTTTGGCCAGTCGATGCGCTACCCCGAGCGTTCGCTGCTCGATCTCCACGCGTTCTGGGGCACCAACAACACGACGCTGATCTCCAAGCCCGAGCAGTACCTCGATGGTCCTGAGATCGGTGGCTACCTGCCTTCATCGACGAACCCATCGGTAAACAACGGACCCCTCCGCGCCGCCGAGATCAATGCTCAGGCGATCCGCAGTTACGGCACCGGTGCCGCGGCTCTTCCGAGCCTCCTCCAACTCGAATACGACAACCGCCGCCTGCTCACCACCATCAACGGCACGGCTCGTTTCAGCCCCGTTCCGGTCGTGAACAAGGATCGCGCGGTGACGCAGTTCGACGGCACCTTCTTCCGCGAGCAGCACAATCTCGCCCGCATCGGTTCCGCGAGCGCTTCGGAGATCTTCGCGGATCTCGTGTGGGCGCTGGCTCCCTTCGCCACCGACAAGGAACTGGCGCGACCAGCCACAGGAAACGGCTCGCTCCCCACAAACCAGATCGCCAACCCCGACCTCCATTACGGCGGCGGCACCGCTGGCCCGGCACGCGCTTTCGAGACCCTGTTCGGAGACTCCCAGATCGGCGCGGCCTACGCGATCCATCGAGCCGCCGCCCACGCGGTGAACATCATCGATGCCTCGGATTCCACCTCGACGCTCCGCAGAACCGAGCAGCCCACCGTGCTGCGCGTCTTCCCGACGACCACTTTCCCCAACCAGTTGCCCATCTTCCCGGGCTACCGTCAGGAGTTCACGAGCACCCGTTTCGCGCACGGCGACCTCGATTTCTCGACCAACCCGATCAGCTCTCGCTATGTCGGGCAGGGCTTCGGCGGCATGAGCTTCATCGGCGTCGATCGCCAGCCCTTCCTCGTCGAAGCGCACACCCTCGCGGCGTACCAGTCCGACACGATCGCCCCCCGCGTGACGATCGACCCGAACAACCCCGACCACTACCTGGGGTCCATCATCGCGTTCGAGATCGCCAACCCCTGGCCCGAGCCGATCGACATCGGCCCGACCGTCAGCGGCACCGGCACCCTCGGCGGCTACGCCATCCGAATCGTGCGTGACCGCTCGTGGCTCGAATTCGAACTCCCCACGGGTGCCAACACCGTCATCCCGGCCGGTGGACGCGCCATCGTCTACTGGCGCTCGGATCCCAGAGACACAGCTTTCAATCCCGAGATCATCAACAACATCGTGGACGGTTGGAGAGCCGTCGCTGATGTTCAGTCCTCGGGCGGTGAACACGCTGTCGTGTTCATCGAGCTCCCCCAGGGCCCCGATTCTCTCAGTGGCAAATGGCAGTCCGGGTCGGGCATCAATCCTGTGATCCCGTTCCAGGAGATGGCCACCAACTTCACCGGCCAGACCCAGGTCCAGCTCATCCTCAAGGCTTCGGACCCCGACTTCGGAGCCAACAACCCGATCCACTCGCCACCCTCCCCCGAGCGCAAGGGCGACATCCTGGTCGATCGGATGACCACGATCAGCACCTCCGTCAACACGGGCGACGATGTCGCGCCCCTCGACTTCTTCGGTGCCCTTCGTCGTCAGCGCAGTTTCGAATTCCCCCCCGAAGGCGGAACCACGGTCTCCGGCAGCTTCCGCGTCACCGTGCTCGGCAACATGAACCGGCCGGCCCGCCGTCCGGCTCCCGAGTCCGGATTCCCGCCCTTCATCATCGAACGCCCCGCGCTCAACGCCATCAACCTCACCGGTCATGTCGACAGCACCGGCGGAGGACCCGGCGGCTTCCAGCCCTACATCCAGACCTGGCGGACCTCCGCCAGCGGTGGCGGTCTCGGTCCCGGCGCGGGGGGAGGCGGCACCGGCGATGTGGACGATCCGCTCTCCGGCCCGCTCCCCGTGGCGGCGCTGTACGCACCCGGCGATGGGTTCCATCTCGGCAACGACGCCGCCCGTCGCGTCTTCCAGAATCTGCCAAGCTTCCAGCTCTTCAACCCCAGCACGCAGTTCTCCTCTGTCAGCGATGTGGCTCTGGTCTCGGCCTTCTGCCACATGTACCTGCACGAAGAGGCCGGCTACCCGAACACGGGATACAGCGTGCTTCGCGTCAACGAGGACTCGACCCGCTACAACAACGATGTTCCCGGTTTCAACGACACCGGGGCCACGCAGGGCCGCTGGCTCACCTTCAGCGAGCAACTGGGTATGGACTTCCATCTGGAAGGCCCCACCGGCGCACCAGCCGGGCGGAACCCCTGGTTCGGTAAGTTGAACCCGACGCGCTACCGCTTCGGCGCACCCCAGTCGCTGTCTCCGGTCGCGCAGGTGCCCAACTCGATGTCGGTTCCGGTCGGATCGAGGATCTACGACCTGTTCAACACCATGAACACGCAGGACTTCCTCGTCCCCGGAACGATCAACATCAACACCGCCGCTCGTCGCGTCCTGTCGCTGCTCCCGCTCGCCGAGCCCCTGCAACCTGTTCAGGGTGAAGGAGGCGGCACCCTGCAGGCCACGCCTCCCACCCCCGGGCTGGGCGGTTCCAACAGCCGCGCCGGCAAGCTCTTCGATTACCGCGAGCGCAAGGGAAACTTCGGCAACGCCGTCACCGCCATCGAGGCCTGGACCGGCCTCCGCGGACTCCGGACGGCCACCGACAGCGACAACAATACCCCCCGCGGTTTCGTCACCAAGGGCGAGATCCCGCTGATCGGTCGTCATGATGCCGCGGAACTGCCCAACTCCACGCAGCCCGGAGACTTCCTCGAACTCGGCTCCTCTCTGGCCAATGTCACGGCGGGCCCTCCCTTCGAGACCTGGTCCGACACCGGCCTGCCGCGTTCGTTCGGCACCGATCCTCAGCAGGCGTACGCCTTCCCGAGCTACAACCCGCAGCTCGATGCGGAAGAGCAGCTCGCCCTGTTCCGTTCGATCGCCAACATCGTGTCCACCCGATCCGATGTCTTCATGGCCACCTTCGTGCTCCGCGGCTACGACCCCGATGTCATCGAGTCCATCGAAGTGGCCGGGAACAACGAGGCCGCGGCGATCCAGGCCATGAACGATCCGCTCTTCCGTCCGGCCTACGAATCGCGCTGGCTGGTCGTCTTCGACCGCTCGAATGTGCGTCAGCCCACGGATCGTCCGCGGATCCTGCTCCGCATGGAACTCCCGAGCGCCGTGCCGTAAGAGGCCACGAGGCCACACCGCTTGAACGACACAGGCCGATCCCTCGGGATCGGCCTGTTTTCATTCCGGGGATGTCCGCGTTCGCTCAATACAACGGTACGGACGGGTCGATCTGTTTCGACCACAGATCAATCCCGCCGAGCATGGACCGTGCATTGTCGATGCCCATCTGGCGGAGCGCCGCCGCGACCTTCAGCGATCGCACGCCGTGATGGCAGTACACGATGACCTCGGGATCCTCGGATTCACGGTCCTCGATCAGGTCCTCGATGTCATTGATACGCTGGCGCGTCTCGCCCATGGGCACAAGTGTCGCGCCCTCGATCCGCGCGAGACCAAACTCGTCGGGCTCGCGGCAATCAATCAGCACGATCCGCTGCGGGTACTGATCCAGTGTTCGCTTCACAAACGCCGGAGAAACCTCGTATTCGGGGTTGTATCGTGCGTCACCGGGGAGATCGAGGTCGTAGGGGATATCGCTCATGACCCCAGTCTACTCCTCGGAAACCGTGCGGGCCTCACGCTCGGTGAGCAGTTCCCTTGCGACCGAGCGGCAGACACCCGGCGAGAACCCCCGACGGGCGAGCGAGGCGATCAGCCGACGCTCGGCGACCGTGTGGTCGAGGTTTGAGGACAGCACTCGGAGTTTCTTGCTCGCGACCCGCCTTGCATCCTCGGTTTCGTTGCGTGGCTCCGTCAGTTCTCTCGAGACGGCCTGCGCGATGGCGGGGGCACTGCCCCGTCGGCGCAACCTCGCCTCGAGCACCCGGGCCCCGACGGGATTGGTAAGCAGAGCGGAACGCCCGATCTGTTCGGCCATGATGCGATCGTCGATCAGGCCCGAACGCTCGAGATCAGCGACCACCTGCGAGGCGATGTCCCGTGGGGCTCCACGCTTCTCCATCTTTTCGCGAAGACGCTGGGCGCTCATCGCTCGCATCGCCAGAGCGTTGATGGCGTAACGTCGCGCTTCGGATCGGTGAGCCGCTTCGAGCACCGCCGAGGCCAGCGCCGGAGTCCAGGGGCGGCCCACCGAGAGATGCAGTTCGTCCACAATCGCTCGATCGAGCCGCGCAACCGACAGCAGTTCGACCCCGGTGGACTCGCTCTCCACGCTCACGCGCCAGAGCAGGCCCTGTCGCCCGCTCGGCCGCACGGCATCGATGACCGCGTCGGCGGGGGGGTGCTCGTACATCTGACGACGCAGCAGATCCGCCTCGGTCACCTCTCGCGGCCGGCGTTTCTTGCCGCCCATGTTGCCGAAGCCGGGCGGGTCGAACGGGCTGTCGCCGAGGTATCGCACTTCAGCCGCCCGATGCCTGGCGGATCTGGTCCTGCAGCTGCGTCAGATACTCGCCCAGCTCACCGATCGCTTTGGCGTTCCCCGCGGCTTTGGATCGTTTCACGCCTTCCTCCAGCGTCGCCGCGGCGACCTCGGTGCGGTCCTGTGCTTCCAGCGACTTGCCTTTATGAAAGTACGCGTACAGGTAATCCGGATCGTTCTCGATGCAGCGGTCGTACCACGACACGGCTTCGGTGTGGTTACCGAGCTTGGCGACCTCCTGCGCGATCATGTACGGCACATCGGCATCGGTCGGATCTGCATCGCGCAGCTTGTGAAGTTGTTCAAGTCGGCTCACTGGGCTCCCTTCCGTTTCGGAGATCCGGGCGACCGCCTGTTCTGTTCGCGGAGTTCGGCGGTTCTCGAGCAGTACCGCGAACACACGGGGTCATCGAGAAGTGTCTGGACATCGTAGCCGCGTGCGGGCGATACCCGGCGACCGTGGAAGATCAGCAGGTGGCTGATCTGGGCCCATTTGTCCCGAGGCAGCAGGGCCATGAGGTATCGCTCGGTCATCGGGATGGTCGTGCCATCGGGAACCAGGCCGAGCTGTTGGCTGAGTCGGTGCACATGCGTGTCCACCACCACACCCATATGGATGCCAAAGGCCTCGCCGAGCACGACCCCGGCGGTTTTTCGCGCGACGCCCGGAAGCGAGAGCAATTCATCCATGGTCTGCGGGATTTCGCCGTCGAATTCCTCCACGACCCGGGTCATGGCCCCGTGGATGTGCTTGGCCTTGTTGCGAAACAAGCCGATGGTCTTGATGAACGGCTCGATTTCCTTCGGCGTTGCGTTGGCGTAATCGGCGGGCTTGGGGAACTGTTTGAACATCGCAGGTGTCGCTTTGTTTACGGCGACATCCGTTGACTGGGCCGAGAGGATCGTCGCGATCAGCAGCTCGTGTGGCGTGCGGTACTCCAGTTCGCAGTGCGCATCGGGGTGTCTCGCTTCCAGCAGTTGAAAGATCCTCGCCGCACGACGCTTCTCGCTCTCGGTCACCTCCGGGAGTTCAAACGGGATGTCCCGCTTGCCGCGCGGGTTGGTTGGGGTGAGAACTTCATTCATGCCTGATCGCCGTGATCGTCGGAGGATTGAGTTGAGCGAGCGGCGTTCCACGACGAGGCATCGAAGCCGGCAGTCAGTCCGGCAATGAGCACGAGGGCGAACTGCGTGGTCAACATGAAGCTGGCTTTGGCGTGCTGCGGCGCGAGTGCGTCGCGGATCTGCTGCGCCTGCTCGTTCTGGCCCGCTTCAGCGGCCTGCCACAAGTTCTCAAAGGAGCGGTTCAAGCCGGGGCGGAACGCGAAGGTCTGGAACAGCGTCAGCACCGCGAGCGCGCCGAATGACACCAGCCGCAGCACCAGCGCGGCCCGCATGGCCCGAAACGCACGAGGACCGGCAAACCACAGCCCGGCAAGGCATCCGGCACAGATCAGCAGGCCGATCAGCCCGAGCCAGTCCGAGATGGCAAAGGCCTGGTTCAGCACCTGCCCGGCGGCGATTCGATGCTGCCCCGCGTCGTACGACTCGTAGGCGGGGATTCGCACATCAAGTTCGGCCATCAGCGGGAAGGTCACGGCGGCCGTCACACCCACCATCAGGATCACGCCGGCCCACAAACCCAGAACGAGGCCGTTCACGGACTCGCAAGCCGCTCGGATCAACCCTCGATCACCGGGGGGCGTGGAACTGGAGGTTTTGGCTTCGGGCATGCTGGTCTGGCTCCTGTCAGGCGGCCATGGATCATAGCCGCTTGCGAGATCGTGTCCGGTCTGCGATACAGACTCTCGTGGATCCCTTCGCACTTCCAACCTTCGATCTGTCGCTCGCTCTGGCTGGGTTGCGCGCACCCGGTGGCGGGCATGCGGATTTCCGCTGGGCACTCGAGTTCGCTCGCACCGCGGGCTACCACGCCGTTCAGGTGAACGCCGCCGACCCGCTCACCCGCCCCCGTGATCTCTCAAGGTCGGCCCGGCGTGATCTCGCGGCATACATCCGTCGCCACGAACTCGTCAGCAGTGGCGTGGACCTGTGGATCCCCAAGCAGCATTTCTCGGATGAGGCCCACATCGACCGCGCGGTCAACGCCCTTCTTGATGCAGCGGAGTTCGCCGGCGATCTCGCCGAACTGACCGGTGGCGCTCGACTTCTGTCGGTGTCGATCCCCTGGTTCGGAGTCGAGGCGGTCCTGAGTAGCCTCTCGGAGAAGGCCTCGCGGATCGGGCTGGTCATCGCGAATCACGCCTACCCGTGGCCGGAGTCGCTCGCTCCCGAGAGCCCGGTGCTGGTCGGCATCGATCCTCCCGCGGTCATTCTCGAACGCGAGGATCCACCTGTGGCGATTTCCCGGGCCTCTTCGGCTGGGGTGCTGCGCGCGGTGCGGCTGGGCGACTTGGCGGCTTCCGGCCGCGTGCCACCGGGCGAGGGATCACTCAACACACTCGCCTATCGCGTCGCCATTGCGACCGCTTCCTACGACGGTTTCGTCGTGGTCGATCCAAGAGGTCTGCCGCTGACCGAGGATAGCGGCGGTCAACTCGCCATCGCGAGACGGCTCGCTGAGGATTTCGCTCGCCCCCGCGCCGATTCCTGATGCGCCGAATGGCTACCATACAGCCGAAGATGGCGACGAAACGAGACTATTACGAGGTTCTGGGTCTGTCTCGCAGCGCGAGCGAGGACGACATCAAGCGCGCGTACCGCAAACTCGCCCGCGAGTACCACCCCGATGTGAACAAGGGCGAGGACGCCGCGAAGAAGTTCGCGGAGATCTCCGAGGCCTACGAGGTGCTTTCGGACTCCGAGAAGCGGAGCAAGTACGACAAGTTCGGACACGCCTTCGCCGGCTACGACGCCGCCGGAGGCGGGTACGGCGGCGCGAGGCCCAGCGGGACCTACACTTGGTCCAATGTCGGAGGTGCCGGCGGCGGAATGCCCGGCTTCGACCCCGACGACATGGGGTCCATCTTCGAAGAGGTCTTCGGCGTTGGTGGGGGACGCACCGCCGGATCGCCCTTCGGTGGGAAAGCTCGGGGCGGCGCACGAGCCCGGTCCCGGCCCATGCGCGGCGAGGACATCGCGGCCGACCTCAACATCACCTTCCTGACCGCCGTCAGGGGTGGCACTGAATCCGTCCGCGTCCAGCGCGGGGGAGCCAGTCAGACGATCGACATCACCGTGCCGCCGGGCATCGAAGACGGCAAGAAGCTCCGGGTTCGCGGCGCCGGCCATCCCGCGCGTGGCGGCGCGACCACCGGCGTGGCCGGTGACCTGATCGTGACGGTCCACATCGGCAACCACCCGCATTTCAAGCGTGACCCCAGCAAGCCGCTGGACATCCTGATCGACCTGCCGCTCACCATCGCCGAGGCGACGCTGGGCACCACCGTGAATGTCCCACTCCTGAAGGGGTCGGTCGATCTCACCGTCCCGCCCGGCTGCACCAGCGGCCAGCGCCTACGAGTGCGTGGGCACGGCATCTGCGACACCACCAAGGCCGCCAAGCGGGGCGGCACCCCGCCTACCGGCGACTTCTACGCCGTGATCAAGATCATCACGCCGAAGCCGGAAGAACTGTCGCCGGCGGACCGCACACTGCTCGAAGAACTCTCGGCCCGGCTGCCCTGCCCGAGAAGCGGGGCCCCGTACTTCGAAGCCGATCACTCGTAGGGCCTCCGGGCACCCGGCGCGGCGGCCGTCGGGTCGAGAAACCGGATTGTTCAGGCATGGCGTGGCATCTGGACAGAAGTTAGTATATACTAGCAATCATTCAAGGAGGATCTATGAGCGTCCATTGGCCCATCATCCGTCGCTGCCTGACCCGCCCCCTCGAAACCGCGGTCATCGATGATCGCAAGTCCTGGAAGCGGATCGAGATCCTCGTCGCGGCTCTCCACCTGGCCAGCCATATCGAGTCCAAATCGCAGTCGCAGAATGTCGGTGTGATGCTCCCCACCTCTGGGGCCTTCCCGGTCGCGGCGCTCGCCTGCTGGATGCTCGGACGCACGCTCGTTCCCCTCAACTACCTCCTGCGCGAAGAGGAACTGCAATATGTCGTCGACGACTGCGGCACGGATATCGTCATCACCGCGTCACAGCTGCTCGATCACCTCGGATTTGAACCCAAGGTAAAATCGCTCGTTCGCATGGACAAACTGAGTTTCTCCGGAGTCCCGGATATCCGCCTCCCGGCCCGCGCGTCCGACGAGGATCTCGCGGTCATCCTGTACACCTCGGGCACCAGCGGCAAGCCCAAAGGGGTCATGCTCAGCCACGGCAACTTTAAGGCCAATGTCCGCCAGTGCGTCGAGCACGCGAAGTTCACCGGCAAGTCCACCATGCTTGGGGTGTTGCCCCAGTTCCACTCCTTCGGCATCACGGTGCTGACGATCCTGCCCCTGACGCTCGGCAACAAGGTCATCTACACCGCTCGCTTTGTGCCGCAGCAGATCGTCAAGCTGATGAAGACGCACAAGCCGCACGCGTTCATCGGGATCCCCTCGATGTACGGCGCGCTTCTGAAGGCCAAGAGCGCGGGGCCCGGCGACTTCCGCTCCCTGCGCTACGCGGTCTCCGGGGCCGAGCCCCTGCCCGACGACATCTCCCAGCGGTTCTACGAACGCTTCGAGGTCCGCATCTCCGAGGGATACGGCCTGACTGAGACCACGCCGGTGACCAACATGTGCCTCCCGTGGGATTACAAGCGCCATTCTGTCGGGCCGTGCGTGCCGGGGCTGGAGTGCCGCATTGTGGACCCGGAATCCGGGCGAGTTCTGCCCGCAGACCAGGAGGGCGAGATCCGCTTCAAGGGCCCCAATGTCATGCAGGGCTACTACAAGCTCGAGCAGGAGACCGCTGAGGCCTTCGACGAGCACGGCTTCTTCCGCACCGGCGACATCGGCAAATTCGACCGAGACGGGCACCTCTACATCACCGGGCGCCTGAAAGAGATGATCATCGTCGGCGGCGAGAATGTCTTCCCGCGCGAGATCGAGGAAGTCCTCAACCGCCACCCCGCCGTCCACGCCTCGGCGGTCATCGGTCGGAACTGCTCGATCCGGGGCGAACTGCCGGTGGCGTTCGTGGAACTCGAAGACGGGGCCACCTTCGACGAATCGGCCCTCAAATCACACTGCAAACAGTCGCTGGCGGGCTACAAGATCCCGCGCGAGATCCGCGTGCTGGATGCCCTGCCGCGCAATCCGACGGGGAAGATCATGCGCCGGGCGCTGGGGCCGATCATCGAGGCGGATGCGATGGATTCGTGAGGAACGCGGCGGGTGGCGTGGTCTACGCGCAGCGTAGCCCACGAGGGAACTGGTCAACAGCAGAAGTGTTGTCGTTAACTCTTATCACCCGCCCACTCGGAGATGTGGTTGCACTCAAACTCAATTCTCCCATCCGGGGCACCAGCAAAATCAAATAATACTTTCCATCCTCCATTCTCTATTTTTCTCGCCTCCGCCGAGAAAAGCATTGGTTGTCCGATTAGCTGCCCATAATCCAAGTTAATCATGAGATCAGTTACCCACTCGAAACGCATGGAGAGGAGTTGTTTGGACGGGTCGGGTAACTCGAAATTCAAAATCAGATCAAGCCCAGTCCAAGAAATAGACTGAACTAAAGCGTCTCCGAGTCCCTCTCTGAATGCCTCTTGAATCACGGAGTTCATTCAATCGTCCCCGGATGTGTTCAGGGCGCACATCCTGTTTAGGTGCCCAAGATGACTTCGACCGTTGTCGTTCGTTAGGATCTAGGCCTGCCGTGTCTTGTGTCGGAGCGGCGGGTGGCGTGGTCTACGCGTAGTGTTGCCCACGTCGTGCCGACATTTCAGCCAAAGTCACGCTCTCTGGTCGGGCGGTCCGAAGGCAAATGCGTTGCCCAGTGGGCTGTTCCCGACTTCGTCGGACGAGACCGCGCCACCCGGGCATTCAGATCTCATGCCTACGAAAAACGCCGCCCCATCAGGAGCGGCGTCGTTCATTGCAGTGCCCGGGAGAGGATTCGAACCTCCACTCCGTAACCGGAACTACCACCTCAAGGTAGCGCGTCTGCCAATTCCGCCACCCGGGCAGGTGGGGGCCTCGAAAGGCGACCGGGGGTGAGCCGGGCCGAAGAGAATACCCGATCCTCGTCCGGTGTTCCAGTGCCCTCGCTATCAGGCGCGACGGTGGATATCCGGGGGCGGGATCTGGTGCCGCTGCCCTTTGGTCACGATCTTCGCCGGACCGCCACGGGTCCACCGATCGGGCTATCGTGGGCGCCCCATGCCTCCATCGAATACCCCTAAAGACGCTGTGGTCCTGCTCTCGGGCGGGCTCGATTCGGCCACCTGCCTCGCCATCGCCCGCGACGCCGGGTACCGCTGTCACTGCCTGACCATCAGCTACGGCCAGCGTCATCAGGCCGAACTGGCGGCCGCGACGGCGGTGGTGGGGTCGCTCGGGGCGGCCTCACACAAGGTGATCTCCATCGATCTGCGGGCCTTCGGCGGCTCGGCCCTGACCTCCGATGACTTCGAGGTTCCCAAGGCCGACGCCGACGAGCAGACCGCCGATCAGACTGAGCCGGGCATCCCGATCACCTATGTCCCGGCCCGGAACACCATCTTTCTGTCGTACGCCCTCGGGCTGGCGGAGGTGCTGGGCGCGGAGGCGATTTACGCCGGCGTGAACGCCGTGGACTACTCGGGCTACCCGGACTGTCGCCCGGAGTTCATCGCGGCGTTTCAGGCCATGGCCGACCTGGCGACCAAGGCCGGGGTCGAGGGGCATGGGCCTCGGATCGAGACGCCTCTGCTGCACCTGACGAAGCCCGAGATCATCCGGCGGGGCATGGAACTCGGGGTGGATTACGGGCTGACCCATTCCTGCTATGACCCGGTCGAGAGCGGTGCGGGGCGCTTCGTGTCATGCGGGCGTTGCGATTCCTGCCGCATTCGAATGAATGCCTTCGCGAAACTGGGGCTTGCTGATCCGGCGGTTTCCGTCGACCATTCCTGAATCCCGCACCCGCTTCAACGATCGGAACCCGATATGCCCGCGACCTCGTCTCCTGCCGCCCGCGCTCTGGCCCACACGCTGCGCTCCTCCGCCCCGATGCTCAAGCAGTACCTGGTCGGGTTCGATGACTCCAACCGGACTACGCAGGCGCCTGGTCTGCCGAACCACGCGGCGTGGATCCTCGGGCACTGCGCTTACACCATGGGGCGACTGGCCGAGCGCGCGGGCGGGCCGAGCATTCCGTCCGATTTCTTCGTGGGCGCCTCGGGCGGTGACGGGCGTCGCGGTTCTGAGGGCCGCTTCGATGCGGATGCAGTGGCGTTCGGTTCGAAGCCGACCGACGAGCCTGACCTGTGGCCCACGCTGGATGTGTGCATCGAGTGCTTCGATGAGGCCATCGAGACCCTGGCAGATACCATTGCCGGCGCGACCGATGAGGATCTTGCGGACTCGATCGCCTGGGGCAGCGCCGAGTTCCCGCTCAAGGATCTGGTGATCCGCGTGAGTCTGCACAACGCGATGCACGCCGGGCAACTGACCGACCTGCGTCGGGCACTCGGCATGAAACTGGTCAAGGGCTGAGTTCTGCCGGCTGCGGGTCTGTCCGGAGCCGAGGTCTACCAGCGGTCATCGTCATCGTCGTCGTCGTCCCGCCATCGCTCGTCGTCGGCATCTTCTTCGGGGAGCGGGCCGGTGTCTTCGTTTGGATCACGGTCCATGCGGGCCTGTCGCTCGCGTTCGTAGCGTTCGGGGTCGTCGTCGGGTGTCTCGCCCTCGACGAGTTCGCCGCCTTCCACAGGCTGAACCCGCTGGCCCGCGGCCTGCCACGGCGTGGCGGCGACAGCCCCGCGGATGGTCTGCTTGGCGAAGTACCGCCGGCGAATCGTCCTGAGCAGGGTGACCGTGAGCACGATCGCGAAGAGCAGCACGAGGGCGGCAACCCCGACCCAGAGCAGGATCCGCAGGCGATTCAGGGCATCAGGATCGGCGGCGGGAGTGTCGCCGGGGGCAGAACCCGCAGTCAGAAGCAGAGAAAGCAGTTCGGGCACCCTTACAGTATAGACCGAACGGGCTTGGGAACGGTTTGCAGGGCGTGGGATGATGTTCGACCGAGAACTGCCGCCTCAGACCGGCCAGCCGGTACAACTCCGTGCTGATGCGGGCCCAAGGACCCTGTCGGGAGCCGCCTGTGCACGACTCGACCGTCGATAGCCGATTTTCGGGGGTAAGTGCGGGTTCGGGCAAACCGGGGGAACGGCCAGCTCGTATCACCATAGGATTGCGGTATAACCGCTACAGGGACTTTCACCGACGAGGTACGCGCATGACCAAGGTTTCCGTTCGCACACTGCTGGCTTCCACCGCTCTGGGTTTGGCCGGCGTACTGGCTTCGCTCTCGACGCCCGCCACGCTCCACGCCTCGACGGCCCCGCTGGTTTCGAGCGACCAAGTCGCCGAAATGACGACGCGGGTCTGGAACTTTGCCGATTCCGGCAACGGGGACAGCGCCCTCGAACTGCTCAAGTCCCTGCCCACCGCTTTCGACGATCCCAAGCTCGCCGAGTTCGGCAGCGCGATCGAGCAATTCCGCACGAATATCGAACTGCGTGAGTCGATGCGTGAAGAGCGTCTGCTGGAGTCACAGAAGGCGCTGGACACGTACCCCGCGGAGATCGACCTCGATGAGGCGCTCCTGAAGGTGGTCGAGCTCTACGAGTTCTCGAACGACAAGGCCAGCGTGCTGGAGCAGCCGGTTGTGAAGCGCGTGCTCGAAGACGCGGTTCGCACTGCCCAGATGCACGAATCCAAGGGCTTGTGGCTCGATGCGCACAGCCTGTACAACCGCCTGAACATCCTCTTCGAAGAGTCCGGCCGGTACTACGACGATCTGAAGCGGCTCAACCAGCGTCTTCTGATGCTGCGTCTGTATGTGCCGCAGCGACTGCACGAGCTGCAGTCGGCGCGACGGGTCGAGCAGGGCGAGGATCCGCTGCCCCCTTACAACGATCTGGCCGATCGCTGGCAGGACAAGCTCAATGGCGTGTCGGATTTCATGGTTCTGGAGTCGATCTATCGCGCCAACGATTTTCATGTGAACCAGATCAGCGCTTACGAGATGACCCTCGGCGGGCTCGAGGCTCTGGCGACGATGGCGAAGACGCAGGACCTGTCGGCGACTTTCCCGCAGCTTGCCGATCAGAACGCCGTCGATGCGTTTCTCGCCGGCATCGACGAGTCTCGCCAGTATGTTGAAGCCCGCAAGGACCGTGATGCGGATGCGAACCAGTCGATCCAGACCATCCACACGGTGATCCAGACGGCCCTTCGCATGAACGCAGAAACGCTGCGGATTGCCCCAGAGGCGATGCTTCACGAGTTCGGCAACGGCGCGATGAGCGTGCTGGACGAGTACTCGGCCATCATCTGGCCCGACGAGCTCTCGCGATTCAACCGCAGCACGCAGGGCAAGTTCACCGGCGTCGGTATCCAGATCTCCTTGAACGATGCACTCGAACTCCAGGTGGTCACGCCGCTGTCTGGCACGCCGGCCGCTCGTGCGGGCATCCGAGCCGGCGACATCATCCGCAAGATCGACGGCTTCGACACCTTGGGCATCATGCTCTCGCAGGCGGTCGACAAGATCACCGGTCCGAACGGCTCACCGGTGACGCTGACGATCGAACGTGAAGGTCAGGAAGAACTCATCGAAGTCACGATGCGCCGCGCGACCATTCCGATTTATGCGAGCAAGGGCTGGGACCGATCGGGGCCGCGTGAAACGGACTGGGACTACTTCATCGATGATGCCGCGGGCATCGGCTACATCCGTCTGACGCAGTTCAACGAGACGACCTCCGCGGAGCTTCGCGAGGCCGTGCGCCAGATGCGGGCGACGAACAACCTCAACGGGTTGATCCTCGACCTGCGCTACAACCCCGGCGGCTTGCTGAGCGAAGCCGTGGCGGTGGCGAACTTCTTCATCGATTCCTCTGGCAATGTCGTCACTCAGGAAGACCGCAACGGTCGCGTGGTCGAGCGTCAGCGTCTGCGTGCAGGACGCGCCGAACTGCCCGAGACTCCGCTGGTTGTCTTGGTGAACGGCGGTTCGGCCTCAGCATCCGAGATCGTGGCCGGGGCGCTGCAGGACTACGACCGTGCGATCGTCATCGGTGACCGCTCGTTCGGCAAGGGCTCGGTCCAGAATGTGTACACCCTGCGTGGCGGGAACGCCGCGTTCAAGCTCACGACGCACTACTACAAGCTGCCCGATGGACGTCTGATCCATCGCAGCCCCGATCGGGACCGGTCGCAGTGGGGCATCCAGCCGGATGTCCGCGTCGAAATGCTCCCCGATCAGGTGGGTGACTCCCTGCGTCTGCGTCAGGATGCCGATGTGATTGAACTCGATGAAAACGGGCGTCCCATCGCCGACGCCGAGCGTCCGGATCCCAACGATCTGATCACCGAAGGCATGGACCCTCAACTCGAAACAGCCCTGTTGCTGCTGCGTGCGAAGGTCTACGGCGAAGAGATCAACGCGTCCCGAGCGGCTCGCTGATCCCTCATTGAAGCTCTTTCTCCAGGGCGGTCCTCCGGGATCGCCCTTTTCGTTGCGCTGGGGCGAATTCGATACTCAACAGGCCATCCCCGCACACCCGATAATCTTCACACCATGCCAACCAACCACGGCCCGACCACCCTCATCATTCACA
>CAZIXS010000040.1:0-23635 GCA_964543335.1 uncultured Phycisphaeraceae bacterium | reverse complement strand
GTTCTCGATGGGGACCATGCCGTAGTCCACATGCCCGCGCACGACCTCGGTGAACACGCCCTCGATCTCGCGCAGGTCCTCGAAGGACACGCTCGAGCCGAACTGCTTCTGAGCCGCCTCGTGGCTGAAACTCCCGGGCGGGCCGAGGTAGCCGATCCGCAGGGGCTGCTCGAGCGCGAATGAACCGGACATGATCTCCCGGTACACCGCCTCGATCGTGCGGCTGAGCATCGGTCCCTTGCTGGCCTCCAGCACCTTCTTCAAGACCGCCTGCTCGCGATGGGGCGCGTAGATGGGCGTGCCGTCCCCCCGCTTCACCTTGCCGACATTCACCACGAGCTCGGCCCGGGTGTTGAGCAGCTCGATCAGCTTGGAATCGACCTCATCGATGCGGACGCGCAGCTCGTCGAGCGAGATCGGCGGCGGGCTGCCGGCGCGCAGTTCGACGCTGTCTCGAACCTCACCCTGCGTCTGGTTCTCGGACGGGTGATCTGCACCCCGCGGGGAACCCTGCTGCTGGTCGCCTGCCATCTCGAAACTCCGATGCGTGCGAAAACCCAAAAATCATTCGGACCGAATCCGAATCGGCATATAGTGAAGCACACCGTACCCGGATGCGCGAATGCCGGGTGCGCCGAGAGATCAGCCTGAAGATGTACTCCCCCACGCCGACCACCCTGCCGCCCGACGCACTCGCCCCCGAAGGAGCGAGCCGTTTCGCGTTGCCGGAGGACTTCGACAGCCTGATCGGGACCGGGGAGTCCATCCTGCAACAGTTCCAGGATCTCGGCCTGTCCACCCACGCCGTCATGGGCGGCGTGTTCGTCGGCGGGCGGCTGCTGGGCGGCAAATCACTGCGGATCGGCTTCGGGCTGCTGGGCATGCTCGTCGGCGCCATGGTCGGCCTGATCGTGCCCGCCATGATCGGCTACGACACCCCCGCTCTCATCGTCGCCGTCACCGGGGCCGCCCTTGGGCTGATGATCGGCCTGGTCGCGCTACGCTTCACCGTGGCATGGACCATGGCGGTGCTGCTCGGCGTGCTCGGGTTGATCGGCACCGCGGCCTACTTCGAGGTGAACCCCGATTTCGCGGCGCCATCCGAGGTCGAAGTCGCCGAGGACGGCACGCTCCCGGAGTGGATCTACCGGGAATACGAGCGCCTGCGTCGCCAAGCCGAGAGCCGCCTGCCCGGCGAGGCGGATCAGATGATCCCGACGATCCCCGAGGGGGCGTTCCCTGACGACCCCGAGGCCCGCGAACGCTACGAACAACGATTGGAAGCCGCTCGCGAGGGAGCCCGCAAGCTCAACGAACTGGTCCAGGCCGTGCGCGAACGCCTCCGCCCGACCTGGGAGCAGCTCACCACCCGCGAGAAGGGCACGATCATCGCGGTCGCTCTGGCCGGAAACCTGCTCGGCTTCGGCATCGGCATGCTGGCCACGAAGAAGTCGGCCATCCTGATCACCGCCTTCGCCGGACCCTTGATCTGGGTCCCCGCCGCGATCTGGCTGGGCGCGGCCTTCGGTCTGCCTGGACTGGACCACCTCCCCACCAAACCATGGGTCTGGGGTGTGGTCTGGATCGGGTTATCGGTGCTCGGACTGGTTATTCAGTGGCGACGCCCCAAACAGACAACCGATAAATCCGGCTGAGATCCCCGTCCGACGCGGTTGTCGCGCGGAATGGGACCACTGCGCCGCATGGCTGCGGCGACCGACTTCCACGGAGGGATACCCTCATGCTCTTCAAACTGCTCACGATGCTGCCGCTCGCGCAGACCGCTGAGGACACCGGCTCAACTACTCCCCTGCCCGACACCGGTCCATCGCCCATGGCGATCTTCTCCGATTCGTCCGTGCGACGGGCTGACATTCTGAACCACCCCGACAAACTGGCCAGCGCACTCACGGACCTGAACATCGTCTGGGCCGTCATCTTCATGGTGCTCGGGGCGATCTGCGTCTTCAATGGCTACCGCTGGCACAAGATCGTCATCGTCCTGCTCGCCGGCGTCGGCGGTGTCTGGGCCGGCGTGGAATTCGGCGACAGCATCGGCGCCCAGACCATCGTCGCGACCAGCCTCGGCCTGCTGGCCGCCATGCTCGCCTGGCCCCTGCTCCGTTACGCGGCGAGCCTGTTCGGCGGCCTTGCTGGCGCGTTCGCCGGCGCCAACATCTGGACCGCCATTGGCCAGCCGCCCGAGCAGCACTATGTCGGCGCCATCGTCGGCCTGATCATCGTCGGCATGCTCGCGTTCCTCGCCTTCCGGGGCGTGGTGGTCATCCTGACCACCGTCGGCGGTTCAACGCTGCTCTGCCTGGGCGCGATCTCCGCGATGATCGAGGTCGAGGCCTGGCGCAACGCCATCGTCAACGGCATGACCGAGCACCCCGTCGTGGTGCCCTTCATCGTTGGCTCGGTCGCGGTAATCGGTGCGGTCCTTCAGATCGGCGGCGGCCTCAAGGGCCTGAACTCGCTGTCCAACAACGCGAACACCGCGAAGAAACCCGCAGCAAAGGCGGCCTAACCACCAAAGCCCACAACCTCCACAAACGACAACCGGATGCCCATGGCATCCGGTTTTTTCATTGCAGCCTGATATCGCAGACAGACACGGTCAGCGAGACGACACGGTGGACAACGCCTCGCTGGCCGCTGCTTCAGCACCGGGCACCATTGGTTGCGTCTCGGCCACTACCGAACCGGTGTCGGTGTAGGTCGCCGCGTTCTCCGCCTGCGTCCAGAGGGTCTGCGTCAGCGGGATCAGCGCGAGCACGCCGCCCGCAGAGATCACCGAGGCAATGGCCCGCGAGCGGTACGGCGAAACTTTCATCGGCTCGGCGTTCTCGTCGCGGGATTCCAGCATCGGGAAGAATGCCAGACGCAGGTAGTAGTACGCACCGATGGCGGAGTTGATCGCCATGACAACCACCAGAGCGATCTCGCCGGCGGAGATGCCCGACGCAAACAGGAACAGTTTGCCCATGAAGCCCAGCAGGATCGGCAGGCCGAGCAGGCTCAGCGAGCAGATGACCATCGTGATGCCCAAGGCGGGGCGGCTGCGGACCAGCCCGCGGAGGTCGTCGATGTCTTCAACCTCTTCGCGATGCCCGTCCTGGTTGTACTCAAGGCAGGCGATGACACCGAACGCGCCGATGTTCATCACGCCGTAGCAGAGCAGGTAGAACAGGATCGCCGCGAGCCCGCTGGTGCCCGCCATGGGACCGGCGATGAGGCCGACGATCATGTAGCCCGAGTGGGCGATCGAGGAGTAGGCGAGGATGCGCTTGACCGAGCGCTGCAGCAGCGCCATGACATTGCCCACCACCATCGTCAGCGCGGCGATGATCCAGAGCAGTACGCGGATGGCTTCGGGCAGAGCCCCCTGCTCCCCGGCTGAGGCACCGAAATCCCAGCCGATCGCGCTCACCAGCAGCATGAGCGCGATGAAACCGGCGGTCTTGGGTACGAACGCCAGGAACGCCGAGACCGGGGTCGCGGCACCCTGATAGACATCGGCGGTATAGAAGTGCATCGGCACCGCGGCGATCTTGAAGCAGATGCCCACGATCGAGAACACCGCACCGAGCGTGGCGATCGCGCCGATGGAACCGGTCGTCGCCGCGGTTTCACGAAGGACTTCCGCGATCGAACCGTCACCAAACAATTTGGTTGAACCGGTCGCACCATACAGCAGAGCGAAACCCATGACGAACATCGCCGCACCGAACGCGCCGAGGAAGAAGTACTTGACGCCCGCTTCCTGCGCCCGCGTCTCGCTCTTGGCGGATGCCCCCGAGATGCTGACCATCACATAGGTCGGCAGCGAGGTGAGTTCGAGCGCGAGGAAGAGCCAGATGAGGTCGTCCGCCGTTGCACAGAGCATCAGGCCCGTCAGCGAGAACAGGAAGAAGGCGTAAAACTCGCCCTGGTTGGAGCGAATGGCATCGAATACTCGCCCCTTCGAGACCGCGTCTTCGTAATCGCGATCGACCACACCGCTCATGAGCAGCGCCAGCATGATGCCGACGATCGCGGTCAGCACCTTGATGAATCCGCTCAGGTTCGGGAGCAGCGAACTCTCCATCGACGGCGAAGCAAACGCCGCGACCAGACCCGCAACCGCGAGGGTCAGGATGGTCGCCGGGCGGCAGGCCTTGCGAACCGTGACATTCTTCGAGAGCCCGAGCATCATCACCACGCAGGTGCCGACGAACATGACCAGTTCAGGAATCACGAACTGGAGCTTCTCGATGATCGCCGGAGTCTCTTCGGACGCGGTCTGAGCGAAGGTGTGCAGCATGGACAGGTTCATCGCGCCACCTCCTCGAGCAAGGCCACGGCGTCGACCGCCTCGGAGCCCGTAGACTCGGGCGCCGGAGCGGTGTACGCATCGATGGTCTGCTGCAGCGGCGCCTCAAGCGACTTGGTGATCAGACTCGGGTAAAGGCCGAGCACCAGACAGGGCACGGCGAGGATCGTGCAAATCCCGATCTCACGAGGGGAAAGGTCTTCGGGCAGCGGGCCGTGGTGGTGATAGCCGTCGGGCTCGCGGAGCGGACCGAACACCAGCTTGCCCATCATGAACAGCAGGTAGATCGCCGCGATGATCATGCCGGTGCCGGCGATGGCCGCGTACCACGGCCCCAGCGGACCGAAAGTGCCACCGACGCCGCTGGCTCCCGACTGGAAGGCGCCGATCAGGCAGAGGAACTCGCTCACGAAGCCGTTGAGACCGGGCAGGCCGACCGAAGCCATCGTGAAGAAGCCCATGAAGAACGCCCACACGGGCATCTTCTTGGCAAGACCGCCGAGATCGTTGAACGAGCGGGTGTGGTAGCGCTCGTACATCATGCCGATGCAGAAGAACAGCGCACCGGTCGAGAGACCGTGGTTGATCATGTAGAGCACCGAGCCCTGCAGACCGGTCATGTTCAAAGCAAACAGACCGAGCACACAGAACCCGAGGTGGCTGACCGACGAGTACGCGACCAGCTTCTTGACATCGCGCTGCACCCAGCAGATCAGGCCGGCGTACACGATGCCGACGATGGCGAAGACCGCGATCAGCCAGGCCCACTCGAGCACCGCATCAGGCGTGAACGGGACCACGAAGCGCAGGATCGCGTAGGTGCCCAGCTTGAGCAGGACACCCGCGAGGATGACCGAACCGGCGGTCGGGGCTTCGGTGTGCGCCAGAGGCAGCCAGGTGTGCACCGGGAAGAGCGGTACCTTCACGGCAAAGCCGGCCATCATCGCCAGCAGCACGAGCGCCTGCTGACCCAGCGGCATCTCGCGCGCGGCCTGCTGCAGCACCGCGATATCGAAGTTCCACTCGCCAGCGCCAGCAAAGGTCGCGGGGTTGAGATTCAGGTTGAACACCGCGACATACACCAGACCCGCCAGAGCGATGATCGAGCCGGTGAAGGTGTACAGGAAGAACTTCGTGGCCGCCTTCTTGCGGTTGGTCGAGCCGAAGCTCGAGATCAGCACATACATCGGGACGAGCGTGAGCTCGAAGCAGGCGTAGAAGAAGATCAGGTCGCGAGCGATGAACACCCCCACCATCGCCGGGAACAGCGCGGTGAGCCAGCCGTAGTAGGACCGCTGGTTCTCGGTAATCGCCGTCGAGGAGCCCCAGACCATCAGGGGCTGGAGGAACGCCGCGAGCAGGATCAGCCAGAGCGCGATTGAATCCACACCGGTCGAGAAATTCACGCCGAGCGCGGGGATCAGCGGCAAGCCGCCTTCGGTGCCCAGTTGCATCGCGGCGCTGTTCGACCAGTCGAACTGCATCGCGGCCACCAGCGAGAGCACAACGCACACCAGCGACGACACCATCGCGATGAGCCGCGCGGACTGCTCCGTGCGCATCGCAATCAGGATCGAAGCGACGGCGGGCACCAGGATGAGCGACCACAGGATCACAGCGAGAACACCCATACGAGGAGGAGAATGACACCGAGACCCGCGGCCATGCCCGCGGCGTAGCCGTGCAGCACACCCGACTGGGCGGGACGGATCACACGGGCGAAGGCCTTGGGCAGCGAAGCGATGCCGTCCACAAGTGCACCGTCAATCAGAAGCTTGTCGATCGCGTGGAAGATGTTGGCGAACACCCACAGGGGCAAGCGGATGGTGGCTTCGTAGAACTCATCCACGTACCACTTGTTCTGCGCCCAGCGGGGCAAGGGACCGAGTTTCGTGAGCAGCGCATCCGCCCGCGAAGTCGCCGCTTCGGTGCGAGCACCGATGAACAGCCCGGCGGGACCCTTCGGACCGTGCAGATATGCAGCGATCAGAATCCCGACAAGCCCAAAGACCGCCGAGATGTAGTACATCGCCTTATGCGGATCAAAGCCGAGGATCGAGCCAGCCTCAACCGCCGGACGAACAGGCCACGCCTCGGCCGCGGGGATCTTGCCGGCTCCGGACTTCACCGGCTCGTCAGCGAAACGGGCGGGAAGGACCACGGGCTCAGCGGGAACCAGCGTTGCGGCATGCGTGTCAGCACCGGCGTCCTCGTGACCCGAATGACCCGCAGGACTCTTGTAGAACGCCGAGGAGCTGTAGAGCATGTCGCCCACCCAGCCCTTGGACTTGTCGTTGCCGTCGTTGATGAAATACGGGATCGCCGCCAGCACCGAACCGATCGCCAGCACCGCAAGCACCAGATTGATCGCCCAACCCGGCGGGTGCGGATGGAAGTGATCAGCATGATGGTCGCCATGCTCTTCCACAGGGCGGTGCGATTCCTCGCCGTGCTCATCGGAGTCGTGATCGTGTGCTTCGTAACCGTGCTCGTAGTGCTCCGGACCCACGAACACACGGAAGAACACGCGGAAGGTGTAGTACGCCGTCAGACCCGCCGTGAATAGCAGGATCCAGCCCATCAGACTCGAGAAGTTGATCAGCGAATCCGGCGTGTAGAACGCCTCGGCCAGGATCATGTCCTTGGAGAAGTAGCCCGCGGTCAGCGGAAGGCCCGCGAGATTGATGCAGCCGATGAGCATCGCGATCGAGGTGATCCGCCAGCCGGGCTGCGTCCACAGGCCACTGAGCTTGCGAAGATCCAGCTGGCCGGCGAAGCCGTGCATCACCGCACCGCACGCGAGGAAGAGCGTCGCTTTGAAGAACGCATGCGTGAACACGTGGTACGCGCCGCCCGAGGTCGCCAAAAATCCGAGACCCGCGAACATGTAACCCAGCTGCGACACCGTCGAGTAGGCCATGATCCGTTTGATATCAAACTGCGCCATACCGATCGTCGCGGCGAGCAGCGCCGTGAAGGTTCCGATCCAGGCCACCGCGTGCAGGGCGTGCAGATCCGGATCCAGCAGGAACATCGGGAAGAGTCGAGCGATCATGTACACGCCCGCCGTCACCATGGTGGCGGCGTGGATGAGCGCCGAAACCGGGGTCGGGCCTTCCATCGCGTCCGGCAACCAAACGAACAGCGGGAACTGGGCCGACTTGCCGAACGCACCGATCATCAGCAGGCAGGGGATCGCCCAAGCCTGCCACATGGTGCCGAAGTCCAGCGCGTTCCCCATCGCATCGGTGCGCTGCGCAACGGCCCGGAAGAGCTCGTCGTACTGCACGGTGCCAAAGGTGGTGTAGATCAGGTACAGCCCGAGCGCCAGGCCGAGGTCGCCGATGCGGTTGACGATGAACGCCTTCTTCGCCGCGGCGACCGCTTCGGGCTTGGTGTAGAAGTAGCCGATCAGCATATAGCTGCACAGGCCGACACCTTCCCAGCCGAGGTAGAGCATGACCAGGTTGTCGCCGAGCACCAGGCAGGCCATGGAAGCAACAAAGAGGCCGAACGCTGCGAAGAACCTGGCGTAGCCCTTGTCGCCGCTCATGTACTCCGAAGCGTAGAGGCAGATCATCGACCCGAGGAAGGTCACGAACAGCATCCACAGGAACGACAGGCCGTCGAAGTAGAAGCCGAACTTCGCGATCAAACTCTGTTCACCGTCGCCGGAGTTCCAGGTGATGTTGATCCAGTCGAACAGCGAAACCACCCAGGCAGGCTTGCCTTGGCCGTTCCACATGAGGAAGCCCGAGAGGGTGATGAGGAACGAAACCGCCAGGAAGGCCAGCACGATGTACGCCGGTCCACGGCTCTTGCCACTGCCGATGCCCTTACGGGCGAAGAACAGCAGCAGGAGGCAGATCAGCGCCGCGATCGCGGGCAGAACCGGAATCAGGCCGAGCCAGCCGGGGCCGCTCGTCGCTTCCTGGTAGGTGAACAGCGACTCCCCACCGCTCGCGCCGAGCAGGGAAGGCAGGTTCAGGATGTTCGAGGCGAGCTCCGACACGGAGAACACTTCCTGATTTCACATCGCCGCGAAGACGATGGGGATGAGCGGGTCTTGCCGGCGGCAGGTGCCGCTAGCCCTTGAGAGAGGCCCAGGCAGACGCATCGAGCGTCTCCTTGCGCCGGAACAGAAGCACGACGAGCGCGAGAGCGAGAGCCGCCTCCGCCGCCGCGATGGTCAGAACAAAGATCACGAACACTTCGCCGTCTGCGTTGAAGTGGTAACGACTGAAAGCGATGAGCGCGATGCCCGCCGCCTGGAACATCATCTCGGTACACAGGAACATGATGATCAGGTTGCGCCGAGCAAGAAAACCGATCACTCCGAGCCCGAACAGCACCGCTGCCACGAACAGGTAGTGGTAGATCTCGCTCAGCGCCATGCCCGCGGCCACGCCGGCAGCCGGATCCTGAGCAAGGGTGAGAAGGCCGGTCATCATGAGCCCCCCCCATCCATCTGGTCGGTCGGGCCGACATGGATACCCAGTTCAGCAGCACGCTTGAGCTTCTCGTCTTCGCCGATGTCGATCTGCTTCCGGGCAAGCACCACCGCGCCCAGCATCGCCATCAGCAGGATCACGCCGGCGATCTCCAGCGCGAGCGGGTGACCAGCAATCAAGGCCCAACCCACGGCGTCGAGGTTGGTCACCGTCACATCGGGCGAGATCGCAAAGCGAACCGTGCCGCCCGAGGTAGTGGCCGCTCGCAGATCCTCGACCGTCGAACCATCCTCGATCAGCAGCTTGGCAATCTGGCGGTCTTCGGTCTCGGCACGCTCCAGCAGCGTGGTCGCGGCTTCGGGCGTCACCGTGAGGGTCATCGTCCGGGAGGAAGCATCGATCGTGTAGGCCTCGCCGAGTTCTTCGGTCGCCGGACGATCCATGCCGCGGAACACACGCTTGGATCCCAGATCGTCGAGAACCTTGCCCGGCAGTTCCGCCAGCAATTGCTGGCGATCGGCTTCCGCACCGGCGGGGCGAACATCGGGAAGCCCCTGAGCGATCATGCCCGTGAGCACCGCGACGATCGCAAAGCCGGAAACCGTCGCCCAGAGCGGCTCGCGGGCGAGGGCGTCATACGGGCTCAGGGCGTCCATCTCGGTTTCGGAGGGGGCCTGTGTCGCGAGCATGATCACGAACAGGTAGGTGATCAGGATGGCCCCGGCGTAGATGATGATCAGCGCAAAGGCCATGAACTCCGCGCCCATCAGCAGGTACAGGGCACTGGAGGACAGGATCACGAGGATGAAGTACAGGGCCGAATAGACCGGCTGCTGGTGGGTAATGACCCGAATCGCCGCGAGAATGGCGATCGGCGCAAAGATGTAGAAATGCGGGTTCGGAAGACCGACGAAATCCAGACCCCTGAGGGCCATCGCCGCGATCACCGCACCGAAACCGGCGGCAGCCACGATCAGGCCGATCAGCTGTGGGTTCACCTTTTGCCGAGGCAGCGCGATCAACACCCCGACGGCACCGATCGCGAGACCGACATACAGGATGATGGGGTTGATCAGAAGATCCAACAGGCCGGCTCCGTCTGCGGGATGCGAAGGGCACACCTCGCAACCGCATCTTCTCGTGCCAACGACCCGGGTCGGGCCGCGATACCGGGCCCCGAGGACACCCCCGAGACGCGGAACTGGGGCGGAGGATAAGCCCCGTAGCGCAAACCGGCAACCGAACCCGGCACTGAAAATCACACCGGCAGAGTTTTCCCCAGCCACATCCGCAACCACCATATGTATTGATGTCCGGACTTGCCCCTACCACGACCGGCACGACCGCCCTGCAAGCTCTTGCCTGAGACCCTTCCGTGAGCCAGCCGGTGGCGGTACCGTGATGACATGGCCAGCGTCGCCCCACCCGCCGACCGCATCCCCCTCTTCGGCCCGCCCGGGGCCAAAGGGAAGTTGCCTAATGTGCTGACCGCGGCCCGCCTGGTCTTCGCCGTGGCCTTCTTCGCGGTCTTAGCCATCTTCGATGGCTCCGCAGCAGCCCAAACCCGCTGGACGCTTCCCGTGGCGATGATCCTATTCATCGTCGCGGCTTTCACCGATTTCCTCGACGGCTACCTCGCACGAAAGTGGAACGCGGTCTCCGTCTTCGGACGCGTCATGGACCCCTTCGCCGACAAGATCCTTGTCCTTGGGGCCTTCGTCATGCTCGCCGGGCCAAACTTCATGCTCAACAGCGGGCACCTGCTCAGCGGAGTGGCCCCGTGGATGGTCGTGGTCATCATCGCGCGCGAACTGCTCATCACCTCGCTTCGCGGGCTCTGCGAATCCCAAGGCGTGAACTTCTCCGCAACGCGGGCCGGCAAACTCAAGATGATCGTGCAGTCCGTCAGCGTGCCGCTGATCTTGCTGCTGGCATGGTTGGCCACGAAGCCCCAGACCATCGATCCAGAAGGTCCGCTGTTCGCCGCGGTGAAATGGATCGCGATCGCCACAACCGCGGTCACCGCCGTCTCCGCAATCCCGTACCTGACCAAAGGCTTCAAGGGCCTCGCCATGCAGGGCGGCACGCCATGACCGATGTCCCGGGCATGACCCACAAAAACGAGCACCGCGCGCCCATCAGACCGCTGAACGCACCCACCCTCGCGCTCTCCACGCTCGGCCTCGGTTTTCTCCGCCCAGCTCCGGGCACCTGGGGCTCCGTCCCCCCGCCGGTCATCGCCTTCGTCCTGATGCTGCTCGGAGGGAACTGGCTCAGCATCAACCTCGTCGTCGTAGGCCTCCTGCTGCTCGGCAGCGCAGCGTGCGTCGGCTTCGGCCGGTACGCCGAGACACGCTTCGGCCTCAAAGATGCCCCGGAAGTGGTCGCCGACGAAACCGCCGGCGTCTGCCTGCCCCTGCTGCTCTGGCCAGCGCTCCCCGTCGGACCGGCGGAAGCCGCGGCCTACTGTGCCGGCGCGTTCGTCCTCTTCCGCATCTTCGACATCATCAAGCCCTGGCCGGTTGCTCGCCTCGAGAAACTCCCCCACGGCTGGGGCGTGCTCGTCGATGATCTCATGGCCGGCATCTACGCGATGATCGCCATGCAACTGATCCTGCGCCTGGTGCTCCCCGCCCTCGGCGCATGAAAACGCCCCGGCTCGCGGGGCGTAGAGATCACTCCTGCGAAACGCTCAGGGACAGCTCGTCCCAAACGCTGCAAGCACCGCGTTCAGATCCGCGAGATCGACCTCGCCGTCACCATTGGTGTCGCCGGAAGTCGTGGACTGGCCGAAGTTCGCGAGCACGAGGTTCAAGTCCGCGAGGTCCACACCGCTTGAGTCATCCACATCACCCGGGCAGTCCGGGGCGAGGGGCGTGATGCTGATGTTGTCGACTTCGAAGTCGTAGTTCGTGAACCCGTAGAAGAAGCCGGGCACGAAGGTGGTGAACTGCACCTCATCGATGCTCTGGAGCATGTCCGTCCAAGTGCGGTTGGCGGGCAGAATCGGCTCGAAGGTAACCGGATCCTCATCGCCCGTTCCACCCCAGCCCGCGGGCAGTTCGGCGCCATCGACATCATCGATGATGAACTCGTAGGTGACCCAGCCCTCACCGGGCGAGGGCAGCAAACCGCCATCGAACCACAGGGAGTTGTAGGGGTAGTTTCCTTCGACATCGTAATCCCGCAGTTCGAGCACGATGTTCCGGGGAACCTCGGTACCGAAGAAGTTGATCGAGTTCACCTTGAAGTCCACGGTGATGCGAACCGCGCCGGTCTGGGTGAAGTCGGTCACGAAGTTCGCGTTGGTCTCGGTGCGGACATTGCAGCCGAAGGTGTCGATCTGGATATGGCGAAGGTGAGCGCCGGGATTCCCACCTTCAGCAACGACGGTCGCCGCGCCGTTGATCGACCACCCTTCGGGGCCATTGTCAAAGGTGACGACGGTTCCTCCGGCGAACGCGCTGGTGGCCAGAGCGGTTCCGACGATGCTTGCGATTGCGGTTCTCATGTGCGTTTCTCCCTTGGTGGAACTCGCGGCGACGAAGTCTGAGCTCTGCCGGGTTCGATGCCATCCACTCCCGCCGGTTTCATTCAGGAAGCCCCTGAACAGGTTGCACGGGCGGGTATTCGTGCTACAGTGTTCAGAACACTGTTCCGAACATAGTGCCGCCCGTTTTGAATCCCGTCAAGCGAATGCCTCCGAAAACTCCCTCACCTCGAAATTTGGCGACCGCTGGCCAAGGTTCACCCACCACAGCGCGGGGCATCCATACCATGCCGATCAGCATGGCCATCGCAGGAACCAACAGGCAGGGCAGGACCGAAACGCTCGATCAGGGTGAGATGCAGGCCGTGGATCGCACCGCGCGTCGATTGCACGAGGCCATTCGCACCTTTCTCAATGCCTGCCCCGAGGAAGCCCAGAACGCCAGCGGACTCGCCCGATTCCTCGGCATCGATCGCACGACCTGCCAGCGAGCAGTGTTCGCCACCGGCTCCCATTACGACGGACCTCAGATCATCGAACGCCTGCCCGGCGTGCGTGGCCTGCGGGCGATGATCGTGGCGGCACACTCCAAACCGACAATCACCCCCGATGCGGTGGACCGGCTCGAATCCGCGGTGGACCAGTTTGCCCAGCTCATCGAGCGACTGGGGGGCTCGGTCGCCGAGTTGCTGCGACGCATTGAGACCACGCCGCAGCTCGCCGAGGGCAGCGGCGAACGGCTCGGTGCGCGTGAGCGCTTGTTCCAGGCCTCTGCGGAACTGACCGGACGCTGCTCGGAATGCTGGGTCGCGGTCTACGCGTACCACCCCCACCGCGAACAGGCCGGTGTGCTGCATGTGGACCGGGTGAACGGCCTCGTGGGTCATGTCGCACGCCCGGATGCCGTGCCCCTGACTTTTCACAGCTTCTCGTCGGCCAGTCGCCATGAAGCGGGCAACGAACCGACGCTCAGCCAGTTCACGCCTCTGCGCCCTGATGCCGACCCGAACTCGCCGGCGACCGTGCTGAAAGAGTTTTCCTCTTCGCCTCTGCCGGTCGTTTCGGCGCGCCAACCGAACGAATTCATGGTCCAGGCCATCGACGCGGACCCCGACACCATCGGCCAGCCCGTGGACCTGATGTTCGGCACCCGCGGCACCATCGAGCACCCCGCCAAGCAGAAGCCGGCGGTCGAAGAAGCGTGGGCACTCGTGAACTTCCCAACGCGCTCGCTGATCTTTGATATCTATCTGCACCGCGATGTGGCACGCGGCTGCATTCCTTCCCTCGATGCTCACCTGTGGCGACCTGATTTCTCTCAGCATGTCGGTGATCGTTGGCAGACCCGGTTCTCCGATGGTCCCAAACTGCAATTGCTCGGTTCCGGGCTGTCGAATGCGGACACCGCGCATTACGCCAGGCACGCCGAACTGTCCGCCTACCTGTTCGAGCAGATCGGCCAGAGCGCCTCGCAGTTTGTCGGCTACCGCTGCGAAGTGGTCTACCCGATGTGGCGAACCGGCTACTGCGTGGGTTTGGATTTCGGCACACCAACCGACGACTGATCTTTGTGCAGGCCCGCTCACACCCGACGATCGAGCAGACGGTACTGCACCGCCTCGGCGACATGACCCGCCTCCACGTCGCTCGATTCATCGAGATCCGCGATCGTGCGGCTCACGCGCCGGATCTTGTCGTACGCGCGGGCCGAGAGACCGAGTTCACTGATCGCCTGACCCATCAGCGATTTGGCGTCTTCGGTGAACCGGCCGATGCGGTCGAGTTCCCGACCGGGCAGGTCCGCGTTGAGCACCGGCCCCTGCCGCTTGAACTGCGCTTCGCGTGCCACTTCCACACGCTCCCGCATCTCGGCAGTGGAGGTGCCGGGGGGCAGATCCGTGGCTGAAAGCTGCTTCCATGGCACCGCGGGCGCTTCGACATGAATGTCCACGCGATCCACCAACGGCTTGGACAGACGCCCCAGATAGCGTTCCATCGCGGCACGGCTTATGGCGTCGGTGGGCATGTCGCCCTTCGGCGTCGGGTTCATCGCGGCGACCAGCATGAAGTTCGCCGGGAAGGTCGTCGAAGAGTGCGCCCGGGAGATTGTGACATCGCCGGATTCGAGCGGCTGACGGAGCGTGTCGAGAACCGGGCGTGGGAACTCAGGGAGTTCATCGAGAAAGAGGATGCCCCGGTGCGCCAGCGAGATCTCGCCGGGCTTGGGAATCGCGCCGCCTCCGATCACCGCTGAAGAGGACGCGGTGTGGTGCGGCGCCCGAACCGGGCGTGTGGTGACCAGCCCAGCGCAGGACGCGGTCATCGTGCCGCCTCCCGAATGATGATCGCAGCGCGGAGCATCAGCCAAACGCCCGACCGCCGAGTAGATGCGGGTCACTTCGAGCGCCTCCTCGCAGGTCATGGGCGGGAGAATGCCGGGCAGTGCTCGCGCCATCATGGTCTTGCCAGTGCCTGCGGGCCCGAGCATGAGGATGTTGTGCGACCCTGCCGCGGCGACGGTCAGGGCTCGCTTGACCGACTCCTGGCCGCGCACTTCGGCGAAGTCCACGCTCGGGATCGCGCCCCGGATGAGCTCTTCCACATCGATCGGCGGATGCGGCTCAGCTGGGAGCGCACCGTTGATCAGGCCAACGACTTCGGCGAGGGTCGAGACGCCGAACGACGCGACCCCCTCGACCACCGCCGCCTCCGACGCGTTCTCGAGAGGCACCACCACGCCATCCAGACCAAGGGCCTTGGCGAGGGTCGCCATCGCGATCACGCCGCGAACGGGGCGGACGCGACCGTCGAGGGCGAGCTCCCCGGCGAACAGAAACCGGCGTGGGTCCAGGCCGCCGTCGTCAGGAGACTGTGGTGGGCGAACGACTCCGTCGGCCATGAGCAGCCCGATGGCGATCGGCAGGTCGTAGACCGGCCCTTCCTTGCGAACATCCGCGGGTGCGAGATTGATCAGCACCCGCCCGATCGGGAAGGCGTATCCGGCGTTGGTGATCGCCGAGCGCACCCGCTCCATCGACTCCCGGACGGCGGTGTCCGGCAGGCCGACGATGGTCTCCTTGGAGATCCCGTCTTCGGCGATGTCGACTTCCACCTCGCAACGCTCGGCGGCGATACCCTGCAACAGGAACGTCTGAAGATGTGAGATCATGACCTGACGGTATCCGAACAACAAAACCCAAACAAGAACAATTTTGGCAAACTGAACAAAAACCTACTTTTTTCCCAGAACCATGGCAGAATCCAACGACCCGATGACCCCATTCCGGCCCTTCGGACCCGATCACACGCCCTATGAAGCGATTGGCGGCGAGGGCGGGGTCCGTCGTCTGGTCGATGCCTTTTACGACCACATTCGCGACGATTCCCCGCTGCTGCGGGAAATGCACCCCCCGGATGACACCGAGTCCCGAGAAAAACTCTTCGAATTCCTGAGCGGTTGGTTGGGAGGACCATCCCTGTACATCGAGAAGCGGGGCCATCCGCGCCTGAGGATGCGACACATGCCGTTCCCGGTCGATCAGGAGGCCGTAGATGCCTGGCTGTCCTGCATGCAATCCGCCATGGAGGACTGCGCGATCGAGGACCCGCTCCGCCAGTTTCTCACCGAGCGGTTCGCCCACACCGCGAATTTCATGCGGAATCGCTGACCGGATCAGTCGGAACTCCACCGGCTCTCGCGTGTCCAACCGGTGAAACGGGTCATGCGTGGGGTACCATGAAGGTGCACCCGCCCTTTGTCCCGCCACGGAGCTCCCGCCTGATGCCACGCCACACCAAGTTCATTCATCCCCGCTCGGTTCTCGCCGGAGCGGTGGGTCTCGCGCTCATGGCCGGTTCAGTTCTGGCGATGTACCAGCCCGCTTCGGGCACGCCGCGCCCCGCTCCGGTCCAAGCGGTGCCCTACGAGCCGATCGTGCTGCGCGTCGATGCAGACTCCAAGGAATGGACACTCAACGGGGAGATCCTGCTGCTCTCGCTCACCCGCGAAGGACTCGCCACACCCAGGCGCCCGGTGGCCGAGACCTACCCCATCGTTCTCGATGCGGCGGTGATCACCTACCCCATCCCCACCGATACGGCGTACACGATCATCGACGACTCCATGACGGAATCGAAGCTCAGAGTCGGCAACACCGACATTCCCGGGACGCCCCGGCTCCTGGATGGGTATCAGTCCGCGCAGCGCCTGCTGGCGTGGGATGTCGTCGACATCGACGCCAAGTCGATCCGCCTCGAGGTAAAAACCTCTCAGCAGGCGTTCAAGACGGCGATCGATGAGGAGCGTGCCTTTGCCGTCGACTGGCCCAAGGGCGAACTGCCTGAATCGCTCAACTCGTCGCTGGGTGCGCAGCAGTATGTCGAAGCGGATGCCCCGGAGATCAAGAGACTCGTCGAGGTCTGGACCAACGGCAACGCCAAACGCGTCAAGCCCTACTACCTCGCCAAATTCCTCGCGTCGCAGGTCATCGACTGGTACCAGCCGAGCGAAGGCCCGTACCTTTCGAATCGGGATTCGGATGTGTACCGCACTGTCGGCGGAGCGATCATGATCGCCGGCTACAACGTGCGTGGCGCCGTCGATGCGGCACGTCAGCAGCGTGGCTCGAATCTCGACATGGCGAATCTGCTCTGCGCGGTGTACCGGGCCGCGGGGATACCGGCTCGGGTCGTCATCGGCTACGACCACGAAGCCCAGCGCAAACAGGACCGTCCGCCGGTCACGGCCTGGGTCGAGTTTTTCCTGATGGTCGATGAGGAAAACCAGCGCGGGGAGTGGATCCCGGTCGACATCATTCGCCAGCACGAATTCTCAAGCCGTGCCCCGGATGTGACTCGGCCGTGGAAATACTTCGGCAACAGCGACCTGAGCAACAACTACTCCGTGATCTCATTCCACTGGCACCCGCCGACGACCGTGGTGAACTCCGGGCCTCCGGCGTTCTGGGGCTGGCTGCCCAAGCCGTCGGCCCCGAATGTCGATCAGGGCGTGCGATTCCACGCCTTCGAGACACCCACCACCGCGGATCGGCAGCGTCGGCAGCGCGAAGGGCGATAGGCCCGCCGCGACTCTGGCTCGGATACCCGCTACAATCACGGACCGGCTGTCGGCCGGCCCTGTCTTGTTTTGAACCAACCGCCCCCGGTTTCGGGTCTTCAGCCCGGCCGCCCTCTGACGGTGAAGCAACCCCGCGATGGCCGAAATCAAGCCGATCCTAGCTCTCGATCCCTCTCTCGGTGAACAGGGGTCTTGCCCCGAGAATCCGATCATTCGGAACTTCTCCATCATCGCGCACATCGATCACGGCAAATCCACCCTGTCGGACCGCCTGCTGCAATCGACCAACGCCATCACCGAGCGGGAAGCCCGGGAACAGATCCTCGACTCGATGGATCTCGAGCGCGAACGTGGGATCACCATCAAGGCGTCGGCGGTATCGGTTCGCCACATTCACCAGGGCAAGTATTACCTGCTCAACTTCATCGACACGCCCGGCCACGTCGACTTTTCCTACGAAGTCAGCCGAGCCCTGACCGCGTGTGAGGGCGCGGTGCTCGTCGTCGATTCGACGCAGGGTGTCGAAGCCCAGACGGTCGCCAACACCTACCTCGCTGTCAACAACAACCTCGAGATCATCACCGTCATCAACAAGATCGACCTGCCCGCCGCCGAGCCCGACGAACGGGCGATGGAAGTCGAGCAGATCCTCGGCTTCCCGGCCGAAGAGTCCATCTTCGTCTCCGCGAAGACCGGACAGGGCATTCCGGAACTGCTCGAAGCCATCTGCGAGCGGCTTCCCTCGCCGCGCGAACAGGAAACCAAGCGGACGCGAGCGCTGATCTTCGACTCGCACTACGACGACTACCGCGGCGTGGTGGTCTACATCCGTATGTTCGACGGCAAACTCAGCGTCGGCGACAAGATCCGCATGATGGGGACCGGTCGCACCTTCTCGGTCACCGAACTCGGCAAATACACGCCGAAACCTCAGAAGGTCACCACGCTCGGTCCCGGCGAGACCGGCTACCTGATCGCGAACATCAAGGCGCTCGTGGATGTGCGTGTCGGCGACACCATCACCCAGGAACTCGATCCGGCGGAGAAAGCTCTGCCCGGCTACGAGGAACCGCGCCAGATGGTGTTCTGCGACTTCTACCCTGCGACTTCCGAAGACGGCAAAGGCCAGGACTTCGAGAACCTGCGAGAAGCCATGGAGAAACTCGCGCTCAACGACGCGAGCTTCACCTATCAGGCGGTCCACTCCGAGGCCCTGGGTTTCGGCTTCCGCTGCGGCTTCCTGGGTCTGCTGCACATGGACATCATCCAGGAGCGACTCGAACGCGAAGGCGGCGTCGAGGTCGTGCAGACCGCTCCCAATGTCACCTACGAACTGCTCAAGCGCGACAAGGAGGTCGTCGAGATCTCCAACCCCGCCGACCTGCCCGACCCGTCACTCTGGCTGGAACTCCGCGAACCCATCGTGCGCGTCGAGCTGATGATCAACACCGAATCGGTCGGCGACATCATGTCGCTGTGCCTCGGACGGCGTGGCATCTTCAAGTCTCAGCAGGCCGTCAGCGAAACCCGGCAGCTTATGACCTGGGAGATGCCGCTCGCCGAAATCATCTACGACTTCTACGACAAGCTGAAATCCATCACCCGCGGCTACGCGACCATGGATTACGAGATGATCGGCTTCCGCAAGGAGAACCTCTCGAAGGTCGACATCCTCATCAACGGCGATATCGTCGAGGCCCTTTCGTTCATCAGCCATCGCGACACCGCGGATAAGCGCGGGCGTTCGCTGCTCAACAAGCTCAAGAAGCAGATCGACCGCCACCAGTTCGAGATCCCGCTCCAGGCGGTCATCGGCGGCAAGATCATCGCCCGCGAGAGCATCAAGGGTGTGCGCAAGAATGTGACCGCCAAGTGCTACGGCGGTGATGTGTCTCGCAAGCGCAAGCTGCTCGAGAAACAGAAGAAGGGCAAGAAGAAGATGAAGTCCATCGGGAGTGTGAACATCCCGCAGGAAGCCTTCATGGCGGTGCTCGACACCAGCGAGTGATGCGATGCTGGTTGTCGCTTAGGGCGTAAGCTGCACCGGCAGGCCTGCGAGATCGATCGCCGGCCACAGCCACGCGAACACCGCTCCGGTGGCCAGACCGTACACCACGCCGTCGGCCAGACTCGCCAGGATGTTCCGCAGCGGCACGCTGAACCAGACCGTGTTCAGGATGCCGCTGGCGCAGTAGGCCAGCACACCGACCGTGCCGCTGATCTGCAGAACACGAGCCCAATCGACGCCGACGCCCATCGCTTCATAACCCACATACGCGATCATCGTGTTGACGATGAGGAAGTACACGAAGGTCACGATGAGGTTCCGCCCCATGTTGGGTTTGGAGGGCCAGAGATTCAGCGTGCCCCATGGGCCGGTGCTGTAGAGCTTCTGAAACTCGGGAGTTCCCATCGCGCTCCGATCTTCGCAGTACAGGAACATGTAGTAGCCCGGAGCGATGCCCTGCTGCTTCAGCGTGCCGGTAAACGCCTCAAAGTCGGGCAGCTGCCTGAAGTCCTTGTTGTGGTGCGGCAGCACGGTTCAGGCGATCGAACTCAGAATGAAGCACGCGACCGCCGAGAGCAGGATCGGGAGCCAAAGTTCAACGAGAAAGTCCATGCAGCCTCCCTTGCAGAGTGGGAATTTTCCCATCTGATATCGGACTACGGGTGTACTCGCAAGCGCATCGGGACCCCCCATATGGGGCGAGTTTCAGTGTGGTTTCCGAACGAAAAGGCGCATCTCGCAGGATCGCTCACGATCCAGCGACGATGAACCACTGCTGCACTCGAAGACCGAGTGGCCATGGATTGGGTCTCATCTGATGTTCACTGCTCTCACCAACCTGCTCGCGACCGGTGGCATGCCCGCAGCAGATCCCTCGGGGTACTGCGCGACGGACCAGCTGAAATCGTGGCTCGCGTCGTTGAAGCAGATGGACATCTTTACCAACGGTGGCATGTACCAGCCCCGCATCGAGTGCATGCAGACCGCCGAGGGATCGCCGGACTGGTTCTGGATCATCACGCTGATTGTGCTGACGCTGGGTGTGATCGCCTGGTACGCCAAGATCTTCCTGTTCTGGCGTCAGTGCTACTTCGCGGAAGCCCCCAAGGACCGCAACGCGAAGATGATGCAGCTGGCCAACATCTTTCTCTGGTGCGCCGTCTGCGGCTACGCGATGTCGGTTCTCATGTTCTTCTGGCCGGCGTACAGACTGCTGGCGATCTTTCTGCTGATCCTCAACATCTGGTCGTGGCGTTTCGTCTCGACAATGGGCGATTTCCGCATCTCGCTCAGCGCCAAACGGCTCGAACGCGAGCTCCGCGAATCGCTGGAATCCCGCGCTGCCGAACTCGAAGAGCTCGTCAAGGTGCGAACCGCAGAACTGCAGAAGGCCCGCGCCGAGGCCGACGCCGCGAACGCTTCCAAGAGCATGTTCCTGGCCAATATGAGCCACGAGATCCGCACGCCCATGACCGCGATCCTGGGCTTCGCAGATTTCCTCGATGAACCGGGCAGCACCGAGAAGGAACGTGCAGACTCGATCGTCACGATCAAGCGCAACGGGAACCATCTCCTGCAGGTCATCAACGATATCCTCGACCTGTCCAAGATCGAATCAGGCGAACTGTCGGTGGAGACCATCCCCTGTTCACCTCGCACGCTGGCGAACGACGCGGTCGATCTGTACCGCGAGCGCGCCAGCGAAAAAGGGATCAACCTCGAAGCACGGATCAACGAGGCCGTCCCGGACCGCATCGTCTCCGACCCGACCCGCCTGCGCCAGATCCTGTACAACCTGATCAGCAACGCCATCAAGTTCACCGAGAGCGGCGGCGTCGTTGTGGAAGTGCAGTCCGACGACCGCTTCATCCGCTTCAGCGTGAGCGACAGCGGCGTGGGCATGACCGATACACAGCTCATGCGCATTTTCGATCCGTTCGCGCAGGCCGATGAATCCACCACCCGACGCTTCGGCGGAACCGGTCTCGGCCTGAGCATCGCCAAGGCACTCATCGAACGGCTTGGCGGCACCATCGATGTCGTTTCCAGTGTCGGAAACGGTTCGCAGTTCACCATCCGGGTGCCGCGCGAGAGCAGCGAAAGCCTGACTTCCGGATCTGAACCGAATCGCCAGCCCTCGCCCTTCGCCGCGAGCACGAGTCGCCGAAACTGCCTCCAAGGCCGCGTCCTGCTCGTCGAGGACGGACCGGACAACCAGAAGCTCATCTCGCATGCTCTTCGGCGCGCCGGGCTTGAGGTCGAAGTCGCCGAGAACGGACGCATCGGTTCGGACCGAGCCATCGAGGCGAGCCGCTCGGATACCCCCTTCGACCTGATCGTGATGGACATGCAGATGCCCGAGATGGACGGCTACGAGGCCACCGGTCGCCTCAGACACGCGGGACTGAATCTGCCCATCGTCGCGCTGACGGCCAACGCCATGGCCGGCGATCGCGAGCGCGCCCTTCGCAGCGGCTGCACCGCATACGCCACCAAGCCGCTGCATGTTCCCCAACTGCTCAGCCTGCTCGCGGAACTACTGGGCCAGCAGGAATCCGGGCGCAACGCCGCCTGAAACCTCCGGGAAACCGCTTGACGCGGTCCGGGCTTCCGATACACTGCGAACGCTACAGCAAGGTGCCCACAAACGCCTGTTTGTGGGTGAAAAGGGAAGTGTGGTGAAAAACCACCGCGGACGCGCCGCCGTAACGGGCGCTGATCGGTTCCTCCAAGTGCCACTGCCTCGGTCGCAAGATCGGGTGGGAAGGCCGGAACCGTGATGCCCGGAGCCGGAAGACCTGCCTTGCCGTGAGCTTGCTTACCCGCGCGGAACGGGTGGCTGGCGAAGCGGTGCGCACTCCCGTAGCCCGTTTCTCCTCCCACACACCACCGACCGCGCCGGGCTCACTTCATCCCCACGGGAGTCCCTGCGCGTCTTCAGGGAACAGAAAGGTCCTGCCGAATGGCACTCCACATCGGTCGCCGTGCGCTGTGCGCACTGGCTGTTTCGTCGGCCACCAGCGCCGCCGCGCTCGCCGCCCCGTCGAACTCGCTCGTCTCCACATACGATCTGCCCAGCGGCATCGACACATTCACCGTCGCTCCGAGCGGGCTGATCTACGCTTCATCCGGCAACGACATCCTGATCCAGGACTCGATCAACTCCGGTTTGTTCTCGCTCGCCGGTTCGGTCCCCTCCGGCCTGCTCAGCAGTTTCGGTGCCGCGTTTATCTCCGTCAGCCCCGATGGCCAGACGATCGCCCTCGGCGACAACAACATCGGCGCCGGAGCCAGCGTCCTGTTGCTGCCGTCGTCGGGTCTGACCCCCGGCTCAACCGCCCCCACCACCGCCGTCGCCTCGCCGAACTTCAACGCGGCGTGGGGCAACAACTCCACACTCTTTGTGACCGGCGGCGACTTCGGCTCCCCCAGCGTGGTCACCGCCATCGACACCATCGCCGGTACCTCGAGCGTAGTCATCGATAACATCGACGGCGCTTCCAGCGGTATCGCCATCGCCAACGGTCGCCTCTACACTGGCAACGGTTTCAGTTACGGCGGCGGCACGCAGACCGGCGACATCTTCGCATTCGAACTCGACGATCTCGGCGCAGGATCGGTCAGCTTTGCCGACGGAACACTCGTCGCCAACGCCCTCTCCGCCGGATCGCTCGGCTTCGACGCCCACGGCAACCTGCTCGTCGGAGGCGGCGATTTCTCAGGCGAAATCGGCTTCGCTTCGGTCATCGATGCACTCGCCATCGATAGCGCCCTCACGGGCGGACCGATCGCCACCTCTGCCGATGGCCAGATGCTCTCGCCGATCGACGATCCCTCTGCCTTCTACTCGATCCGGTTCAATCCGGTGACCGAAGAGCTGTATGTCACAACTTTCGGAAGTTCGACGGTGTTCGTGTACGCCATCCCGGCTCCGGGTGCAGCCACAGTGCTCGCGCTCGCGAGTCTCACCCTCTCCCGTCGTCGCCGTGCATAATTTTTCGCACGAGTTCGGCTTCGACAGCACCGCTGCCCTGGGTGGGTTGGCAGCGGTGCTGTTCTTCGCTGCGCTGGCCTCAGCATCCCCCTTCGCCACCGTGGTGCACGACTACACACCCGCCCCGGGCCAGTTCGTGAACAACCCAGCGTTGAACGATCCCAGTGCAGCCCTCGGTCCTCCCAGCGGAGGGGGCATCTCCGCGCCCAACAATGACGACGCCGTCACCCTCGGCGGCTTCGGCGGCTCGATCACCCTCGGCTTCGACCAGACTGTGCTCGACCACCCGCTCAACCCCTT
>CAZIXS010000039.1:0-23926 GCA_964543335.1 uncultured Phycisphaeraceae bacterium | reverse complement strand
CATGGATTCATTCTGGCCGAAACCTGAAGAGGGTTCGACCGTCGAACTGTTCACCATCAACCCGAGCGAATTGCAACAACTGCTCGGACAGACCAAGGCAAGCGCATGACTCAGGCCGCTCCGAAGACTTGGAACGAGCTGAAATCCCCCACCACGGGCCGGGTTCCGGAAGGACTCTGGCTCCGCTGTCCGGCGTGCTCCAGCATGATCTACCGGAAGCAGATGGAGTCCAACCTGAAGGTCTGCCCCGAGTGCGATCACCATTTCCGGGTCGGTGGGGCCCAGCGTGTGCGTCAGCTGGTGGACGATGGCTCATTCGAGCCCATGTTCACGAACCTCACGACAGTGGACCCGCTGAAGTTCACCGATCTGGTTCCTTACAAGGACCGGCTCAAGAAGGAGCAGGCCAAGACCGGCCAACTCGAGGGTTGCCAGGCAGGGCGAGCCTTCATCAAAGGCCGCGCTGTGATGCTTGCGGTGCTCGACACCGACTTCTTCATGGGCTCGCTGTCTTCGGTCGTGGGCGAAAAACTCACGCGATCCATCGAACACGCGCTCGAGAACGACCTGCCCCTGATCATCGTGTCCGGCTCGGGCGGTGCCCGCATGCAGGAGTCCACGCTGAGCCTGATGCAGATGGCCAAAACCTCCGCCGCTCTCGCGAAATTCGACGATGCCGGGGGACTGTTCATCAGCGTGCTGACCGATCCGACCTTCGGCGGGGTCACCGCCTCCTTCGCCATGCTCGGCGACATCCACCTCGCCGAACCCAAGGCCCGTATCGGCTTCGCTGGGGCGCGAGTCATCCAGCAGACCATCCGGCAGGAACTGCCCGAAGGGTTCCAGACCGCCGAGTTCCTGCTCAAGGCCGGCATCGTCGATCGCGTTGTGCATCGCGGCGAGCTGCGCAACGAAATCGCCCGTCTGATCGACTACGCCGGCAAGTGAGGACGTTGCCCCCGGCTCGCTCGGCTACAGTGCCCGCGTGATCAAGACGACCCTCACCCGAAGACCGATCATCGGCGGCATCGCCGTCGGCGCAGCCAACGCCCTGCTGCTCGCGATCGCGTTCCCGCCCATCGGCTTCGGCCTGCTCGGGGTGTTGGCGCCGCTGCCGCTGTTCCTCGCTGCCATGACGACCGGGCGTCCGTGGCGCACCGGGCTGGGTGTCGCCATCGGCTGCCTGCCGTTCTGGGCGTATCACCACTGGTGGATCTTTGCGGTCTCTGCAGCCGGCGCGCCCCCGCTGATGATTCTGCAATCACTGTGGTCCGGCCTGTTCGTCGCCTGCGGGGCACTGATGGTCCGCCGCGAACCCAACCTGCCCAAAGTCCTGGCGCTGGCAATGCTCTGGAGCGGCATCGAGTTCTTCCGCGCTCGCGTGTTCTTCGATGGATATCCATGGTTCCTGACGGCGCACCCCACGGTGGATCTCCCGCTGGCGAAGTGGGCGTCGGTGATCGGCGTCTACGGGGTCGGGCTCCTGATCGCCTTGCTCGGATCGTTGTTCCTGCATGCGCTGCTCGATCGCAGTGCGGGACGAATACGCTGGATCGCTCCGGCCCTGTGCCTTGCCACTCTGGCCATGGGCGGACTGCTGCCCGGCCCGGGGCAATCGGACTCGTTCACGGTGGCCGTGGTGCAGACCAATCTGCCCCAGAGCAACAAGATGTCACGCTCGCTCGAAGAGGGCATGCGAGACTTCGAAGAGTGGGGCCTGCTCACGCTCGGGATCGCCGAGTCTGAGCAGCAGCCCGACTTGGTCATCTGGCCCGAAACCATGTTCCCCGGTGCGACGCTGAGCCCGCAGGCCATCGACGAGTTCGCCTCGTACGAGCAGCGGGCAGGATTCGGTCCTGGTCAGCGCTCGGGCGGAACGCTGTTCGTTGGCCCACTGCTTCAGGTGCAGGAACAGATCCAAACCCCCCTGCTGATCGGGGCGATCGGCTACGACCAACTGCGGATCGACACCCCACAAGGCGGTGATGCCAAGTTCGAATTCGATGGCAAGTTCAATTCCGCCTTCCTGATTCGAGATGGCGAGATACAGGATGAACGGTACGACAAAATCTTCCTCACCCCCTTCGGCGAGACCATGCCCTACATCTCGATATTCCCGGATCTGCAGCAGGCGATGCTCGATTTCGCGGCCCGGGGAATGCGTTTTGACCTGAGCGCGGGGACGAGGCCGGTGCGGTTCGAAGTGCCGGGATCACAGGGCCAGACGGTGAGGATCGCCACGCCGATCTGCTTCGAGGCGACGATTTCGCAGGTCTGCCGGCGGCTGGTGCACGAAAACGGTGGGCGTCAGGCGGATGTGCTGATCAACATGACCAACGACGGCTGGTTCGGCTCGTTCGATGCCGGTCGCGCGAACCATCTGCTCATCGCGCGCTGGCGAGCGATCGAACTGGGCACGCCGGTTATCCGGGCTGCGAACACCGGGATCAGTTGCGTCGTAGACGCCTCGGGCAGGGTGCGTCAGTCGCTTCCCGCTCGCCAGCCGGCTTCGGTGCTTCTGGCCGAGGTTCCACTGCCCGGCCCGGAATCGACGATATACGCCCGCATGGGCGATCTGGTCGGGTGGCTCGCCTTTGTGGGCTCCTTGGCCCTGCTCATCGTCATGCCCATCCGGCGAAGACTCACTCGCTCTGATTCATCAACCCCTGCACACTCCATCACAAGCGATACCGAATGACCCACCGCCACACCGCCGCCGCTTCGCTACTCGCTCTGGCTGTGATCACCGCTTCCGGGTGCGCCGGTTCGTCGTCCGCTCCTGAAGCGACGGCGGCCGCCGAACAAAGCACGATGGCGGAGCCGCCTCGGGACCTGCTGGAGTACGACCAGCCCCTGACGCAGTCCACGCTGCGCGAAACGGCGCTCAAGATCCTTGAAGAGGCGGCGTTCAGCGATTCCGCTCTGCTGCGGGCCAACGCGATCGAGTCGCTGCAGACGGTGCCGCACAGAGCCGAACCCATCACACGCGCCGCACTCACGGATGCCAACGCCGGTGTTCGTTACGCGGCGTTGATGTCGATCGGCAAACTCAAACTCCGCCAGAGCAGCCGATTCATCGCGCCGCTGCTCGATGACCGGGACCCGCGTGTTCGCATGGCCGCCATTTACGCCATGACCCGCCTCGGTGAGCCGGTGGACCAGAATCCCTTGGCTGAGTTTCTGCTGACCGGGGATTCCTCGATTCGCTCCCACGCGGCTTTCATCCTCGGCGAGATCGGCAACCGGAGCGCCATCCCGCTGCTCCACGACACCGCCATGCCGCCGCAGAAGCCCGTCTGGGATGTGTCGAACCCACCGCGCGCTGAAGGACGACGCATCGACCAGACCATTTTCCGGCTCCAGACCGCTGAAGCCCTGTACAAACTTGGCGAAACCGAAGTGCGTGATGTCATTCAATCCGCGCTTTATCCGGCGGCTCAGGATGACATGGAGGCAGCTGTTCTGGCTGCTCAGATCCTCGGAGAACTCCGCGACGAGTCTGCGATTCGACAACTCGTCGAGCTGATCGAACAAACGGCACCGAATTCTCCCGATACCGACGACCCTCGGCGGAAGGTCTTCCTGCAGCCGATCGAACTCCGACTCGCCGCGGCAACGGCCTTGGCCAAAATGGGTGAAGTCGGCGGGGTCTATGTCGCGGATTCCGCGCTGAGGTCACCCAATCCGGCGGTTCGGGCTCAGGCCTCATTCCTGTACCAGGCCGCGGCTCCGGCCCGGGCCCGTTCTGCGGAGGGTCGCGCCGCCCGCAGACTCGATCTGGCCAAGCTGGAAATGCTGATGAGCGACCCCAACCCCATGGTGCGGGTGGCTGCGGCATCCGGGATGCTCAGTGCTCTCGAAACGCGCTGAGGCCAGCTCCGGAAACGCCAAAATTGCCCACTTTCACCTGACCTCTCTCCGAGGGAAGGCGAGGGCGATTTCGCTTGAGCAGAAATCGGACTGGTTTGCGGGTTGACAGGTTGAAGCCGCCCGGGGATCCTCCTGATCCTGCTCGGTGAAGGGCAGGAGTTTCGGCGGAACCCTTGGACCGTCGGAATCGAATTGTGTCAGAGTCCCCCCACCCGGTCGAGGTTGAACCACGCGCCGGGCCGGGTTCACCGGAGTTTTCCCTGGGGCAGCACCATCCACCCCAAGGACCGCTGGAACGCGGTTGAGGAGTCAAGCCTTGCATATTTTGACCAAGTTCTTTGTCTTCATCGCGGCCATCCTGAGTGTGCTGCTCGCCGGGCTCTCAATCGCCTACACCTTCAACGCGAACGAGATCGCTTCGCAGATCACCCGGGCCAACGCGAAGGCCGCCGCGGCTGAGAACGAAGCGCAGGCTCGCAGCCTTGATGCCGCTCGCCAGTCCAGCGAAAGCGACGCGAAGTGGTCCAGCATGCAGGCGACCCTCGCCGAGCGTGAGGCCCACATCACCGACCTCGAAGGCGAGATCTCCCGTCTGATCACCGCCAACGCCGACCTGCAGACCCAGCAGGCGACCTACTCGACCCGCATCGATGAGTTCACCACGCTCATCGCGACGGCCCAGCAACTCGACGCGGCTCGCGCCGACGAGCTCCGCGCCCTGCGTGACGACCTGCTCGACTACGCCCGCAAGGAAATCGCGCTGACCGATCGCATCAACGACCTCGTCTCGCAGCTCGAAGTGGCCGAGGCGACCGTCCGCTCCCTGCAGGAAACCATCGTTTCGATTCAGGAGGGTGGCGACGGTTCGGGTGCGACTCGCACGCCGACCGCTCCCGAGGGCTTCCGGGCTCGCGTGACCGATGTCAGCACCGACGAATCCGGACGCGTGCTCGTCGCGATCGATGCCGGTTCCAGCGATGGCCTGCGTGAGGGCACCCGCCTGAGCGTTTCCGATGAGAGCGGCTTCGTCGCGGTCATCGTGATCGATCGGGTCAACCTGAACAACGCCACCGGCTATGTCGATACCCGCAGCTCGACCCAGCGTCAGCCCAGCGCCGGTTCGATCGCCGTCCCCGCCGTTACCTTCTGATTCCCGGCTCAGTTCCGGTCCCTCCCGCAAGAAACGAAAGCGAGCCGAATCATGAGTCAGATGGGTATGCAGATGCCGGGTGCTCAGCGAGCCCGCAAGGCCTCCCTGAATGTGTACACGGGCATGAGCCTGGTCGCGATGATCGCCCTGCTGGTCGCCACCGTGTTCGTCTTCAACGCCGCGAGCACGGTCGCCCCTGAGGAAGGACCGATGGGCGTCCTCAAGCTTCACGAGCCCGGCAAGATGATCACCAACAACGACCTTCCGAACGCGAAGAAAGACTGAGTCCCCCTCCGGACTCACCGCCAAATAGCTTGCCGCACCCGGCCCTGTGCCGGGTGCGTGTGTTTTTGGGTGCGTTGGTCCCTTCAGTTCTGGCTGGGTTCGGACCGGACCGCCGATACAACCAAGAGCCGGATGTCCCCCGGCCGGATCGCTTCCGCTGGCCTGTCCCCCCGCTGAAAGTGCGGGGTGCCCAAGCAAAACCCAGCGGGATCGTGTACTTTGAGCACCGATAACAACGAGCAGACACGCGGCTGACCATGGATTGGCGGCCCCTAGTCCCTCGGGGAGATACGCGGCGTGAGGCTTCATTCGCTGCTGAGTTGGTTCAGCGTTGACATGGGGATCGACCTTGGCACCTGCAACACACTTGTGTGCGTGCGTGGTGAGGGGATCGTCCTGAACGAGCCATCCGTCGTTGCCGTCCGCAAGGGCACCAACGAGGTGCTCAACAACGGCCAGGCCGTCGGTTGGCGTGCCAAAGAGATGCTGGGCAAGACCCCTGGCTCCATCACCGCCATCCGCCCGCTGAAAGACGGCGTGATCTCCGATTTCGAGATCACCGAGGCCATGCTCAGCTACTTCATCCGCAAGGTGAATGGGCGGGCTCGGCTCATCGGCCCGCGCGTGGTCATCGCGGTGCCCTCGGGTATTACCGCTGTGGAAAAGCAGGCGGTCGAGCAGTCGGCCCAGCGAGCGGGGGCCCGGATTGTCTACCTGGTCGAGGAACCGGTCGCCGCGGCGATCGGTGCAGGCCTGCCGTTCGCCGAGCCGACGGCGAGCATGATCGTGGACATCGGCGGCGGCACGACCGAGGTCGCCATCATGTCGCTGGCCGATATCGCCGTCTGTGAGTCCGTCCGCGTCGCGGGCGACGACATGGACGAGGCGATCATGGCCCACATGAAGAAGAACTACAACCTGATGATCGGTGAGCAGACCGCCGAGCGCATCAAGATCGAGATCGGCTCGGCCGCCCCGGTCGGCGAAGAGACCTCGATGGAGGCGCGCGGTCGCGACATGATCAGCGGGCTGCCCCGCAAGACCGTGGTCACCAGCGAAGAAATCCGCGAGGCCCTGCAGGAACCGGTGAACTCGATCGTCGAGGCGGTCACCCGCACGCTCGAGCGCGCTGAGCCGGAACTCGCGGCCGACCTTGTCGATAATGGCATCACGCTGGCCGGCGGCGGAGCGCTGCTGCGTGGGCTGGATGTCGTGCTGCAGAACGCCACGGGCATGGAAGTGCGCGTGGCCGACGACCCACTCAAGTGCGTCGCCGAAGGCACCGCGATCTTCCTGGAGAACATCGAGGTCTGGAAGCACACGCTCGAGAGTAACCTCGACCACTAAGCAACTTGGCCCGCGGCCGCCGGGCTGAGTTGAACCGCACAGGAGCACACGGCGCGTGAGGACCTCCAGGCAGTCACCGAGCCCCGCCACACTCCTCGGAGTGACGCTGCTCATCCTGCTGATCTTCGCGTTTGCGCCGACCCGATTCACACGCTGGGCCACGGGCTTCCGTGGTCCCATCGAAGTGGTGATCGCACCCGGCAAAGTTGTGTTTGAGAAAGCTTCTCGGGTTCTCCGACCGCCGCTCACCGCGCCTGAAGTCGAAAGGGACGAGCGCGAGTTGCGTGAGCAGTACGACGAACTGCTCCGCCTGCACCTGCAGTCGATGCGGGAAAACCGCGAACTCCGCGAGGTGATCCGCAGCCTCCAGGCGGGCACCCCCTACCCCTCGACCCTTGGCGCGAGGCGGCTCAGCACGCAGCGCCAGGGCATCAACATCTCCACCGGGCTCGTGCAGGTTCGGGGCGGCACCCAGGACGGCGTGGTTCCCGGAACCATCGCGGTCGCGGCGGCAAGCCAGCAACTCGTCGGGCAGGTGGTCGCGACCGATACCGCGACCTCATCGATCCGCCTGATCACCGACCCGCGTATGCAGCCCAATCTCATCGGCGCGGTGGTCACGCCGCCTGTGGACGAGAACGCTCCACCGGAGCCGCAGCGTTCGGCGCTGCAGGTGACCGTTGAGCTACGCGCCACCGGCGATGGCACGCTGGTGTCCGAGCCGATCGGTGCGATCGGCAAACCCGACGGGGTGCTGGTTGAGGGCGCGGTGGTTCTCCTGCGTGATCCGACTTGGCCGGAGACGGCGCAGTTTTACACCATCGGGCTGGTGGAGAGTGTCGAGGAGATGGCGCGCAATCCCGGCTTCCTGCGGGTCACGGTCCGCCCGACCGGCCCCGAGCTCGGGCGCATCGGTTCGATGATCCTGCACATCCCCGGCGCATCCGATGCGGAGGACGGGCGATGAACTGGATCGTCTTCTCGATCTTCGCCTGGATCGCGCTCGCCTTCGAGACGGGCTTCCGTGACGCGCTGGCGCTCGGCAGTACTTCGATCTCGCCGTCTCTGGCCATGATCCTCGTGGCTTTCATTGCGCTTTGGGCCCCGATCCGGCATGCCCTCCCGGCGGCCATCCTCATCGGCCTGCTGCTCGACTTCGGAGACCTCGTCCGCACCACGGGCAGCGGCGAGCCGGTCGTCGTGCTTGGACGCCACGCGCTCGGCTGCCTCCTGGCGTCGTACACGGTCGTCACGATGCGGGGCATGATGTTCCGGCGGAATATCATCACGATTGTCGTGCTCTCGGGCGTCACCATGGCCCTGACGCAGGTGCTGGCCATCTCCATGCTGAAGTTCCGCTCGCTGTATGACGTGGTCATCGTTGACGATGCGGCGGCTCAGCTGGGCAGCCAGCTCGGCTCGGCGCTGTACACCGCTGGCCTTGCGTTCATCGTCGGCCCGGTCCTGAACCGCCTGAAATGGCTGTTCGGCTTCACGGGCAGCGGGCGGTCCAATTTCCGGATGCCCTGAGCGGCCCCGGATCGTGCATTTCGGCGTGTATAATGCTCCGGTGACGACATTCGTCGCCCCGGATACCCCCGCGCCCCACGATCGATGAGGAGTTGCCGACATGGACAGCGAAACCGCCAAAGCCCTGAGAAACTCCCCCGTGATCGATTCCGAGGAGGCCCGGCTTGCTCAGGAGGCGGCCGATCGCTCGGCGCCCTTGCCGCCCGATCAGATCAACATCGACTCGATGAAGATCACCCAGCACTGGGAGAAGTACACCGAAGAGAACCACGAGGTCTGGGGCATCCTCTACGAGAAGCGCATGGAGCACCTGGCCAAGGCGGGCTCGAATGTCTTTCTCAAAGGGGCGGAGGTCATCAACCTCAACCGCAAGCAGGTGCCTGACCTGCGCGATGTGAACGCCAACCTGCTGCCCAAGACCGGGTGGTCGAGCCACGGCGTGCCAGGATATCTGCCCGCGAAGAGCTTTTTCGCCTTCCTCGCGCAGCGCCAGTTCCCCACCACGATCACCGTGCGTCCGAAGACGAGCATGGACTACCTGCCCGAGCCGGACATCATCCACGATGTGTTCGGGCATGTCCCGCTGCACGCCGACCCGGTGTTTGCGGACTTCCTGCAGACCTACGGCAAGGCGGCGCTCTACACCAACAACGAGGACCACACGACTCGCTTGGCGCGTCTTTTCTGGTTCACCGTCGAGTTCGGTCTGATCCACGAGGACGGGCGAACCAAGCTCTACGGCTCGGGCCTGATCTCCTCCGACGGCGAAGGCCACCACGCCCTCGAGAGCGACAAGGTGGATCGGCGCAAGTTCGATCTCAAGACGGTCTGTGACACCGACTTCGAGATCGATCACTACCAGCCGATCCTGTATGTGCTCGACAGCTTCGAGCAGCTCCGCGACGCGATGGTCACCTACGCCGAGCAGATCCTCGACGAGGTCGGTCGCCTCGACGAACTGGAAACGATCTCGAGCTGAGTCAACCGGCTCGCTAGCCGGGGATCAGGTTGCACAGGCCCTTGCAGTTATCTTCACGCGGGAAGTCTCCCGCGAGCATGGCGGTGATCGCCTTGTCGATGTTGTTGCGGACCTTATCGATCTTGAGGGAATCGAAGCCGATCGTGCCGCGCTGACCGGTGGACAACACCCAATATTCCGCGACTCCCTCTGGGATCTCGTCGGGTGTCTGGGTGTCCGGATCGAGCAGGCGGGGCAGGGCCATCGCGTAGATGCAGAGCTGCAGATCGTCCTTCTTCGGCTCGAGCAGTTTCTTCGTGGCGTTGCCGGTCTTGTAGTCGATGACGCGCCAGCCGCCGCTCGGGAGGCGATCCACCCGGTCGAGTTTGGCCTGGATCTTGTGGGTCACTCCGTCCAGCGTGTAGGGCAGGCTGACCTTCTGTTCGAGGTAGATGGTCTCGTCCGTGTCGCTGTGCAGGTTGGCGTGGGCGAGTTCGAGCTGCGCGTGGATCTTGTCCAGTTCTGATCGGTCCATCGGCAGGTGCGCCGGCCAGGACTTCTGGAACTCATCGCTCGCCAACTGGCGAAGATCGGCGAGGCCGGGCAGGGGTTGGCCCTCGGCCTCGGCGAACATGAACCGGCGGTAGAACAGTTCGAGCGCTTTGTGGGTGATGTCGCCGATGCTGAGCGCGGTGGTCTTTTCCTCGTCGAGTCCGAGCACATACTTCACATAGAAGCAGCGCGGGCAATATTCGAACTCCACCAGTTTGGAGTAGCTGAGGTTCAGCGGGGCTGGCATCGGGCGCGTGCAGTCCATCGCGATGGTGAGATCGGGGAGCTTGGCGGCGAGACGGCGTACACCGCGCGCGATGGGCGACTCTCCCTCTGGCGTGAGTTCCGCCGGGAGTTTGCCGGTGCTGCGGATTGATGCGACCGCGGGGAGCGCCTTGGCGGTGCTGGCTAACCGCGCGATCAGCGCCTGGATGTCCGCTTCTGAAAGGCCATGGCGATCGAGCGCGTGGAGCACGCCAGTGGCCTCCTCCCAGACCTGCGCCCCCGTCCGGTTCACGGCCTGTTTCGCGGCATCGACCGACGCGAGCGAATCCGAGAGAGCATCCAGCCCCATCGCCTCGGCGGTGTCGAGCACGGAGCCGGCATCGGTGATCTGGAAGCCGAGTTCCGGTGCGCCGTCGGTGAGTTCGATGTAGAAATCTGAGGATTTGGACTTCTTGTGTTTGGCGATGAGCACCAATCGACGCTGCGCGCGAGTGCAGGACACGAAGAACAGTCGGCGCTCCTCGTCGTCGAGGTTGGGCTCGGGGCGCTCGGTGAATGCCGGAGGCAGCGGAGGCTCCTCTTGCCCTCCCATTTTGAGCGGGAAACCGTGCGGTGAACGGACGCGCACCACGAACACCGTGTCGAACTCCAGCCCCTTGGCCTTGTGCGCAGAGATCACCGTGACCGCATCACGGTCCTCATCCTGGCCCGCCTCATCAAGGTCATCGCGGCTGGGGAATACGAATTGCTGTTCCTTGTCATCGAGATCGTTGTAGTAGGTCCAGAAGGACTCCAGCGTCGGCGGCTGATCGAACTGGCCGAGCCGCTCCCGCGCGAAGCGGATGATCTGCACGAGATTCTCGACTCGCCTGGCCCGCTGCTCGCCGGGGTGCTCCGAGGCGTGCTCGAACGGTTCGTGCATGAGATTCGATCGCCGGATGATGGCTTCGAGGACCTCATCGGCACGCCCCGTCGCGCCGAGCGTGCGAAGTTCGTCAAGGTTGCGGAAAAAGGTGTGCAGTTCGGCGTCCTTCTCCTGCGGTTCGGAGGCGATGTGCTGCTCGACCCAACCGGCGAAAGTCTCGGTATGCGGCTCATTGATGGACTTGGCCCGCCGGTACAGCGTGGTCAGCCGCCGCACACGATCCGGCTCCATGCGTTGGGGCCATCGCACCAGCAGGCGTTGCACCGCCGCCTCATCACTCGGGTCCAGCAGTAGGCGGACCCACGCGAGGATGTCGTACACGCCGGGATCATCGAGCGGCGTCACCTCGCGCCGTCGGTCCACGGGGATGTCGTTCAGGCGGAGTTCCGCCGCGATGTCATCGGCGAAACTGTTGGTGCGGGCGATCACCCCAAACGAAGACCATGCCAGGTGCTCACCCTCGGCCTGGGCTTCACGCACCGCCCGCCGGATCATCGCGGCGATCACCTGACCGGTCTCGCCTTTGTCATCCTGGACTTCCACCGTCTGCAGCACGCCCGGATCGCTCGGCCCATCCGGGTTGGAGGTGCTCTGCTTGTCGGGTGCGAAGCGTTCCTGTGCGGCGGTGATGATCGTGTTCCCCACCGCGATGACTTCGGGGCGCGAACGGTAGTTGACCGCGAGTTCGATCTGCTCGGCGTTGGTCCAGATTTCTCGGAAGCGCGCGAAGGCCTTGGGGTCGCTGCCCCGGAACGCGTAGATGGCCTGATCGTCGTCACCGACGATGCAGAGGTCCGGTCCGGGGCGACCTTCCCGGGTCGGCGGGATGATCTGGCGGAGCATCTCGATCTGGGCGGCGTTCACATCCTGAAACTCGTCGACCACCACATGGCGGATCTCGTCGCGCAGGATATTGCGGACGATCGCGTGTTCGCGCACGAGCTTCGTCGGCAGGGTGATGAAGTCACTGAAACTGATCACCCGTGCGGCTTTGGCGGCCTCGGCGAACAGTTCGTAGGCCTTCGCGTTCTCGGCGAACATCCGCTGGCGCTCTCGTTCGGCGGCGAGCGCGGCTGCGTCGGGCTCCTCGTCGTCGAGCGTGCGTCCGGAGGTGAGCAGTGACCCCCACCGCTCCGCAAAGTCGAGTGCATCCTGTGGCGATCGCGCGGCCTCACGGCAGGCCTCGATGAACTTGCCGATCGGTTCGATCAGGGCATCGGTCCCTTCCGCGGCGCGGAAGCGGTACAAACCGTGCTCCTCGATGATCCTGCGAAGCAGCCGTCGGCGCTGGGCGGAGTCCATGATCTCAGGACGCTCGGGCAGGCCCAGCATGTCGGCATAGCGGGCGATCATCCGGGCACCGAAGGCGTGGAAGGTGCCCATCTGCACCCGGCCCGCGGCATCGGCACCAACGAGTTCCTCCAGACGCTCGGTCATCTCCCCCGCCGCCTTGTTGGTGAAAGTCATCGCGAGGATGGACTCGGGCTTCACGCCGTCGGCGAGCAGGCGGAGGATGCGCGCGATGATGGTCCGGGTCTTCCCGGTGCCGGGTCCAGCGAGCACGATCAGCGGAGAGCCGGAGTGGTCCACCGCTTGGCGCTGCTCGTCGTTGAGGGAGAAGGCCTCGAGCGCCTTCGTTGCCCGGTCGACGATCCGCTGCCTGCGGTCGGCGGTGGGTTCCGCGCTGGCGGCGGAGGGAGGGACGAACAGGCCGTGGTCCTCTTGGTCGCTTGGGCTCATGACGCCATCCTACCCCTCAATCGGGCAAGGGATACACTACGGGCGTGAGTGAGAATCCGGTCCCAGTGAAATCGGTGCTGTTCGTCTGCATGGGCAACATCTGCCGTTCGCCTCTCGCTGAGGGTGTGTTCCTGCACCTGCTGCGCGAGCGAGGTCTGGACACCCATTTCGAGGCCGATTCTGCCGGGACCGGGGGCTGGCACGCGGGCAATCCACCGGACCCCCGCTCGGTAGCGGTGGCTCGCAAATACGGCATTGATTTACCCAGCCGCGCCAGGAAGATCCATAGCGGTGACTGGGAAAAATTCGACCTGATCATCGTGATGGACAACGACAACCTCGCCGATTGCCTCGATGCGGGGGCTCCCCGGAACAAAATCAGGCATCTTCGCAGTTATGACCCTGCACTCAACGGGGCGAACCTACCGGTCCCGGATCCGTATTACGGGGGTGAGGACGGCTTCGATACCGTCTATGACATGGTTCACGCCGCCTGTTCGGGGCTGATCGAGTTTCTGATGAACTCCGACCACGCACGAGGTACCGCACGCCCATGAGCCCAATCATGCTGATTGTCTGGGGAATTCTCGGCGCGATCCTGCTGGAGCTGCTGACGATTTACCTGCGCTTCGGACGGAAGATGACCGCCCCGGAAAAGACCGCCTGGATCGGACGCATGACGCGCGGCTACCGCGTGCATCACGGCTATCACGGCTTCACGCTGATCCCCGCTGGCATGATCTTCTTCCCCGGTGCGATCGGGGAGTGGCTGGCCATCGCCGGGATCGCGCTGCTGCTCAGCGACGCGATCCACCACTTCATCGTGCTCAAGTGGATCACCGGGCACCACGAGTTCTGGGTGAAGTACCCGCCGCGCGAGGCACGAGCGGAATGCCCGGTCGAGGAATTGAAAAAGGCCGCGTGAGCGCGGCCTTGGGATCCTGAAGGGATCGGGTCTCAGACTTCCAGGAGCAGACGCTCCGGGTCCTCGATGCAGTCTTTGACATGCTTGAGGAAGGTCACGGCCCCCTCGCCGTCGACGATGCGGTGGTCGTAGCTCAGGGCGATGTACATCATCGGACGGAGCACGATCTCGCCCTTTTTGTCGGGGTTCTCGACCGGGCGGTTGATGATGTTGTGCATGCCCAGGATGCCCGACTGCGGGGCGTTGAGGATGGGCGTGGACATCATGGAGCCGTAGATGCCGCCGTTGGTGATCGTGAAGGTGCCGTTCTGCATCTCTTCGAGGGTGAGCTTGCCGTCGCGGGCCTTCTTGGCGAGTTCGAGGATGCCACTCTCGATGCCGGCGAACGACAGTGACTCGGCGTTGCGCAGCACCGGAACCACGAGGCCCTTGGGCGTACCGACGGCGATCGCGATGTCGGCGTAGTCGTGGTAGAGCACCTCGACGCCCTTCTCGCCCTTCACGATCTGTGCGTTGACGTTCGGGACCTTCTTGAGGGCGCTGACGCAGGCTTTGGTGAAGAAGGACATGAAGCCGAGCTTGACGCCGTGCGTGTCAAGGAACTGATCCTTCAGGCGGGAGCGCAAGGCCATGACATTGGTCATGTCGCACTCGTTGAAGGTCGTGAGCATCGCAGCGGTGTGCTGGGCTTCGACCAGACGGTTGGCGATGCTCTTGCGAAGCGGCGACATCTTCTCGCGCCGGGTGGAGCGGGACATCGCCAGCTGCGGAGCCGCGCTGCCGGACGAGGCGGCGGGCTGGGCGGAGCCGTTCTGGCTGGCGTGCATTGCGGCGAGGACATCCTGCTCGCGGATCCGACCGCCCGCGCCGGTCGGTCGAATAGTGGACAGGTCGATCTTGTGCTCATCGGCGATCTTGCGAGCCACGGCGGTCGCGAAGGCCGACGCGTTGTCCGGGGAGGTCCCGCTGCTTGCCGGTTGGGCGGACTTGGGTTCGGTCTTCTCCGAGAAGCTCTGCGGCTTGGGTTCAGCAGCGTCTTTCTTCGAAGCCTCGGCCTTGGCAGGTTCGGGCTTGGAAGCGGGCGCATCGTCGGACTTCTTGGCCTCGCTACCGGCGGGCTTCTGGGCGGACTCATCGAGCGTGCCGATGGTGCCGCCGACTTCGACCGTGTCGCCTTCGCTGACGGAGCGCTTGAGCACGCCGGCCGCGGGCGAAGGCAGCGGCATGGTGACCTTATCGGTCTCGAGTTCGACCAGATCCTCGTCCTGTTCGACGAAGTCCCCGTCCTGCTTGAGCCAGGTCGCGATGACGGCTTCGGAGATCGATTCACCAAGGGCGGGGATGACGATGTCGGTGGGCATGTCGGTGTCTCTACAGTTCAAACGCCCCGACCGATGGGTCGAGGCGGGTGTTCAGTCAGGCGGTCGCGGCTTTGCGGCTTCCGGATTTTTTGGATCCGGATCCGCTGGAAGACTTGGATTGTGGCTTTGCGTTGTTCTTGTTGGCTGAGGGAGTGTTCGCTGCGGCTTTGCTGTCGGCGCGGTCCTCGTGGACACTCCCGATCGAGGCGGTCAGGAACTCGTTGAGCTGCTCGAGGTGCTTGCGAGGCGAGCCGGTCGCGGGCGTGCCGCTTCCGGGACGCCCGTAGTAGCGGATCGACCAGTCGAGCTTCTCCATGAGCGAAAGGGCCATGTGGCCGTATGCGCCCATGTTCTTGGGCTCTTCCTGGACCCAGGCGAGCTCCGCCTCGGCCGGGTACGAGGCCCGGATCTCCTGCAGCAGGTCGAAGTGCAGCGGGTAGAGCTGCTCGACGCGAACGATGGCGATGTCCTGCCGGTCGATCTGCTCGCGCCGCTTGAGCAGGTCGTAGTAGACCTTGCCGGTGCAGAGCAGGACCTTGGTGACCTTCTTCTTGTCGAAGCCGCCCTCGCCGAAGGCCGGGTCATCGAGCAGGGCCTTGAAGCCGCCGGTGGTGAGCTCGTCCGTGGTGCTGGTGCACGCGGGCAGACGCAGCAGGCTCTTGGGACTCATGACGATGAGCGGCTTGCGGAAGCTGCGCTTCATCTGGCGACGGAGCATGTGGAAGTACTGCGCCGGCGTGGACGGGTAGCACACCTGCATGTTGTTCTGGCCGCACAGTTTCAGGAATCGCTCCAGGCGGGCCGAGGAGTGCTCGGGCCCCTGTCCTTCGTAGCCGTGAGGGAGAAGAAGCGTCAGAGCGGACCAGCGCTGCCACTTGAGTTCGGCGGAACTGATGAACTGGTCAATGATGACCTGAGCCCCGTTGCCGAAGTCTCCGAACTGAGCCTCCCAGACGCACATGATCTTCGGCGAAGCCAGGCTGAAGCCGTACTCGAAGCCGAGGCAGGCGAACTCGGACAGGGGCGAGTCGTAGACGCAGAACTTGTTCTGACGACCGTTGCCCGCCTCCTCGTCCTTGCCGGGCTCGACGAGTTCGCGGATCGCGTTGATCGGGACATACGCCTCGGCCGTCTCAACATCGCGGAGCACGGCGTGGCGGTGGCTGAAGGTGCCCCGGCGGCAGTCCTGCCCGGTCAGGCGGAAGATGTTGCCCTCGAGCACGAGCGAACCGATCGCCATCGCCTCGGCGGTCGCCCAGTCGAAAGGCTTGTTCCCGATGACATTCTCCGTGCGCTCTTCGAGAACCCGGATGAGTTTGCGGTGGGGCTTGAAGCCCTCGGGCCACGAACTCACCGCCCGGGCGATCTCGTGCAGGGTCTCCCGATCGACCGCGGTATCGCCTTCCTCGAAGGTCCAGTCGTTGGTCACGCCCGCCCAACGCACATGACCGGGCGCGGGTGTGGGATCGACGGCGGTCTTGCGGGTGTTCGTGTAGGCCTCGTCGAGATTCTCGTGAACGCTCGATTCGATCCGGTTCACATCGTCCTGCGTGATGACGCCCGCGCCCATAAGGTGGTTGGCGTACTCGCTAAGAACGGTCGGCTTGTTCTTGATCTCGCTGTACAGCAGCGGCTGCGTGAACATGGCCTCGTCGGTCTCGTTGTGACCGTGACGCCGGTAGCACTGCATGTCGATCACGACATCCTTGTTGAACTTCATCCGGTATTCCAGCGCGATCTGGGCGCAGTGCACGACGGCTTCGGGGTCCTCGCCGTTCACATGGAGCACCGGCGCTTCGATCATCTTGGCGATATCTGTGCAGTAGCGGCTGGTGCGGGCGTCCTGGGGGCCAGTCGTGAAGCCGATGAGGTTGTTCACCACGATGTGGATCGCGCCACCGACGGTGTAGCCCTCGAGCCCGGCGAAGTTGTAGGTCTCGGCGACCACGCCTTGGCCGATGACCGCCGCGTCGCCGTGCATCACGATCGGAACGACGCGGTTGCGTGCGCGGTCACCACGCAGGCGCTGCTTGGCTCGGCAGCGTCCGAGCACCACAGGCCCGACGGCCTCGAGGTGGCTTGGGTTGGAAGCCATCGCCAGCCAGATCTGCTTGCCCGAGGGAAGGACCCGGTTGGATGAGTAGCCGCGGTGGTACTTCACATCGCCGCCGCCATCTTCGGCGTCGGCCTCCCATGTGTCGTCGAATTCTGTGAAGACCTCTTCGTAGGTCTTGCCCATGATGTTCACGAGGACATTGAGGCGTCCGCGATGGCTCATGCCCAGAACGAGCTCTTCCACGCCAAAGGTGTCGGCACTCTGCTCAACGAGACGATCGAGCAGCGGGATCAGCGACTCGCCGCCTTCCAGGCTGAAACGCTTTTGGCCGGGGTACCGCTTGCCGCAGAATTTCTCCCACATTTCGGCGCGATGGAGCTGCTCGAGGATATGGAACCGCTCACCTTTGGTGTACTCGGTCCGGTTGGAATTGGACTCCACGCGCTCCAGCCACCACTCGCGCTCGGCACGATTGGTGATGTGCATCACTTCCACGCCGATCGGTCCGCAGTAGGTCGCGTCCAGACGGCTGATGAGTTCCGACAGGGGGGCGCCATTGGGAGCCAGGCCAGGTACGGTGAAGCGGGTGCCCAGATCGTCGCTGCCCAGCCCGTGCGAAGTGGGCTTGAGCTCGTCTGGATCGTCCCGCTCGCGTCCGAACGGATCGATGCTGGCGCAGGTGTGACCGAGCGAGCGATAGGAGTTGACCAGATCGCGGACCGCCGCGGCTTTGGCGGCTTCCCCGCCGTCGGCGACGCCAACCGAGCCAGCCCCCGGAGCCGAGCCCAGTCCGAGCTCGAAACCACGGAAAAAATGCCGCATGTCCGCTCCGACGGAGGAGGGGTCACGCCGGTACTGTTCGTACTGCGATTCGAGATAGTCCGCGTTCCAGCCGTTCAACGAGGCCGCAGCTGGCTGCGGACCGCTGGCACCAGAGGGACGGGAAGAATTGGACATCGAGGGCATGGCGCTCATAGTTGTCGTCCGATGCGGCGAGAAGCCCGTCCGGAAGCTTTCAGATACCGACTAAAGTCCGAATAATCAGGTCTACACACGCGGGCCGCGGGTCCGTGAGAAGCATTGTAAGACCCTCATCGTCCGCTGTGCAGCCCCGGGTGAACACAAATTACCGGTCTTGATGATTCTGTCCGCCGATCCAGGCTCGGTATCCTGCCGATAGCCATTCTTGCACGGGGAGATTCGAAGCCCCGGTTCGGCTCTCAGTGACAGAAGGCAAGGGATACCCGCCATGCATGAATACGACCTGTGCGTCATCGGTTCCGGCCCCGCAGGCCAGAAAGCCGCGGTCCAGGCTTCCAAGCTGGGCAAGCGTGTCTGCGTGGTCGAGCGACGGGAGGTCGTGGGCGGGGTTGCCATCAATACGGGAACCATCCCCTCGAAGGCCCTCCGCGAGGCCATCCTGTTCATGACCGGGTTCAAGTACCGGGGCATGATGGGCGGCTCGCTCAAGCGAGAGACCACGATCGAGGAACTCACCAAGTGGTGCCAGCATGTGATCACCAACGAGATCACGGTCACGCAGAACCAGTTGCAGCGAAACGGCATCGATATCGTGCACGGCACCGCCTCCATCGAGGGCGAGAACCTCGTGCACGCCCGGCACGGCAACGAGGTGACCGCCATCACCGCCGATTACATCTTCATCTCGACCGGAACCCGGCCCGCTCGACCCGACAACATCCTGTTTGATGATGTGCATACCGTGGACGCGGACGGGATCCTGAAGCTCTCGCGCCTGCCCCGAACGTTGACCGTCGTCGGGGGCGGCGTGATCGGCACCGAGTACGCTTCCATGATGCAGGCACTGGGTGTGAAGGTCACACTGATCGAGGGCCAGAACCACCTGCTCGGCTTCCTCGACCCGGAAATCCGCGAGGCTCTGCAGTACCACCTGCGCAACATCGGCATGACCCTGCGACTCGGCGAAAAGGTCACTCGCGTGGAGATCGTCGAGGCCCCTCCCGGGGCCCGAGCTGCCGATGGCCGACTTGTGGAGGCCACCCTCGAATCGGGCAAGACCATTCGATCGGAATGCCTGCTCTACGCGATCGGCCGGCAGGGCGCGACCGACTCACTCAACTTGGAATCCGTCGGCATCCGCGCTGACAGCCGCGGGCGCATCAAGGTCAACGAGCGTTACCAGGCCCTGCGGGAGGGCACCAACGAACCGGTGGGCAATATCTACGCCGGCGGCGATGTGATCGGTTTCCCGGCGCTCGCGTCAACCTCGATGGAACAGGGCCGCCTCTCGGCCTGTCACATGTTCGGCGTGCGGACGACCTCGGTCCCCGAGTTGTTCCCCTATGGCATCTACGCCATTCCGGAGATTTCAACGGTCGGCTGGACCGAAGAACAGCTCACCGAACAGGACATCCCCTTCGAAACCGGTATCGCCAATTACCGGGAAATCGCCAGAGGCCAGCTTCTGGGCGATCAGATCGGCATGCTCAAACTGCTCATCCATCAGGATTCACGCCACATCCTGGGCGTGCACTGCATCGGCACGGGAGCGACCGAGATCATCCACATCGGGCAGGCCGTCATGGCGCTCAACGGCACCGTGGATTATTTCGTGAATACGGTGTTCAATTACCCCACGCTGGCTGAGTGCTACAAGGTGGCCGCTCTGAACTGCGTCAACAAACTGCAGCATGTCTGATTTGGCTGGGCGTCAGATCGCAGAATCCGACGAGTCGGCGTGTTCTTCCACGCTGACATTGGTCGCCAGGTGGTCACGCATCTTGCCGCTGGGCGACTGATCGAGACTGGCCTTCACCGCGCGCAACTGATCCTCGTTGAGGCGAGCGATGTGGCAGACCGGGTCGCCGGGCTTGACGGCCGGCAGGGTGGTCATGCCCAGCACGATGCCCGAGGCAGTCGAGAGCAGCAGGTTTTTCTCGCGCCCGACCAGATCGGTGTTGGTCGCGACGGGCTGCCCTTTGGCGACCACATCGCCGGGTGAGACGTGGAATCGGAGCACGCCGCCGTGCACCGCCCTGAGCCATGTGGTTTCGCGCACGATCGCCTGGTAGCGAGCGTTGCGCTTGCGTCCGCGGACCATGCCCAGGGCGATGAGCACATTGCGGATGCCCCGCACCCCCACTTCCACCACTCCGGGTTCGATCTTCCAGACCTCCCCCGCTTCGAGGATGATGGTCGGCACCCCCGCCTCGCAGGCGGCTCGCCTCAGCGAACCTTCGGGGCCTTCCCCGTGAATGACCAGTTCGGTCCCGAAAGCCTCGGCCAACATCTTGGCTTCGGGATGATTGAGATCAGCGCGCACATTGGGAAAGTTCGTCCGGCGAACCGCGGCCGAATGCAGGTCGATGCAGCAGTCACACTTGCGGATCACCTGCTCGAAGACGGCACTGGCGACACGCGCGGTGAGACTGCCACCGCCCGAACCAGGAAAGCTGCGGTTGAGGTCGCGTCGATCGGGCATGTAGCGGCTGAACCGCTCGAAGCCGAGCACATTCACGACCGGGACCAGGACCAGGGTGCCCCTGCTGAGTGTAAAGCCGGGGTTCAGCACCAGTTCCCGCACGACACCCATGCCGTTGATTTCGTCGCCGTGGACCGAAGCGGTAACACCCACCACCGGACCCGGCTCGGGGGCGCGGACCACATGCACCGGCATGACGACCGGGTGGCCGCTGTAGGTCTCGCTGATCGTAAGATCGATGGTTCGCTGGCGTCCGAGCGGGATCCGCTTGCCGCCGATCTCGAAGGTCTTCTTGCCGGCCGCTTCCTTGAGAGTCAAGGTTGATCCTCCGTATACGCCACCTTGGTCTTCTTGCGTATCTTGGATCGGCGTTTCTTCACCGGCTCTGGCATGAGCGTGCGAATCTCCTCGAGTTTTCCGAAGCAGAGCAGCACATCGCCCTCCTGGATGTGTCGCTCGCCGGATGGGTTCGAGACGACCTTGCGCCCTCGACGGATGCTGAGCACCGTGATGTCTCGTTCGCGGAGTTTGGTCTCGCTCAGCGGCTTGCCCGCCAGAGAGGATCGCGGCACGATCGGCAGTTCCACCACGCCGTAGCCCTTGCTCGCCGCCAGCCGGTAGCGAAGGTCGACATCGGAGAATTGCACGCGCTGCTCGATGTGCTCGATGATCGCGCCAGCCACATCGACACCCGACGCGGCCTCGATGCCCTCCAGACCCGGCGACGAGTTCACTTCCATGACCTGCGGGCCGTCCTTGCTCTCCAGCATGTCCACACCGGCGACCTGAAGGCCCATGACCTGAGCCGCGATCACGGCGGTCTCGGCGTATTCCTCGGGCAACTCGATGCCCTCGGCCACACCACCCCGGTGCACATTCGAGCGGAACTCGGTGCCTTGGGCGGTTCGGCGCATGGCCGCGACGACCCGATCGCCCACCACGAACGCGCGCACATCCTTGCCCTTGCTTTCGGCGACAAACTTCTGCACCAGCACGTTCTGCTTGGCTGAGTGCAGGGTTTCGATGATCGCCTCGGCGACCTTCTGTGTTTCGGCGAGGATTACGCCAACGCCCTGGGTGCCCTCCAAGAGCTTAATGATGACCGGGGCTCCGCCGACCCGCTCGATCGCGTCGAGGATGTCGTAGCGGTCGCGAACAAAGGCCGTGTCCGGGATGCCGATGTCGTAGCGTGACAGCATCTGCAGGGACCGGAGTTTGTCCCGCGAATAGGTGATGCCCGAGGCCGGAGCGAGGCAGAACACACCCATCTGTTCGAACTGACGAACTACCGCTGTGCCGAAGTAGGTCACCGACGCCCCGACACGGGGGATCACCGCGTCGTAACTCGACACGGCCTTGCCCCTGAAGAGCAGGTCGGGCGCCCCGTGCTCCAGATGAATCGAGAAGCGCAGCGTGTTCAACACACGGGCAGAGTGCCCACGCTGCAGCGCCGCCTCTCGCAGCCGTTTGGTGCTGTAACTCTTCGGTGCTCTCGACAGAATCGCGATCTTCATAGCCCGATCCTAACCGCTGACAGCATTAATCGGTGGGCCGCGGTCGCCGATGAGGTCTTTTGGAGAGCACATACATCCGGGATGCATCCACCAGGAATCGCCCGGCCAGGGCTCGACGCCCCAGCAGCATGCGGCAGATCATGCCGCGTCGGCACACCAGACTGACCTCCGCTTCGAACGCGTGCTCACCGATCGACATGCTCAAGGGGATCACGAAGCGCTCCTGAGCATGGCCGGTGGAACTGCGGATGGTGCTGACCCGGACGATGGGCGCTTCGAGCCGGTCGCTCAGGCGCGTGCCGTGCCGATTGAGGGCGATGTGAAAGCTGACGCGATCGCCCTCGATGCGTTCCACATCGGTGACATGCAGTGCGCTGGTGTTGGCCCCGCTGTCAATCTTGGCGCGCACCGGGCCGACCCCCAGTTCCGGGAACCGCACCGCCTCCCGCCACCCGATCAGCGGCAAGACTGCGCTCGCATCCTGTGCAACAGCGTCCGTCACGCTGCCATCCTAGCGGGAACACACGCCGAGGATCGCCTCAGCCATCGAGGTCCACCGGCTCTGTCGCGATCGCCGTCTCGCCCGAGGCATCCTCGGCGGTCTCCTGCGGCTGGCCAGTGGCGAGCATGCTCGAGTTTTCCGGCAACCACGAACCCGGCTCAGGATTTCGGAAGGTCAGCCCCACCGACTGGGCCCATTCGTGGGTATAGAAGACCGCGAGGTACTCCTGTCGGTCCTCGAAATTGCCGGTGCCGAATTCGATCGTGCGCCCGGCCCAGCGAACGACATCCGCGCCAGCCGCAGCCGCGAATTCCCGCAGTTTCGGGTCGGGGGCCCCGCCTTCGTCGGGCTCGAGCACGGGTGCGGTCGTAAACCGGGTCATCCCGATGATGATCAGCCCTTCCTGCTGCGGGAGGTGCTTCAGCTCGTCCACGCTCATCACCCGCTGGAACTCGATCGCATCGGGATCGCTGGGCAGGGACGGGTAGTTACCAAGGTCTTTGTAGTTCATGGCCCACAGCCCGGGATCGGTGCGGCAACCGGAAAGCAGTGATGTGCAGGTCAGGCTTGCGAAGCCAAGGACGACGGCGGTGGACGCACGCATGGTTTATTCCTCGCTGGAGGCAGAAGAGTCGTACCGAGCATCGGCGCGCGTAAGTCATGTCGTCTCATGGAATTGTGCGACTCCAGTGACGGGAGGATGGAGGGCATTGCAAATGTCCGGGTGACCACGAACCGGCAAGCCCTGCGGGTCGCACAGGGTCCGGATATCGGATCAGCTGCGCCCGAATTGGCGCTCGAGTTCACTCACCGTCAGACGGATCGCGGTGGGTCGGCCGTGCGGGCAATTGCTGGATCGTTCGATCTCCGCCCGCAGACGCAGCAGTTCGCCGAGTTCCTCGTCGGTGAGCTTGTCCCCGGCCTTCACCGCCGCCTTGCAGGCCATCATGTCGAGCACCTCGTGCAGCGCTTCCTCGCTGCCGACGGCGAAACCCTCGGCCTCGCACCGCTCGAGCAGTTCCTCCACGAACGGCCCCGGCTCGACCCCCTTCTCGAACAGGAACGAGGGGAAGGACTGCACACTCACGCTTGACGGCCCCGCGCCATGCGCCTCGATGCCGAGGCGCTCGAACAGTTCACCGGTCTTCTCAAGCAGATCGACGCGCGCCTCGGTCGTCTCGACGATCGTCGGCATCAGCAGGCGCTGCGACTCGAGCGCCCCCTTCATCGCGATTCGGTCCTTGAGCTTCTCGAACATCACGCGCTCGTGGAGGGCGTGCTGATCGATGATCACCAGCCCCTGTTCGTCCTGCGTCACGAGGAACGAGTTGTGCACCTGCAGCACACGGTCCGCAGGACGCACCGCCGGCAAGGCGCCCTGCCCCTCGGCATCGCGCACGCGCGCGGAACGCAGATGGTCCGTCGCCAGGGCCGCGGCTTGGGCCTCGGCGCGAACCCGCTCGGCCTCTTCACGCAGACGCTGCTCGCGCTCGGCGATCCGCTGGCGCTCGGCTTCCATCGCC
>CAZIXS010000038.1:19459-24203 GCA_964543335.1 uncultured Phycisphaeraceae bacterium | reverse complement strand
ACGACCGAATCGAAGGCGATGAGGTTGAAGGTCCCGAAATCCGTGGTGAGGGTGGTTCCCGAGCGGGGTTCGATCCGGCGCACGAGACGCTCGCGGGTGAGGCGGTGCTCGATGATCTGCGCGACGGAACAGATTTTCAGGTCGTGATCTTTGGCGAAGACTTCGAGATCGGGCAGGCGGGCCATCTCGCCGTCGGGCTTCATGATCTCGATGATGACCGCGGCGGGCTTCAGGCCGGCGAGGCGGCACAGATCGACCGAGCCCTCGGTCTGGCCGACGCGGACCAGCACGCCTCCGTCGCGCGAGCGGAGCGGGTTGATGTGGCCGGGGCGGACGAAATCGTCGGCGGTGTACTTCGAGTCGATGGTCATGCGGATGGTGCCCGCCCGCTCTTTGGCGGAGACCCCGGTGGTGAAGCCGTGGCGCGGGTGGCCATCGATGGCGACGGTGAAGGGCGTGCCACGGACGGAGGTGTTGACCGGGGCCTGGTCGTGGAGCTGGAGGCGGTCGCAGTCGGCCTCGGGCAGCGAGACGCAGAGGTAGCCCATGGCCTTCTGGAGCATGAAGGTCACGGCCTCGGGCGTGATGAACTCGGCGGCCATCACGAGATCGCCCTCGTTCTCGCGGTCTTCATCGTCGGTGAGGATCACCATTTTGCCCCGGCGCAGGTCTTCGAGCACCTCGGGAATGGGCGAGAAGGGAGGGGAGGCGGCGTGTCTGGGCGCTTCGGACAGGTGGGACATGGGCACATCGTAGGTGCAATGGCGGATTTCGGTACGGAATGACCTCAGATGATGGTCGTTGGGGCGGAACTTCGCCCGTATCATTGGAAACTTGCAGTACCGCTCTCGTTCATCTGTTTGCAGAGGCACCCACCATGGCCACCGACCATATCTCCGAAGCGATTCTTGACCTGCTCCGCACGCACGACCCGGATGCCGCGGGCGTGCTGGCTCGGGAGGCTGAGCGTCAGGAGCACACGCTGGAGCTGATCGCCAGCGAGAACCACGCCTCGCCGGCGGTCATGTACGCCATGGGCACCTGCATGACCAACAAGTACGCCGAGGGCTATCCCGGCAAGCGGTACTACGGCGGGTGCGAGTTCCACGATCAGGCCGAGGAGCTTGCGCGGGAGCGGGCGAAGCAGCTGTTCGGGTGCGGCTTTGCCAATGTGCAGCCGCACTCGGGCGCGCAGGCCAACGCGGCGCTGTTCCTGGCACTGCTGAACCCGGGCGACACCTTCGCGAGCCTCGAGTTGTCCGATGGCGGGCACCTCTCGCACGGGCTGAAGGTGAACATGAGCGGCAAATGGTTCAACCCGGTGCACTACCCGCTGATCCGCGATGAGGGTTCGCCGGACTTTGAGACCATCGACTACGACGCGGTGGAGGCGGTGTGCATGGAGCACAAGCCCAAGCTCCTGATGTGCGGCTACTCGGCGTACCCGCGCGTCATCGACTTTGCGCGCTTCCGCGCGATCGCCGACAAATGCGGCGCGATCCTGCACGCGGACATCGCGCACATCGCGGGCCTGGTCGCGGCGGGCGAGCACCCCTCGCCGTTCCCCCACTGCCATGTCGTGACGACCACCACGCACAAGACCCTGCGCGGGCCTCGCGGCGGGCTGTTCCTGACCAACGAGGAGGAGCTGGCCAAGAAGTTTGATAAGGCGCTGTTCCCGGGCATGCAGGGCGGGCCGCTGATGCATGTGGTGCTGTCGAAGGCGATTGCTTTCGGTGAGGCGCTGACGCCCGGCTTCAAGCATTACCAGCAGCAGGTGAAGGCCAACGCCCGCGCGCTGGCGATGGCGCTGATGGACGCGGGCTACCGCATCACTTCGGGCGGCACGGACAACCACCTGATGCTGGTGGATCTGCGGACGCGCGATGCGGAACTGACGGGCGCCGATGCCGAGAAGTGGCTCGAGGCCGCGGGCATCATCTGCAACAAGAACGGCATCCCGCAGGACCCGCGTCCGCCGATGAAGACCAGCGGCCTGCGCCTGGGTACGCCTGCGCTCACCACGCGCGGCTTCAAGGAAGAGCAGATGAAGGCCGTTGCAGGTTTCATCGACCGGGTGCTGCTGAGCAAGGGCGACGAGGGCGTGGCCAAGCAGGTGCGAGCGGAGATCCGCGAGTTGTGCGAGCGGTTCCCGCTGCCGAATTCCGAGGCGATGATGCCGGTCTGAATCGGGGTTTGGCCCGGACCGCGGGTATGCCGAACGAGGTCCGATAGCGGCGGGGTGTCGCCGGTGTGAGCCCGCATCTGTTTTCGGTCGCGCGGTTCTACGGGTTTTCTTGCATCCGATTGGGCGAGCGGTAGCCTCTGTGAGGCGGGCTTTCTTATGGGGCATTCTGTTTTTGCTCTGTTGCCCGCCGAGCTCTGACCACGGAGGAATCATGAACTTGTGCACACGATCCATCGGTTTGGTGATTGGGATGATCGCCACGCTGACCTGCTTTGTTTCGAGCGCGAACGCGCAGACCACCTGGACCGAATTCGATCACAGCAAGCTGTTCCTGAACGACCTGAGTTCGGGCCCCGCAACCTTTGTCGCGGCGTTCACCACCGGCGAGAACGGCGAGATCACCGGGAACCTGGCGAACATGCGGCTGGTGAAAGTCAGCCCTGTGGGCACGAAGATCTCCACGGTGAAGGCCAACGAGTACATCGCTGCGGAGACTCACATCGATCGCGGGATCGTCATGAACGATTCGGAGCAGACGATCGTGGCGTATTTCCAGACCGCCGAGGACCTGGTCGAGCTTCGCATCTTCCCGCACGAGGGAGCGCTGATCGGCCAGATGCCCAAGCATGGCGGCCAGATGTTCGACAAGGGCTGCCGATGCATGTGCGACCGGGGGCGGGGTGTACCAGAAAGCGGTGATCACCTGCGAGGCGGTTCTGGAGGAACTCCCCCCGGGGTCGGCCTGCATCTGTGGCGCGATCAACGGTGATGATTGCATGGCCTACAACGACAACGGTGTCCTGGTGGAGGGCCAACTGACGGCCTGCAAGCGGATCTGGTACCCGCGTCCGGACTCCACAGACAACGGAGCGGGCGACAGCGGCGACGCTGGCAACCCGTAAGCCGAAGCGACCGGGGGCTCGCTCCTATTCCTGAACGGTGAATCAGCGATGGATGCGGCTGGAGCAGTGCTTCAGCCGCTTTCGTTTTTGGAAACGAGGCGTGTCGGTGACAAGGCGTGCGGTCAGGGCTACGCTTGCAGCGAATTCTGAACGCACATCCTCCATCAGCCCCAACGCAGGAGACCCCGATCCATGCCCGCTCCCAAGATTCTCGCCCTGTCCGGCTCGCTCCGTGTCGAATCGTTCAACCAGAAGATGGTGAAGGTCGCGGCCAAAGGGGCGCAGGAGGCCGGCGCCGAGGTGACGGTGATCTCGCTGCGTGACTATCCGCTGCCGCTGATGGACGAGGATCTCGAGGCCGCTTCGGGGCTGCCGGAGAACGCCAAGAAGCTCAAGGACCTGTTCAAGGGCCACGACGGGGTGCTGCTGGCCTCGCCGGAGTACAACGGCTCGGTCACGGCGGCGCTCAAGAACGCGATCGACTGGGTCAGCCGGCCTCTGGGTGACTCCGAGCCGCTGGAAGCGTTCGGCAACAAAGCCTGGTGCATCATGTCCACCTCCCCGGGTGGCCTGGGCGGCATCCGTGGCCTGATCCATCTCCGCTCGCTGCTGGGCGGCATCCGGGTGCATGTGATCCCGCAGCAGCACGCGATGGGCGGCGCGAGCAACCTGTTCGACGGGTCGGGCGAACTGACCGATGAGAAGCAGCGTGCCACGGTCATGGGGCTGGGCAAGGCGCTGGCTCAGACCTGCACGAAGCTGAACGCCTGAGCGGGGCAACCGGTTCATGAATGACAACCGCCGCGCATTTCGCGCGGCGGTGTTCGTTTTGACATCGCGAGGATGGAGCGGATGCTGGAGGAATCTGATCAGGCGCGGCGGCGGCGAGAGACGCCAAGGGCACCGGCCAGACCCAGAAGGGCCACGGCACCGGGAGTCGGGACGACCGAACCCATGGTGATCACGCGAACATTGTCCACATGGATCGACCGCGAGTGCAGCGAGCCGGTGAGGGAGTAGCCGTCGTCGGACACGGTGAGGAACTCGGCGACCGCGAGGCCTTCGAGTGCGCCGCGCCGGCGAAGATCGGAGTTCTTGGTGTGCAGCACACCGGGGCCCGCGAGGTAGTCGGAATCATCGAGTGTGGAGCGGAAGAGCGAGCTGTCGTGCCAGTCGCCGCCCACGATGATGCCGAGGATCGGGCGCTCGAAGGTAATCGAGAAATCCATCGCGGCACGCTTGTTGTAGTCGTTGCCGACGAGTTCCTGATGGATGAAGTAACTGTCGATCATCGTGCCGGCGGGGATGGCAAAAGGCTGCGCCGGGCGGGCGAAACGGTGATAGGTGCCGTCGGTGCCGGGAAGGTCCGCCATGAGATTCGACTCGAGCGTGTGGCTGGTCGTCTCGACATAGAGGGCCATGACCTCGTCGTTGGCCATATCACCCCATTTGAAGGAAATGGGCGCTTCGGTCGGGGCCACCATCGCGAGCTGGCCCGAGTAGTCGACGATACCCGCGGAAGCGGATCCGGCGACGGCGAGGGTCACAGCGACAGCCGCCGCAATTTTCGTGCGTGTCATCAACTCATCTCTCTTCCGTTGTCTGAGCTGCGTCCTCGGACCCGCTTCGTACCACCCAGAAGGGTTGGCCCGAA
>CAZIXS010000038.1:0-19359 GCA_964543335.1 uncultured Phycisphaeraceae bacterium | reverse complement strand
GAAGTTTTTGGAAATCTAAGCTCTGAAAATGACTAGGCTTAGGAAAATGGGCGGCTTTCGGACCTAGAAACCGCCGATAACCCTCGCAAACGGCCATTACGCCTTAATCAAGGGTGAATACGCAAATCGTCACTCAGTCGGATTTCCCCGGCGGTGACCAACTGGCGGAGGCCTTCATACAGCACGGTGCACACGCTGGAGGCTTGGTTCAGACTCCGCTCCCCGACCATCATGGGCAGGCGAAGCCCGCGCTCGGGGTACCGATCGAGCAGTTCGTCTGGCAGGCCTCGGGTCTCCTTACCGAATACGAGTACATCCCCCCGTTTGAACTGGACATCCCAGACGCAGCGGTTGCTGCGTGTGCTGAGCAGCCAGAGGCGAGGCGGGGCTTCCTCGGCGAGGGCGGTCATGCAGGCGTCCCAATCGGCGTGCTCCCGAACCCCCAGGCGTGGCCAGTAGTCGAGACCGGCCCGGCGGCAGGCCTTCTCATCGGTGTCGAACCCCAGAGGGTGGATCAGATGCAGCGAGGAACCCGTCGCGACGCAGGTTCTGCCGATGTTGCCGGTATTGTTGGGGATCTCCGGTTCGTGCAGCACCACACGGAAGTGTGGTATGCGGGCGGGCTGTGGGGCGTCGGCGGTCGGCATGGGGGGACCATACCGCGCTGACGCGCGGCGGAGCAGGGAAGGAGCCGGAGCGAGCCATGGATCCAGCGGCGGACAAGGCGGCGATGCGCAGCACGATCCGGGAGCGCGTGCGCGGGTTGGATGCGGCGTACGCCGCGTCGGCTTCGTCGCGGATCTGCCAGATCCTCGGTGAACGGCTGGATGAAGTGCTGCAGGGCGGGGTGGTGCTGTCGTTTGCCTCCATTCAGCGGGCAAGCCCACCGGACGGAACAGCGCACGATGAGGTGGACCTGCACGGACTGCATGACGCCCTGATCCGGCGGGGTGTGCTGGCATTGCCCCGGATCGACTGGGAGCAGCGCACGATGACGGCGATGCGCCTGGAGGCTGCCCCGTCGCTCGACCGGCAGCGCGATTTGGAGGCGCGGCGTTACGGCGTGCCCGAGCCGCGGAGCGGCATGCCGATCGAACCCGGCGAATTGCGCGCGGTGCTGGTGCCGGGATTGGGGTTCGATCGAAGCGGCGCACGCCTTGGTCGGGGCGCTGGGTTTTACGATCGCTATCTGCCGGGGATCAGACCAGAGACGCTGGTGATCGGCGTGTGCTTTGAGGTGCAGGTCGTGGAGCGGGTGCCGACCGAGGGGCACGACCGGCTTGTGGACACGCTGGTGACCGAGCGGGGATGGACCGAGTGCAGGCCGCTGGTTCGCGAATGAAGCGCGAATCCTTCTCGCCGAATCGCAGCGTGTGCCGATACCATCAGGTACGACCATGGGTGGTGTTGCGTCTTCGGGCGCGGCGTGCCTGATTCGGTTTCCTTCGATTCGCTTCCTCCCCAGCTCGATGCAGGAGTGCTCGACTATGGCCCTGCCTTCCCAGTCCGCCCGCAGCCGCAACCCTTCGTATGGCCCCCGCTTCACGGTGAGCCGCAAGCGTCCTCGTCGGGGGCGCGCGCGTCTGGTGCTGGCGATCGTGATCCTGTTTGCGGGTCTGGCGGCGATCTATGTCTGGCAATGGGGCGGCGAAGAAGGCCCGGTCGAGGCGCTCGCGAGCGGCACGAACGAGACCGAGACCGATGCCGGCACCGACGCCGGGGAGAACCCGGCTCCGACGAGAAGGCCCCTGAGCGCTTCGAACGCCGGAGATTCGGGCAACAGCGGCACGGGTGCAGCGGGGCTCGTCATGGGTCAGCCCAACGGTTCCGCGGGCGACGCTGGCGGCACCAATCCGTCGAGGCCAGGTGCCACGGACCCGGATCCGCTTCGCCAGCCTGAGCGCCCCGCGGATTCCGGGCGCGAGTCCACGCCGGTGACGACCACCCCGCCGCCCGCACCGGTGACGCCTCGCGAGAACACCTCCGGGCGCGATGGGCAGGTGCAGTCGCTGATCTCGTCGGGCGATGACCTGCTGCGTCAGGGCCGGATCATTCAGGCGCGGGATGCGTACAACCGGGCTCTGCACCACCCGCGGGCGAGCGCGTCGGACCGGTCGCTGCTGCGGACCAAACTGGGCGACATCGGCAAGGAAGTGACTTTCTCGAAGCGTGTCGTGCCGGGCGACGAGATGGCCTACGAGTACACGTTCAAGTCGGGCGAGTTCCTTGGCCCGGTGGTGTCGCGCGAGGGACTGAATGTCGAGTGGCAGTTGATCGCGCGGGTGAACGGCGTGACTCCGAACCGGATTCGATCGGGCCAGACGCTGAAATTCCTGCGCGGGCCGTTCCATGCGGAAATCACCAAGGCCGACTACCGGCTGGACGTCTACTCCGACTTCCGCGATTCGGGCGGTAACCGGATCTATGTCGGCTCCTACTCGGTCGGTCTGGGTGAGTACGACTCGACGCCGGCCGGATCGTGGATCGTGGAGACCACCAAGCTCGAGAACCCGGCGTGGACGAACCCGCGGACCGGCGAGCGGTTCGACGCCAACGATCCGAAGAACCCCATCGGCGAGCGCTGGATCCCGCTGCGCGGGACCGACCCCAACACCGAGAACGAACAGGGCATCGGCATCCACGGCACGATCGAGCCGCAGTCGATCGGTGGGCAGCAATCGATGGGCTGTGTCCGGCTTCTGGAGAGCGATGTGGAGTGGATCTACGACCTCATGACGCCTCGCCAGTCCACGGTGATCATTCGGCCCTGAGGGGTTGATTCCGGGGCGGATTCGGGGGTGTCATGACCCCCGAATATCTTCCTATCTTCGAAGGCGGGTTCGAGGGGTCGAATCCGCCCGGAAAGTCGCCAAAAACGCTATAATCACGGGGCTGTTGCCTGCCCGCAGGCAGCCGTTTCGACGGGGCCGGTTCCGGCCCCTCGCCCGCGCTTTGCGGACCCTCCCAGCGACCTCCGACGAGAGTTGTTTGACCCTATGGCCGAACCCAACGCCTCGACCCCAACCGATCAGACCGACACCACCCCCGCCGAGGTCAAGAAAACCCTGTACGGGGCCGACCAGATCAAGATCCTGGAGGGTCTGGAGGCGGTGCGCAAGCGTCCGGGCATGTACATCGGTGACACCGGGCTGGCCGGTCTGCACCACCTCTGCTGGGAAGCGGTCGACAACTCGATCGACGAGTGCATGGCCGGTCGGGCGACGACGGTCACGGTGCGCGTGCACGCCGATGGCTCGCTGAGCGTCTCCGATGACGGTGTGGGCATTCCCACCGAAATCAAGAAGCACGACAACCCCCTCTACAACGGCAAGCCGGCGGTCGAGCTCGTCATGACCGTGCTGCACGCCGGCGGCAAGTTCGGCGAAGAGAACTCGGCCTACAAGGTCTCGGGCGGTCTGCACGGCGTGGGCATCTCCTGCGTGAACGCGCTGTCGGAGCGCCTGACGGTCGAGATCCACCGCGATGGCCAGGTGCACAAGATCGGCTTCACCCGGGGCATCACCACCGAGCCGCTGCATGTGATCGGAACGATCGCGCCCGATGCGTCGCGCCAGTCGGGCACCACGGTCACCTTCAAGCCCGACCACCAGATCTTCCCCGACACCGAGTGGAACTTCGCCACGCTCAGCCACCGGCTGCGCGAGCTGGCGTACCTGAACCCCGGCACGATCATCCGCATCGTAGACGAGCGGGTCGGGGCCGACGGCAAGCCCAAGGACGAGACCTACCGCTTCGATCGCGGGCTGTTTGAGTATGTCGAGCACATCAACGCGAGCAAGGGCACGCTGCACGACATCGTGCACATCGCCGGCGAGAACGCGGAATCCGGACTGTCGCTGGAGGTCGCGTTCCAGTTCAACGATTCGTATTCCGAACTCATGCTGTGCTTTGCCAACAACATCCGCACGGTCGACGGCGGCACGCACCTCTCGGGCTTCAAGACCGCGCTCACCCGCACGCTGAACAACTACATCAAGAACGCGAACCTCATCAAGGCCAAGGACCCCGTCCCCTCGGGCGATGACTGGCGCGAGGGGCTCGCTGCGGTGATCAGCGTCAAGCTGCCCGACCCGCAGTTCGAGGGCCAGACCAAGGGCAAGCTGCGCAACACCGAGGTCGAGGGCTTCGTCAGCGCGATCGTCGGCGACAAGCTGCAGACCTGGCTCGAGGAGCATCCCTCCGAAGCCAAGAAAATCTGCCTGAAAGGCATCACCGCGGCTCAGGCGCGCGAGGCGGCCCGCAAGGCTCGCGACCTCACGCGGCGCAAGAGCGCGCTCGAGAGCGGCTCGATGCCCCACAAACTCCGCGACTGCACCACCAAGGATGTCGATCGCTCGGAGATGTTCATCGTCGAAGGTGATTCCGCGGGTGGGTCGGCGACGCAGGGGCGCAATGTCGAGACGCAGGCCATCCTGCCCTTGCGGGGCAAGCTGCTCAATGTCGAGAAGGCGCGCCTGGACAAGGTGCTGGCCTTCGAGGAGATCCGCACGCTGATCGCCGCGCTCAAGTGCGGCATCGGCTCGGACTTTGACATCAGCCGCCTGCGCTACGGGCGCATCATCATCATGACCGACGCCGATGTGGACGGATCGCACATCCGCACGCTGCTGCTGACCTTCTTCTTCCGGCAGATGCCGGACCTGATCCGGCGGGGCAAGATCTTCATCGCACAGCCGCCCTTGTACCAAGTGACGCGCAACCGCAAGAGCCAGTATGTGCTCAACGAGCGCCAGATGGACGATGTGCTGATCAGCCTGGGTACGGACGGCGCTTCGCTGCTCGTGCGCGAGGTCGAACTCATCGAGGAGAGCGGCGAGGTCATCGAGGCCAAGCCCAAGACGCTCCGCACCATCGAGGGCGATGAGCTGACCAAGGCCGTGAAGCTGCTGCGCCGGCTCGGTGAGCTGGTGGAGGTCTCCGAGCGGCGCGGCGTGCGGTTCATCGACCTGCTCGACGCCCGCCAGCGCGACCCCAAGGGCGAGCATCGCTTGCCGAGCCACCGCATCACCTGGCGCGGCGCCGACGCGTTCGCCTGGTCCGATGAAGAGGCGCGAAAGGTGATCGAGGCCAATGGCCTGATGCCCGAGGAGGACGCGATCGCGGCCCGCGAACTCGCCGAGTCGAACGGCAAGCCCGCGCCCATCGAGAGCGACGAGAAGCCCTTGGCGACCGTGCGTGAGCTGCACGAGAACAAGGAGATGATGCCGATCATCGAGCAGCTCGCGGAGATGGCGATCGACATCGACGACTACGGGCTGGTGCAGGAAGAGGCCGTGACCGGCGAGAAGCTGCCGACCAAGTACGCGTGGGCGATGCAGAAGAAGCAGGCCGCGAAGGCCGAGCAGGCCGACACCGACGAGGACGGCGAAGAGGTTACGCCCGAGGCGCCAGAGGCCAAGATCATCGAAGCCGCCTCGATCCCCGACATCCTCGCGACGCTGCGCGACCTCGGGCGACGCGGCATGGAGGTCAAGCGGTTCAAGGGTCTGGGCGAGATGGATCCCGAGCAGCTCTGGGAGACCACGATGGACTTCGAGAAGCGCACGCTGATGCGCGTCACCTGGGACCAGGGCGAAGCGGCGGACGAGCTGTTCACGACGCTGATGGGCGAGAATGTGGAGCAGCGCCGGAACTACATCGAGAAGCATGCGCTTGAGGTGAAGCAGCTGGATGTCTAAGAACACGCCGCTTTGCGGGGCTGGTTTGCGCAGGCGCACTTATGCGGTGCTCTCGGGGCGTGTTCGTTCGCGATCAGCTTCGCTGATCAACGGCTTCATTGCTGCACTCATCGTGTTCAATGTCGCGGCATTGATGATCGGGACGGTAGAGTCGATTCACGCTCGGATGCCCAGCCTCTTCCTCTGGATCGAGTGGGTCTCGCTGTCCATCTTTGTGATCGAGTACCTCGCACGGATCTGGTCCTGCGTGGAATCTCCGCACTACCGCCACTGGCTGTGGGGCCGGCTGCGGTTTGCTCTCACGCCGTACGCGCTGATCGACTTGATCGCGATTCTGCCCGGCCTGCTGCCGTTCATCGGTGCGGATTTACGCTCGCTGCGACTCGCCCGGATTTTGCGGATCCTCAGACTGGCCAAGCTGGGAAGGTATTCAAGATCGATTCATATCTTTGGAGTGGTGTTCAAAAAGACACGGCAGGACCTTGCGGTCGTCATCGTTGGGCTGGTTCTTCTGCTGTGCGTTGCTTCGTCGCTGATGTATTTTGCAGAGAATCAGGCACAGCCAGACAAGTTTTCGTCTATCCCCGCGACGATGTGGTGGGCGGTCGCCACGCTGACGACCGTTGGATACGGAGACATCTATCCCGTGACCGTCATGGGCAAAGTGTTGAGCGGCGTGCTTGCGATCCTCGGCATCGGATTCGTGGCACTGCCCACGGGTATCCTGTCCGCGGCGTATCTGGATGAACTCCGAGCGCAGCGTGAGAAAGCCGCTCGGATCAAGAAGTCCTAGCCAACTCCACCACTACCACCTCCGGCGGCACGCCGATCCGCACCGGCAGGATGCTCGTGCCGATGCCTCGTGAAACGATGACCGGGCACGCGGCGGCGCACACATCGGCGGGGATCAGGCCTCCGGCGTATTTCTGGCCGTAGTCGCTCGGGACGACCGGCGTGCCGAGGAAGGGGACGCGGATCTGGCCGCCGTGGGTGTGGCCGCAGAGGGCGAGGTCGATGCGCGGGCCGCTGGGGGCGCGGACGGTTTCGAGTTCGAGCGTGTCGGGCACATGGGCAAGCAGCACGCGCGGCGTGTCGGCATGGATGCCCGCGAACGCGCGGTCCGGCTCGACGGTGGCGGTGAGCAGGTCGCCGAGGCCGACGAAGCAGAGCGCGCTGGCCGGATCGGTCGGCGGCTCGTTGGACAGTGTGCGTGAGTTTGCATCGAGGAAGACGCGGTCGTTGTCGATCATGCGCACGCCGAGGTCGGTCAGGGCGCGGCTCATGCGCTTGCCGTCGGTGTGCCAGTCGTGGTTTCCGAGCACGCCGACGACGCCTTTGATGCCCGGTGCATCCATGAGCGGCTTGAAGAGTTCGGCGGCCGCTTCTATCACGCCCGCGCTCTGGTGCACATAGTCGCCGGTGAGCGCGATGAGGTCGGGCTTCTGCTCGATCGCGATGCGCACGGCGTGCTCGATGTGCGAAGAGTGCACGCGCGGGCCGAGGTGGGTGTCGCTGAGTTGGACGATGCGAAGGCCATTGAGGGCGCTCGGCAGCCCGGTGATGGGGATGCGGTAGGTGCGGACGGTAATCAGGTTCGGCTCGATGGCCGCGGCGTAGACCGGCGCGGAGGCCATGAGCAGCCCGGCTCCGGCGGCGGCACCATCGACGAGGAGGCGCCGGCGGGAGGGATCGGCGGGAGGGATCGGCGGGAGCGTCATGCTCGGGGTTCACTCGTGGTCGCCTGAAGCGCCGGTGTAGGGCGATGAGCACGAAGGCCGCGGTGCAGGGGACGGTATAGCCGAGACCGTAGGTCAGGGCGGTGCCCCAGCGGGTCTTGAGGATGTCGTAGGTCTGGAAGACATAGGTGCCGACGAGGGCCGGGGCGGCCAGCGTGTCGAGGGTGTTGTTGATGGCGATGTGGGTTCCGGAGAGCGCGATCGGCTGGTTCGACTTCGACCAGCCGTTGGTACGCCAGGCGACAGCGCTGGCGGTCAGGGCGAGCCAGAGCGCGAATGTGACCATCAACCATTTGCCCACTCGGCCTCCTCGCACGCGTCCTGAGACGCTGTACTTGTACGCATCTGTCTGATCATCGGTTCAGATTCGCCCAGCAGCGCCTGAATCTTCCGTATCCAGTGGCGATTCCCGGGGGCGCGGCAGGCTCGTTTTCACCGCTGAACCGGCGGGAATTCGGCGGCGAACCCGCCCCGCCGAACCTGTCGAACTTGTCAGATTCCGTTCAGATGAATCAGCGTTGCCGGCCACTATCTTCCTCGCGTCGGACGGCAACCGTACGCAGTCCGGTACCAAACCCGCCAGGGCAGCCTGGCAACGACGCGTCACCAGACGCGAGGAGAACCACAATGCTTAAGACTTCAATGCTCTCATCGGCCGCCCTCATCGTCCTCGCCGGACAGACCGCCTTCGCGTCGGACGGCGTCGGGTTCGCCGGCGCGTTCGCGACCGCCAGCAGCCAGTTCCCGAACGACACGGTTCTGGAAATCGACCGGGAGAACAACCGCTTCGATGTCGAGTCCTTCGCCCAGACCTTCTACCGCGACATCGAGATCAGCGCCGCGACCGGCGCGATCATCGAGGTCGACGCCGAAGCCCTCGAGCCCGGCATGGCCGCCCTCGCCGCCGCCTACACCGCCGATGCCCTGCGCTGGCCGGACGCGATCGCGCTGGCGCTCAACGGCCCCGAGGGCCTGCTGCTCGATGAGCTGGAGCTCGACTTCGCCGCCAGCGGACAGCTGGTGTTTGATGCCTACTACGCCGACGCCTCGGGACAGCTGATCGGCTCGATCGAATTCGATGCTTTTACCGGCGAGGTCGTGGACTCGGACTTCGATGGCCCCGCCGGTCCCGGGTCGGGGACCGTCGAGATCGGCGTCCTCGACTCCATGACCACATCCGAAGCCGCCAACCCCGGCTTCGTCGCCTTCGCCTCAGAGCTCGAGTTCCGCCAGGGCGCATTCGTCTGGGAAGTCGACCTGGTGAACGCCAGCACGCTCACCAGCATTGAGGTGTACCTCAACGCCGGCACCGGCGAAATCATCGACACCGATGCCTCCGACGAGAATGCCGTGCAGATTGCTGCGAACCTCGCCGAAGCTCAGGTCAGCCGCGAAGACGCCGCGAACACCGGCGTCAACGCTCTTGGCGGCGGCTTCATCTACGACCTGGAACTCGAGCGTGACGGCGGGCAGCTGCTCTGGGAAGTGGACATCCTGTTCAACGACCGTCGCTGGGAAGTTGAGGTCAACGCCCTCACCGGACAGGTCATCGAAGTCAGCGACGAGGGCCCCGCCCACATCGACCTGCAGTTCCCGGCCAACGGATCCATCGCCGCGACCGCTCTCTTCTCGCTGACCCCCGGCGACGCGAACGACGACGGCGTCGTCGATATCGCGGATCTGAACACCGTCCTCTCGACTTTCGGCACGCCCAACCTGAGCGGCGACCTCAACTTTGACGGAGCGGTCGACCTCACCGACCTCAACATCCTGCTCTCGACCTTCGGCACGGTCTACAGCAACTGATCCGATCGAATCAGAGGCTTGAGACAGCCGATTCACCGAGAGTCCAACGGGCGACTGCTTCCGGGCAGTCGCCCCTGTTTCATTGATCACATCATCGAGTCCGATCGTTGCGGTATGCCCCAAGGCCATGCCAGAGTCAGCCACACTACAATCCTGCGCTAAGCGGCTGCATCGCACACGACCGACCGAGCGGAAACAGAACAACCCCGGAGACCGATGCCCATGCGTGCATTAGTTGTTGAAGACGAATTCAAGATCGCCCGAGAAGTCGGCCTCGCGCTCGAGGCCGAAGGCTTCCGTGTGGAGCTCTGCGCCAGCGGAGAGGACGCCTTCTACCTGGCCACCACCAAGGCATTCGATGTGATCGTGCTCGACCGCATGCTGCCCGGACGCGACGGTCTGTCGGTGCTCCAGACCATGCGCCGGCAAGGCTGCTCCACACCGGTGATCATGCTCACCGCCATGACCAGCGTGGACGAACGCGTGGACGGACTCTCCGCAGGAGCCGACGACTACCTCGCCAAACCGTTCGCCATGTCCGAACTCGTCGCACGCGTGAAGGCCCTCCTGCGCAGGGGCGGGGCCTCCAACGATCAGGAGATCGTCCGCGGCGCGCTCCGACTCGATCTGCTCGCGCGAAGAGCCATCCTGCGCGGCGAGAACATCCCCCTCACCAGCACCGAGTGGGACCTGCTCATCCTCCTTGCTCGCACGCCCGGAAGCGTCATATCTCGAGACGCCATTGTTCACCGTTTGTGGCCCGAACACACCCGCAGCGCCAGCACCGACAACCTGATCGATGTGCACATCGCGCGGCTTCGACGCAAGTTCGAGGGCCACAAAGCAGAATCGCCGATCAAGACCGTCCGTGGACTCGGGTTCCTTCTTGAGGACGCCTCTTGAAGCCACTGTCTATCCAGACCCGTCTCACGATCTGGTTCGCAACCGCTTCCGCAGCGGTACTCTGCGCCGTCGCCGTCGGTATCCTTGTCGTTGAAAGGGAAGTGCTCGAACGACGCGCTGAGAACTACCTGCGTGACAGCCTCAAGGAAATCAGCGAACGCATACGACTCAACCCCGGCGATCTCACACAGCCCGGACAGGAAGGGCTCGTGCACGCTTACGCCGCGTGGTCCGAGGACGGCTCGTTGCTTCATCGCTCTCCTGGCTGGTTGCATTTCAACCTTCCTGACCGGCAAATCGCGGGAGGGCTACATGAGATCGATTCCCACATTGTGCGGGTGCGCTACGGCAGTGTTGAAACCCCGCAGGGCAGAATCGTCATCGGTGTGGCGGATGACGAAACGACCGGACACGACGCCCTCCAACTGCTCGCCGATCTCATCCTCGCGTCCAGCCCGCTCGTGGCGATCGCCACACTGTCGATGGGATGGATTGTCGCGGGCCGCGCGCTGAGACCGGTACGCCAGCTTGGCAAAGACCTCGAACGGATCACCACCGACCGACCCGACGAACGCGTGCAGGTCGGTCGTTCCGGCGATGAGTTCGACAAGCTCTCGATCACGCTCAACGCGACGCTCGCCCGGCTCCAGAAGGCCATCGGCACCCAGCGACGATTCGCCGCCGACGCCTCCCACCAGCTGCGCACGCCGCTGGCTGCTCAGCGAGCCATCGGCGAAGCAGCGCTTGTCCGCCACCCCGACGAGGCCGAGCAGCTCGCGGAGGCCATCGCCAGCATGCTCGAGGAATCACAGCGCCTCGCCGATCTCACCGCCGGTCTGCTCGAACTCGCCCGCACCGAGAACGCAAGGCCAGATCTCGCACCCCTCGACCTGCTCTCCCACACCCGCGAAGTCATCAACCGCCTCGAACCCCTCGCCGAAAGCAGCGGTCACATTATCTCGCTTACCGGAACTCCCGCACAGGTCATGTCGAGCGCAGGGGACTTCGCACGGACGCTCACGGGCATCCTCGAGAACGCGATCGTCCACACCCCGCCTGACACGCACATCGATCTGTCGGTGCACATCGACGCAACCGAAATCCGACTCGAAGTACGCGACGACGGCCCGGGCATCGACCCCGCCGAGGCCGAAGCGATCTTTGAGCCCTTCCACCGGGGATCGCGCTCGATGACCAAGCCCGGCTCCGGCCTCGGCCTGGCGCTCGCGCGGGCCAGCGCCGCCGCCGCAGGCGCCCGCCTCACGCTGGTCTCCGCCAGTCCCGCGGTCTTCTGTCTCGCGTTCCAACGGGCGGATTGGGCCGACTGATCGAACAGCCCGCCATCGACGCGCCCGGGTCTACCCCCAGCCCTCGATGATCTCGCAGATATCGGCCCCGGGGCAACCGCTTTCGACGCCTCATTGAACCCCCACCCGCGGGGCCATAGACTGTGCTCTTGCCCGTGCGCCCGTGGCGTGGGGGTCCGCTTTTTGAGCCATTTTCCCTCCCGACGAGGAGTTGCCTCCGCGATGTCGACCTACCTGTTCACCTCCGAATCCGTCTCCATGGGTCACCCTGACAAGGTGGCCGACCAGATCTCCGACGCCGTGCTCGACGCGATGCTGGCTCAGGACCCAAACTCGCGCGTCGCCTGCGAGACGATGGTCTCGACCGGTATGGCCGTGGTCGCGGGCGAGGTCCGCACCGAGGCCTATGTCGAGATCCCCGACATCGTGCGCGATGTGATCCAGCGCATCGGCTACACCGACGGCGCGATGGCCTTCGACTACATCTCCTGCGCGGTGATGACCTCGATCAAGAACCAGTCCAGCGACATCGCGATGGGCGTGGACGACGGCGAGAAGGGCGAAGAGGGCGCGGGCGATCAGGGCATGATGTTCGGTTTCGCCTGCCGCGAGACCGAGGCACTGATGCCGCTGCCGATCCAGCTCTCGCACCGCCTGGTCGAGCGCCACGCCGAGGTGCGCGAGCAGGGCATCATCGAGCAGCTCCGCCCGGACGCCAAAAGCCAGGTCACGGTGAAGTACGACATCGAGACGCGCAAGCCGATCGCCATCGACACTGTGGTCCTCTCCACGCAGCACGGCCCGAAGTGGTCGGGCACCGACGCCGCGTCGCTGAAGACGCAGCAGGCCGAGCTCAAGAAGCAGGTCATCGAGCACATCATCATGCCGGTGCTCAAGGAGCACGGCTTCGACTCCGACCCGCGCGTCATCCATGTGAACCCGACCGGCAAGTTCGAGATCGGCGGACCGCACGGCGATGTCGGCCTCACCGGTCGCAAGATCATCGTGGACACCTACGGCGGGCGCGGTCGTCACGGCGGCGGGGCCTTCTCCGGCAAGGACTCGACCAAGGTTGACCGCTCGGCGGCGTACATGGCCCGGTACATCGCCAAGAACATCGTCGCCGCCGGCCTGGCCGACGAGTGCGAGATCCAGCTTTCCTACGCCATCGGCGTGCCCGAGCCGACCTCCATCCACGTGGACACCTTCGGCAGCGGCAAGTACCCGCACGAAGCGATCGAGCAGGCGGTCCGCAAGGTCTTCAAGCTCACGCCCCGCAACATCATCCGCACGCTGGGCCTGTCCAACCCGATCTTCAGCCCGACCGCCCGGCACGGCCACTTCGGACGCCAGCCCGGCACCATCGAGGTGAAGATGAAGGACGGCAGCACCAAGAGCTACGAGACCTTCACCTGGGAGAAGACCGACAAGGTCGCCGAACTGAAGGCGGCGGTCGAGGAAATCGCACCTGCCCTGGTCTGAGAACTCCTAAAGCCAGAAACAAACAACGCCCGGAGCCACTGGCCCGGGCGTTGGTGTTTTTGGTTGGTGGGGCGATTAGGCCGCGCGGTCGTCTTTGATCCGGATGGGTGCCGAGATGGCTTCCTTACCGAGCCCGCCCATGGGGAAGTGCTCCGCGAGGGCTTCACCGAGGCGGTCGGCTTCGGCGATCACGAAATAGCACGGCACGGCGAGGCAGCGCGACGCGAAACGCAGGGCGCGGGCGAGGTGCTCGGCGGTGGTGGCAATCATCAGTTCACCTTCCTCATCAAAGCGGATCGGCATGACCCGGAACTGCCAGGCCTGACGACGAGACACCGCGAGGAGCGCATCGCCGCTGATGGGCTCGACGGTCGGATCAACGCGCTGCGAGATGGCTTCGTACTGCATGGCCCAAGCGCGTTCGACCTGCTGCTCGGTCACGCCGAACAGGTCTTCAGCCAAGGCACCGAAGGGGCGGGAGGTCGTCCGCTGGTGGCGGAGGATGTCCTGCACCTGCTCCTCAGAAAGCAGGCCCTGCTGAACCAGGATTTCACCGAGTCGAACAGCCATCGCGGCCTCCTCAACAACCGGGCGTGACTGCCCGCGGGAATGCATTCGGCGTTCGGCGCACTCGATTGGATCCGGTCTGCGGAATTGGTTCGGGTCGGTGTGGGCCTGTGCTGGAGCCGCGGAACAGGCGTAGTTGGGGGGTTACGCCGTCCACACCGGGCGTATGGGCTGGAAAACCCAGGGGTCCCATAATCCATGGCTAGCCCACATCTGGGGAGAATCATTGGCAAAGTGATTCTTGGATTTCCGGCCCGGACCTGTACGATGGATAGGTAGGCACGGGTTCTCCCGGATCCGGCCAAGGAGAGAGCCCGCGGAAGGGGCCTGCAGATGTACGAGATCATTGCACGCGATCGACAGTCCACGGTGCTGGGCAGGATCGAACTGACCGGACAGCGTCTGGTGCGGATCGGTCGTGGTCGCGAGTGCGAGTTCCGGCTGCACAACGCCGCGGTATCGCGAAAGCACGGCGAGATCGAGCAGATCGACGATGGCCAGTGGGTGTATCGCGATCTGGGATCGACGCACGGCTCGTTCGTGAATGATCGGCGTGTGGAGGGCGAGGTGCCCGTGCGCGACCGGCTGAACCTGCGGCTCGGACCGGTGCAGCTCTCCTTCAATGACCTGGCCGGTCGGATCGGGCGCGAGCTGGATGCCCTGATCCCTGAGGATGACGAGGAAATCGAAATCCGCATCATCGCCAAGAACCCCTCGAACGCCCGTCAGGCGGATCGGGCGGGCCATCTGGAGGACACGGTCTCGTAAACCGTGGTCTGACAGGGGGTTCTCGGTGAAAGCCGGGATGCTGAATTGCGAAGAACCTGTGGAAAGCGCGAACCGTGCGCATCGCGGTGCGTATGTGTTGGTGTGGGGGGGCGGGCACACATCCTCCACCCGGCTGAGGCAGGCACAGGCCTCAATCGGGACGCTCTCTCCCTCTCCTCTCCTCCGGCGACCCGGGGCTTCCAAGCTCCGGGCCGCTTTGGTTTTGGGACTCGGTCAAATGAGCGACCGGATCAGTAGGTCGGGATGTCCAATTCGCCCTGATGCCCGGAATCACGAAGATTGCGGATCACTCGGCTCAGCGCGAGCAGGGCGGCGATGGCTTCGCGGATTTCGTTCTCGGCGATCGGGCAGATTTTCCCATCGCTGATGGCGGCGATCGCCTGAGCGCATTCTTTCACCGCGTTGAGCGCGGCGGAGTCCAGGCCGCTTTCGTCGCGGATGAAGTGGCCCCCCGCTTCCTTGCAGAGAAAGTCCAGCACGGCATCGCCTGTTTCCGGCGTGCTCGACTGGATGCACTTGATCAGGCGGTTCACGGGGTTGGGCTGCGCCCCAGCGAGAATGCGGTTGATCTGGCGAGTGGAGAGGCCGATGCCATCGGCGAATTTCTTCACCCCGACGCTCTCGACCATGGCTTCGAAGTGTCGGATGGCCTGTCGCTCGATGTGCTCTTCGCTGTGCTCGATCGGGCGGCTTGGTCCGTGGGAGGCGTCGCTGGCGTCCATGGAAACTCTCCTTGCTGGCAAACCGCCTCGCGGTTCACTTGGGTTTTACCCGTACGCGGCGATGTTCGCAAAGCGGGCGCATGAAAACGCCGCCCGGTGGGCGGCGCGAAGATTCTCGATCGAGATGGAATCAGTTCGTGGCCGCGGCCATCTGCGGTGCCGAAGCAGCAACCGGTGTACCTGACATCGAACCTGAAGAGGCGGCTGCGCCGGCGGCCTGGAAGTTCTCCTGCTCGGAGAACTCCTCGCCGAAGCGGAGCAGGCGGGCGCTGTTGAGCAGCACGAGGATTTCGGGGATGAAGTGGAACACCGCGGCACCGATCACGCCGAGCTTGATGGCGGTGAAGACACCGGACGCTGCGAGCACGAGGCCGACGATCGCCGAGACGACCGCGATGACGACATTCTGCACGGTGATGACACGGGCGCGGCGGGCGAGCATGACCAGGAAGGGGACGCGCGAGATGTCATCGGTCATGAGCGCGATGCCCGCCGAGTTCGTCGCGATGTCTGAGCCGTGCAGACCCATGGCGACGCCGACATCCGCAGCGGCGAGCGAGGGGCCGTCGTTGATACCGTCGCCGACCATCAGGACGCGCCGACCATCGGCGGTCATCTGGCGAACCATGCGGTGCTTGTCTTCGGGGAGGCATTCGGCCTCGATCCGGTCCACCTTGACGGTCTTGCCGACACGCTTGGCGACGGCGAAGCGGTCGCCCGTCATCAGCACGATGCTGCGCGAGCCGAGCTCACGGAGCTTTTCGACCACGCCCTTGGTGTTGTAGCGCAGGCGGTCTTCGAGTCCGACGGCACCCAAGTAGCGTCCGTCTTTCACCACATGCACACCGGACATGCCATCGATCTGCTCTTCAACGGAGGCGATCTGCTGGGCGATGCCCGGGAAGAGTTCGATGAGCCAGTTCGGGCGACCGGCGAGGATCTCGCCGCCACCGACCTTGGCGCGGACACCGGCACCGTGGATTTCCTCGGCGGTCACATCGCCGGCCGGGGTGAGCTTGGCCTTCTGGGCGGTGTGCATGATCGAGCGGGCAAGCGGGTGGTTCGAGGCCTGCTCGGCATCAGCGGCGGCCTTGAGCAGTTCCGCGCCGTTCACACCCTCGGCGGGCGCGAGGCGGGAGACCGCGAACTTGCCCGTGGTCATGGTGCCGGTCTTGTCGAACACGAAAGTGTCGCAGTTGGCCGCGGCCTCGAGGTGCTGGCTCTGCTTGATCATGATGCCCAGACGGGCGGCGGCGGTGAACGCGCAGGTCATGGTGATCGGACCGGCGATCAGCAGAGCCGCGGGGCAGACCGCGATGAGCACGGTGATGGCGCGGATTTCGGCCATGTTGCCCTCGGCATCGTTGCCCATGCCCATGTAGTAGACGAGGCCCGCGGTCACCAAAGCGACCGGTACGAAGTAGCGAGCGACCTGCTCGATGACGAGCTGGCGCGGCGTGCGGGACGACTCGGCCTCGGAGATCAACTCGGCGACCTTGCCGATGGTGGTGTCGCCGCCGACCTGCGTGGTGCGGAGTTCGATGGTCCCGTTGAGGTTGGTCGTGCCGGCGTAGACCTCCGCGCCTGCGCCGACTTCAACGGGCAACGCTTCACCGGTCAGCGAGGCCTGGTTGATCGAGGACTCACCGGAGATCACCACGCCGTCGACGGGCAGGTTTTCACCGGGGCGGACGCGGACGATGGTGCCGACCGACACCTGCGCCAGCGGGACTTCGCGCTCCACACCGTTCTCGACGATGCGAGCGATGTCCGGGGTGAGGCCGACCAGCTCTTCGATGGCGCGCTGGGCGCCCCACGCGGTGCGACGGAAGGCCTGGTCGAAGACCAGCAGGATGAACGCGACATAGCCGGCGGCGGCGTAATCGCCGATCGAGAACATCGCGATGATGGCCAGAGCCGCGAGCGACGAGGTCGAAGGCCGGCCGAGCCAGAGCTCCTTGACGGCGGGGACAAACAGCCCGAGTGCCAAGACCGAGGCGCCGAGGAAGGCCGGCACATTCCGGACTTCGTCTGGCACACCCAAGAATCCCATGATCGTTGAAGCCAGAACCAGCGCCCCACCGGCGAGATAGACCACAAGCCAGCGTTCGAGCTTCTGCTCGTGGTGCGAGCAGCAGGCCATACCATCGGCCTTCTTCTTTGAGCCTTTGCCCGCGTGCGAGTGCTCGACCTTTTCACCGGGGTGAATCTCGGTCTCCGAGGCACCGCTGAGCATGGGTGCCGGGGCATCGTTCTGGGAATCGCGCTCGTTCTCGCGGTATTGATTCGACATGTGCTGGATATCCTCGTGCGCGTGGACCGCGCGTCGGGTCATCGTCGGGTTGGGTTGTTCCACCCCGCCGGAGCCTAAGCCCGGCGGCACCACTATCTTAGACCGAACGGACGCCCCGCGCAGAAGTGCCCGGTGCCGCCGATCCTCGGACAGGCTCCATACGCTCGCCCCTCCCCGGCGGTTCGGAGCAAACCGGGGATTCCAGAGGTTTCGCGGGAAACCAAACCGGGCCAAGCCGCGCAAGAAACGCGCGGATCCGCGGTTCTGCCCGGCGTTACCATAAGGTAAGCCACGGATTCTCCTGCATTGACCAACCCTTCCACCGAGGACCACGCGTGCCACAATCGCCCATCCGACGACTCGCGATCATCGGCGACGGCCAGATGGGCCTGGTGATGGCCCACATCGCCGCGGCTCAGCCCTTCGAGCCGCGGGTTTCCCTGTGGTGCCACAACCCGGAATCGGCGAGTTCGCTCGCGCAGACCCGCCGGTCCTCCCGGCTCCCGATGATCACGCTGGACGAATCCATCACCGTGACGGGATCGGCCCGGACCGCCCTCGAGCGGGCGGACCTGATCCTCGCGGCTGTGCCGACCCAGTTCATCCGCTCGGTCTGGCAGGGCCTCGCCCCCGATATCCGGGAGCACGCGCCCAGCGCGGGGATCATGTCGGTGGCCAAGGGCATCGAGAACTCCACCCTGCTGCGCCCCACGCAGATCATCAGCCAGGTGATGGACGAGCCCGCGCCGCGCCCGACCGGGGTGCTGTCGGGGCCGACGATCGCCTCGGAACTCGCGCGGGGTCTGCCGGCAACCATGATCGCGGCATCAGACGATCAATCCCTCGCCGAGGCCACCCAGCGCCTGTTCACCACAACCTACCTGCGGATCTACACCTCCGCCGACCCAATCGGGGTGGAGGTGGCGGGCGCGTGCAAGAATGTGATCGCGATCGCCGCGGGCATCATCGACGGGCTCAAGGCCGGCTTCAACGCGAAGAGCGCGCTGCTGGCGCGGGGTCTGGCCGAGGCGACCCGCCTGGGGCTGGCGATGGGGGCTCAGGCCGAAACCTTCTATGGGCTCGCCGGCTCGGGCGACCTCGCGACCACCTGCTTCAGCCCCGAGGGTCGTAACCGCTCGTGCGGCGAGGCGCTGGGCAAGGGCGAAACGCTGGACCACTACCTCAAGCGCACCGACAGTGTCGTCGAAGGCGTCGCGACCGCCCGCTCACTGATGCAGCTCAAGGAGCACCACGGCGTGGAAATGCCGATCTGCGAGACGGTGTACCGCGTGCTGAACGAAGGGCTCGACCCCATCGACGGGATCCAGGCGCTGATGAGCCGCGAGCCGAAGGCCGAGCGGATCGGCTAGGACCGGTCGCGGAAGGTTCACGATGGACTATGCGTTGCGCGAGTTTCTGGAGTTCACAGCCGCTGACGACCGAGCGGACACAGAGCAGTTGGTACTCGCTTATCTCGATCGCGGCAAATCGACCTGGATCGCGTATGTCCTGTTCTTTTTGTTGTTTCCCATGGGGGCGCACCGATTCTATTTAGGCTTATCTCGATCAGCATTGATTGTCCCATCGCTGTATTTCCTCACCGCCATACTCTTGTCACTGTTTCACCATCTCAACGCTCCCGAACCATTGCTGCTACTCCCAATCGGAATAGGCCTCGCGATTCCGGCACTTTGGCTTTGGGATCTCGCATTTCTTTCCAATTGGGTGTACGAGCACAATCGAGCACTCCTGCACCGCCTCAACGCCGAACTGCTCCGCAAAAGCGTCAGCGATCTGAGTGCCACAGATTGACTCGAATGGCAACGGGTGGCCTGTAAAAGTACGGCTTACGAACCATGCGGTGGCAACCGGAAGACACGAATTCCTATCGGGAGCCGGAAACCCATGGCTTTCTTTGAACCTATTAGTCACAATGGCATCACACTCCCAGGGAGGAACAGTGATGCGAAATCTGTTGTCAATCTTCGCCGCAATTGTGATGCTCGCCCCGCTCGCGTCCGGGCAATCGGGTGTACAGAACCCCGCCACGCAGCT